>DOWL01000156.1:6744-7585 GCA_003519585.1 Nocardioides sp. | reverse complement strand
CTCGACGAGGTGCTGACCGAGCACAACCTCTCGGAGACTTTCGGGATGCCGTTGGTCCTGCAGCACGCCGGCGGACGCTGGTCGGCACGACGGCGCCAACGCCGGACCTCGCAGCCACCGATCGCATAGGGTCCGGGCATGGACTGGCTCAGCGAACACCTGGCCGGCGTCTTCCTCGGCCTGGCGATCGTGTTTGGGATCGCCGAGATGTTCAGCCTCGATCTGGTCCTGCTGATGCTGGCGATGGGAGCGCTGGTCGGCATGGTGGCCGCGCTGCTGGGAGCCCCTGGTGCGGTGGCCGCGATCGTCGCTGCGGCCGCCTCGGTCGGGTGCCTGGCGTTGGTCCGTCCCGCGCTGGTCAAGCGGCTGCACAGCGGCCCCGAGCTGTCGCTGGGCCACGGCAAGCTGGTGGGCCGGCAGGGCATCGTCACCGAGCGCATCACCGGGCTGGAGGCCGGGCAGATCAAGCTGGCCGGCGAGATCTGGACCGCCCGGCCCTACGACGAGACCTTGTCCATCGAGCCGGGCAGTACCGTCGAAGTCCTGGAGATCCGCGGAGCCACGGCGTACGTCCATCCCATACCGAGCATCGAGTCCTGACCCCGGGGACCGCCGCTCACCCGACCCGAAGGAGTGCTCCATGGGCGCACTGATCGTGCTCATCCTGCTGGTCCTGCTGTTCCTGTTCGTCATCACGCTGCTGGTCAAGACCGTGCGCATCGTGCCGCAGGCCCGCGCCGGCATCGTCGAACGGTTCGGGAAGTACAAGCAGACGCTGCCGGCCGGCCTCAACATCGTCGTGCCGTTCGTCGACAAGGTCCGCTACCTCATCGACCTGCGC
>DOWL01000156.1:0-6617 GCA_003519585.1 Nocardioides sp. | reverse complement strand
TCCGCTACCTCATCGACCTGCGCGAGCAGGTGGTGAGCTTCCCGCCGCAGCCGGTGATCACCGAGGACAACCTCGTCGTCTCGATCGACACCGTCATCTACTTCCAGGTCACCGATCCGATCGCCGCGACCTATGAGATCGCCAACTACATCCAGGCGGTCGAGCAGCTGACCATGACCACCCTGCGCAACATCGTCGGTGGTATGGACCTCGAGCAGACGCTGACCAGCCGTGAGGAGATCAACCACGGCCTGCGCGGCGTCCTCGACGAGGCGACCGGCAAGTGGGGCATCCGGGTCAACCGGGTTGAGATCAAGGGCATCGACCCGCCGCCGTCGATCAAGGACGCGATGGAGAAGCAGATGCGCGCCGACCGCGACAAGAGGGCGCTCATCCTCTCTGCCGAGGGCCAGCGGCAGTCCTCGATCCTCACCGCCGAGGGCAACAAGCAGTCCGCGATCCTCAACGCCGAGGGCGATCGGGAGTCGCAGATCCTGCGCGCCCAGGCCGACCGAGAGTCGGCGATCCTGCGCGCTCAGGGCGAGGGGCAGGCCATCCAGATGGTCTTCCAGGCCATCCACGACGGTCAGCCCGACCAGGCGCTACTGGCCTACCAGTACCTCCAGATGATGCCGAAGATCGCGGAGGGCGACGCCAACAAGGTCTGGGTCATCCCCTCTGAGATCACCAAAGCCCTGGAGGGTTTGGGCTCCTCGATCCACGAGATCGCCGGCATCCCGAAGGAGTCTGAGGGGCCGCGTACCAGGGTCGACCTCGGCAGTTACGAGCCGGCGAAGCTCGGCGGGAGCGGTGCCCTCGCCGACGAGGAGGTCAGCAAGGCCAACGAGGCGGTCCAGGCTGCGATCGCCGAGGCGGCCAGCGCGGCCCACCCCGGTCCCGCGACTACCCCTCCGGCACCCCCGGAGCCGCCGGCCTCGTAGCCTCACGGGGTGTCCCCGCTCGAAGCCGTCGCCATCGGCCTGGCCGGCGTCGCGGCCGGGACCATCAACACGGTGGTGGGGTCGGGGACGCTGATCACGTTCCCGACCCTGCTCGCGTTCGGCGTACCCCCGGTCACCGCGAACGTCTCCAACACGGTCGGCCTGGTGCCCGGGTCGGTCTCGGGCGTGGTGGGATATCGCCGCGAGCTGGAGGGTCAGCGGTCCCGGTCGATCCGGATCGGCGCGGCCTCGCTCATCGGCGGGATCGTCGGTGCGGTCCTGCTCCTGGTGCTTCCGAAGGCGGCCTTCTCGGCCATCGTCCCGATCCTGGTCGGGCTGGGCATCGTGCTGGTGATGTTCCAGCCGCGGATCTCGCGGTGGGTCGCCGCCCGGCACGACGCGCCGGGCGCCGCGCCCCGCGACCCGGTGCTGGGGGCATGGTGGGTGCGGCCTGGCGTGCTCCTGGCCGGCGTGTACGGCGGCTACTTCGGCGCCGCCCAGGGCGTGCTGCTGATGGGCATCCTGGGGGTGGGCATCCCCGAGGACCTGCAACGGCTCAACGCACTCAAGAACGTGCTCGCCGCCCTCGTCAACGGGGTCGCGGGCCTGATCTTCATCGTCGTGGCGCACGTCGACTGGCAGATCGTGGGCCTGATCGCCGTGGGCTCGGTGATCGGCGGTCAGCTCGGCGCCACGGTCGGCCGGCGGTTGCCCGGCCCGGTGCTGCGCGCGGTCATCGTCGTCGTGGGCGTGGTCGCCCTGACGGTCTTCTTGGTCAGCTAGCGGGTCAGCGTCGGGCGGCGCGAAGCCCTGCGAAGCCCGACAGCACCGCAAGCACGGCCGGCACGATCAGCATCGCGCCGGTCTTGACGGGCACCGACTTGTCCTGGATCCCCAACACCCCGGTGGCGGCGTCGGCCAGGTCGACGCCGATGCCGGCGAGGACGAGGTTGCGCCGGGTCGCGCCCCGGGCGAGCAGGGTGGCCACGCCGAGCGCGACCTCCCGGGAGCCGAAGAGTCGAGCCAGGTAGGGAGCCTGCGGATTGTTCTCGATGTCGAGGCCGAATGCGCCGGCGGCGAGGCCCGGCTTGGCGAACGAGACGGTGCCGACGGCGATCCGCCCCAGGGACAGTCCAGTCACGGGATTCACGGCTGCGAGACTAGACGCATGGAGCTCTACGAGGTCATGCGGTCCACCGCGGCGATCAGGGAGTTCACCGACGATCCGCTGCCCGACGACGTACTCGCCCGGATCCTCGACCATGCGAGGTTCGCGCCGAGCGGCGGCAACCGGCAGGGCGCGCATATCGTCCTGGTCACCGACGCCGAAACGCGGAAGGCGCTGGCCCGGCTGACCGAGCCGGCCTCCCGACGGTACGCCGCACAGAATGCCAAGGGTCAGGTCCCGTGGAATCCGCTCGAGCCCGGCCCGACGGCGGAGGAGTTGGCAACGGCCGAGGCGCCCGCCTTCATGCTGGAGCCGGTCTTCCGCGCCGCCGTACTGCTGGTTGTGTGCGTCGACCTGGCAGCGGTCGCAGCGACGGACCAGGACCTCGACCGGCTGGGGATCGTCGGCGGGGCGTCGGTGTATCCGCTGGTCTGGAACATCCTGCTCGCCGCGCGGCAGGAAGGTTTCGGCGGGACCTTCACCACGATGGCAGTCGCCGAGGAGCCGGCGGTCAAGGAGCTGCTGGGCATCCCCGAGGAGTACGCCGTGGCGGCGGTCGTGCCGCTCGGCAAGCCCGTCAAGCAGCCCACCAAGCTGCGCCGGCAGCCGGTCGCCGAGTTCGTGACCTGGCAGCGGTTCGACGGCGAGCCGTTCGAGGCGTGAGCACCGGACTCACGACCGTCGAGGTCCTCCACCTGCTCCAGGACGTCGCCGAGGAGATCATCAATCCCCGCTTCCGCGCGCTCACGCAGGAACAGATCAGCGAGAAGAACCCCGGTGACCTCGTCACCGTGGCCGACCGCGAGGCCGAGGTGGCGATCACCGCGGCGCTCACCGGCGCCTACCCGGAGGCGCTGGTCCTCGGCGAGGAGGCCAGCGAGGTCGACAGCACGCTCGTGGAGCGGTTCCTGACCGCCGAGCACGCGTTCACCGTGGATCCCGTCGACGGCACCAAGAACTTCGTCTCTGGCTCACCCCTCCATGCGGTGATGGTTTCGGAGCTGCGTGACGGCGACGTCGTACGGGCCTGGATCTGGCAGCCGCAGCTCGACACGGCGTACGTCGCCGAGCGGGGCGGGGGAGCCTGGCGCAACGGCGAGCGGCTCACCCGTCCGCCGGTCGGTCCGGCCCTTCGTGGCGTCACCTCCCGCCGGAGCTGGATCGGCCAGGCCCTCGGCACGCTGAAGGCGCTGGAGCTGACCTGGGTGTGCTGCGGGGTCGACTACCCCAAACTGGTCGAGGGCGAGGCCGACTACGTGGTCTACCGGCGAGCCAAGCCCTGGGACCACGCGCCCGGCGCGCTGCTCCTGGAGGAGGCCGGCGGGGTGGTGGGCACCTTCGACGGCGCTCGCTACCGACCCCAGGACCCGGCGCCGGCCGGGCTGGTCGCCGCTGCCGACCGCGCGACGTACGACCTCGTGCAGGGGCTGGTGCCGGAGCTGCCCTGAAGGCGTGGACTCACTCTCCGAGCCTGGGTGGGACTCTGAGCAGGAGTGCCGGCATCACCACGCTGGCTAGGAGCAGCGTTGCCGGAGGCACCGCCCACCAGTAGCCGCTATCGGCGAAGCTGCCGACCCCGGCGACCTGCGCGGCCGCGACGATGATCGGGAGGGTGGCCAAGATCGAGAGGGCCGGAAACGCCGCCCACCTCAGAGCCATCCCAACCCGCGGCCGAGACGGGGTGCCGATGTCGATCAGAACGCGCATCGTGCGGCGGTGAGCAAGAGCAACGACAGCGGCGGCGAGGATCAGGATCACCGATGCGAGAACGCCCGCCGCCATGGCTTGCCCGGCGGCGACGACGCGGTCGCGCTGGTACGCGGAGTCGCCGGTCGAGTCCATCACCTGGGCACCCGGTCCGAGGCGGGCTACGTCGGAACGCAGCGACGCCTTGGCCTGCTCCCCGAGGCTCCCGAAGTCGAGTAGCACCACGATCTGAGTCCCACCCGGTTGGAGACCGTACTGGTCTAGGACGTCGGGGTCTGCGGGAAGCACCAGGCCCGGAAGGTGGCCGCCCAGCGTGTCACCCGGGGAAGCTGCGACCGTGTTCGTCGTGGAGGCGGTGCGGCTCCCGGTCGGGAACGTGAGGACCCCCACCTCGCCACCTTGGATGAGGGCCGGGTCCGCCGACGGCGCCGGGATCGAGGTGGTGGAGATGACGACAGTGTTGATCGTCGAGTACGTACCTGTCGGGAGACACTCAGCCGGCACGGCATCGGGATCGAGTGTGTGTCGCTCCGACATGCAGCGGATGAGGTCAGGACTGGTGACCCGCAACTGGGTGTCGGTCTCGAGCGGCACCTCGTAGGCATCGAACTGTTCGCCGCCCAGGTCGGTAAACCGCCTCGTGAGCGTGCCGGCTGCGTCATCGGGCAGGGCGTCGATCAGCAGTGATCCACTGGGAGCCTCCGCGCGCGTGCTGCTCTCGAATGCTGATGAGTCTTGGCTCACCTGGGCCGAGTGGGAGGAAGCGGCGGCAATGACGATGCAGGCGAACGTGACGGCGCCGTGAACACCGTGCGAGAGGCGTAGATCGATCACGCGCGTGGCTGCTCGGCTCTTCCGGGACGCCAGCGCCCTCCTCATGAACGCCGGAAGCCCACCAGCAACGAGGACTGCTCCGAGCGGAGCCGCCAAGGTCACCTGTGATGGCGGAACCGACAGGGTGCCGAGCGATGCTGCGCCCATGACCAGCACACCGACGAGCAGCGCGAGGGCCGAATAGATGGGCCCCGAGGCGACCTTGGGGCTTCGTCGTGACCGCCACGTCTGCCCGATCTCGGCAACGGCCACCACATGCGGCACGACGACAATGCCGGCCGCGACTACGGCCAACGAGAGGATCGTTGTTGTCCACGGCACCGGAACGACGAGCCAGTACTGCCCGATTGCGGCGGATAGGGGATCACGAGCGAGAGCCAAGGAAGCCTGAACGCCGACGACGCCGAGGACGTGGCCGACGAGGACCGAAGCAGCGACGCATATGACGATCGGTGACGAAGCCGCGCGCGCGGTCATCCCGGCTGCTTGTAGTCCGGCCACATCTCCGCGTGCCACCGGCAGAAGCGCGAGCAACAGACCCAGGAGCACACACGACGCAACCGCCATGAGCACCCACGGGACGTACTTCAGGTCCGCGATCGCGTCCGGGAGACGCTCGTCCGACGTCTCCAGAGCGGAGTCCAGCGTCTGATAGCTCGCCGTCCGTCGCTCCAGTGCCGTTCGCACTGTCTTCAGACTGGCGGGATCGTGGTCCGATGCCCAGACCGCGACCGCGGACGGTTCCAGGTCGGCGTCGTTGAGAATGGCCCCCTGAGCCGTTCTATCCGCGGGATCGACGACCACGCCCACGACGCGGTAGGAAACGGCGTGTTGGTCGGCTGCCGCTACCTCGACGTCATCGCCGATGTGGACGGCGAGGGTCGAGGCGGTGGCGAGGGTCACGAGCACTTCGGCGGGCTGCTCTGCACGTCGTCCGTCAAGCAATGTCGCGACCGGCAGTTGCGGGCTCTTCGTGACCCGGACCGTACCGTCCACCAGACGGGATCCGGAGGCGATGGTCCCGAGCGATTCGGCGATCGGCTCAAAGCCGTCGGTGGCGTCGAGAGTCCTTGCAAGGCCGGCGCCCGTCTGTACGACGAAAGGACGGCCGGCCTGGTTGCCAGCCGTGCTGTCGTCGATCGCCTGACGGGAGGCGGCGACGATGGCTGCCACGCCGACCACCGCGGCGGCGAAGACCGCACACACAAGCCCGATCAGCACCAACATCCGCCAGCGATACCGCGCCCAGCTCCGATGGATGCGGATGGGCTTCGACGTCATGCGGCGAGGTGTCCACACTCAAGGCGGTAGACGGTCTCGCACATCGCAGCTACGACCGGGTCTTGCGTGGCGACGAGCACGGTGACTCCAGGCAGCTCCCCGAGCCCGACCAGGATCCTCCCGACGCGCTCGGTGTTGTCGAGGTCCAGAGCGCCGGTCGGCTCATCGGCAAGGACGACGTCGACCCGACAGATCAAGAGTCTCGCGATGGCCAGGCGCTGCTGCTCTCCGCCCGACAGCGAGGCGGGCTTGCGCGTCGGAGTGATGTGGCCGAGACCGACCTGCTCGAGCGCGCCCTCGCAGGCCTCATCGTCGAGGTCGAGCTGGCGCACCTCTGCGGCAAGCTGCAAGTTCTCACGGATGGTCAGAAACGGAACGAGGCGGTAGTCCTGGTGGATGAGCCCGACTCGAGGATCACCAGCCGAGAAGCGGCCCGCGTCCGCGACTCGTTCGCCGTTGATGGCGATGGTGCCGCTATGAGGTCGTTGGAGCCCTGCGATGGATCGCAGCAGTGTCGACTTACCGCTGCCACTAGGCCCGGTGATGGCGACGCAACCACCATCGATATCGAGCGAAAGACTGTCGATGGGCTTGTTCTGCCCATAGCTGACAGTGAGATTGCGGATGCTGATCACGAGGTACCTCTTCTGGCCCCGTGGCGTTTGTCGACGACGCTCGAAAACGAG
>DOWL01000055.1:16737-17226 GCA_003519585.1 Nocardioides sp. | reverse complement strand
CACGTCTCCACCGACGAGGTCTACGGCGATCTCGATCTCGACGATCCGAAGCGGTTCACCGAGGACACGCCCTACCAGCCCTCCTCGCCGTACAGCGCCTCCAAGGCCGGCTCCGACCACCTGGTCCGCGCCTGGGTCCGCAGCTTCGGTGTCCGCGCCACGATCTCCAACTGCTCCAACAACTACGGCCCTTGGCAGCACATCGAGAAGTTCATCCCGCGGATGATCACCAACCTGATCGACGGCGTGCCGCCCAAGGTGTACGGCGACGGGCTCAACGTCCGCGACTGGATCCACGCCGACGACCACTCCTCGGCCGTGCTGCGCATTCTCGAGCAGGGCCGGATCGGCGAGACCTACCTGATCGGCGCCGATGGCGAGCGCAACAACCTCCAGGTCGTGAAGGCGCTCCTCGCGGCGTTCGGCCGCAACGAGGACGACATCGAGTTCGTCACCGACCGCGCGGGCCACGACCGCCGCTACGCCATC
>DOWL01000055.1:0-16642 GCA_003519585.1 Nocardioides sp. | reverse complement strand
GGCCACGACCGCCGCTACGCCATCGAGTCCGGCAAGCTCCGCTCCGAGCTGGGCTGGTCGCCGCGGTTCCAGGACTTCGAGGCCGGGCTCGCCGACACCGTGGCGTGGTACCGCTCTCACGAGGACTGGTGGCGGCCGCACAAGCAGGCAACCGAGGCCTTCTACGCCGCCAAGGGTCAGTGAGCACGCCCGTGGCCGAGCTCTCCGTCGAGACCACGCCGATCCCCGGGCTGCTGGTCGTCCGGCTGCCGCTGCACGAGGACAGCCGGGGTTGGTTCAAGGAGAACTGGCAGCGCGCCAAGATGACCGCGCTGGGGCTGCCCGACTTCGGGCCGGTCCAGCACAGCGTCGCCTACAACGCCCGGCGCGGCGTGACCCGCGGGGTGCACACCGAGCCGTGGGACAAGTTCATCTCCGTGGCGCACGGTCGGATCTTCGGCGCGTGGGTCGACATGCGCGAGGGCGACAGCTTCGGCGCGGTGTTCACCATCGAGGCCGACCCGACCGTCGCGGTCTTCGTGCCCCGCGGGGTCGGCAACTCCTACCAGGTGCTCGAGGACGACACGACCTACTCCTACCTCGTCAACGACCACTGGCGCCCCGGCCTCGCCTATCCGGCCCTCAGCCTCGCCGACCCCACCGTCGCCATCCCGTGGCCGATCCCGCTCGACGAGGCGGAGATCAGCGACAAGGACCAGACCACGCCGATGCTCGCCGACGTCGAGCCGATGAAGCCCCGCAAGACGCTCATCATCGGCCACAAGGGTCAGCTCGGGACCGCACTGCAGGCCGACTTCCCCGGCGCGGACCTGGTGGACCTCGACGAACTCGACGTCACCGACCCGGACCAGGTGGCGGCGTGGCCGTGGAACGACTACGGCCTGGTCCTCAACGCCGCCGCCTACACCGCGGTCGACGCGGCGGAGAAGCCCGACGGGCGGCGTACCGCGTGGGCGGCCAACGCCGGCGCTCCGGCCACGCTCGCGCGGCTGGCGGTCGAGCACCGGTTCACCCTGGTGCACTACTCGACCGAGTACGTCTTCGACGGCACGGTCGATCCGCACACCGGGGACGAGCCGCTCTCACCGCTGGGCGTCTACGCGCAGTCCAAGGCCGCCGGCGACATCGCCGCGGCCACGGCTCCACGCCACTACGTGCTGCGAACCTCCTGGGTCATCGGCTCCGGCAAGAACTTCGTGCGCACCATGCAGCAACTGGCCGCCAACGGCGTCAGCCCCTCGGTGGTCGACGATCAGGTGGGTCGGCTGACCTTCACCGACGAGTTGTCCCGCGCCACCCGACACCTGCTCGACGTCGGCGCGTCGTACGGCACCTACAACGTGAGCAACGGCGGCGAACCGACGTCGTTCGCAGACGTCGCGAAGGCGGTCTTCGCGCTCAGCGGCCGCTCGCCGGACGACGTGACCACGGTGACGACCGAGGAGTACTTCGCCGGCAAGGAGCTCGCCCCTCGCCCGCTGCGCAGCGTCATGGACCTCGGCAAGCTCCGGGCCACCGGGTTCGAGCCCGAGGATGCGCAGGTCGCGCTGGAGCGCTACCTCAGCGCCGGCGGGTGAGCCCGGCCAGAGCCGGGCGTACGTCGGCGAGGTAGACGAACGCCGCGATGGCGGCGACGAGGTTGAGGATCATCCCGAGCGGGATGAAGGAGAGGGCCACGCCGAGCCCGAGGATCACGCACCAGGCCGTCTTGGTCAGCTTGTTGGCCGCCTCGTAGGACTCGCTGGAGTACATCAACGCGCTGCCGAGGGCGAAGATCTTGACCGCGAGCAGCGCGAAATAGACGACGAGTCCGACCGTGCTCTCGAGGTGGAAGACGTCGACCATGGCTACATCGTAGGGGAACGCACCGAGGCCCCCGCGGTCTTCCGCGGGGGCCTCGGTGGGTGAGAGAGGATCAGGAGATCACTCGCCGGCGGTGGCCTTCGGGGCCGCAGCCTTGGTGGCCGGAGCCTTCTTGGCGGCGGTCTTCTTGGCCGGAGCCTTCTTCGCAGTGGCCTTCTTGGCGGGAGCCTTCTTGGCGGTGACGGTCTCGCCGGTGGACTTCGCCACCGGGCCCGGGTCGGCGACCGCGGAGGTCTCCTTGCGGATCCGCTTGACGACCTTCTCGCCGCGCTTGGCGAGGTCGGCGTAGGTGCCGGTCGCGGTCTCGACGTTGCCGACCACGAACTTCTGGGCGTCGTTCTGCAGCTCGGCGACGCGCTTCTCGATCGCCGCACGGCGAGCCTTGGCGTCCTTGGAGAGCTCGTCCACGCGGGCGGTCACCACGGTGGTGGCCTGCGCACGGAGCGTCTTGGCGTCGAACTCGCGGACCGACTTCTGGGCCCGTTGCTGGGCGGTGGTGAACGCCTTCGCGGCGTCCTTCTGGTAGCCCTCGAAGCGCTGCTGCGCGAGCTTCTGGGCACCGGCGACGTACTCGAGAACGGTCTCGAGCGCGAGGTCGGCGGCACCGACGCCGGCGTGTAGGCCCCGCTGGGCCTCGGTGCGGAACTCCTTGATGTCAAAGGTGGCCTTGGCCATGTCGATCACTTCTCCTGTGGGGTGGTGGTTGCTGATGCTTCGGGTGCTTCGGGCGAGTCGTTCGCGTCCGGCTCCTCGGGGCCGTTGAGCGCGAGGAACGACGCGTAGACATCGAGCAGCGACTGCTTCTGGCGCTCGGTGAGCCGGGTGTCGCCCAGGACCGCGAGCGCGACCGAGCCCCCGACCCCGTCGACCGGGTTGACGATCCCGGCCCGCACGTAGAGCGACTCCGCGGAGATCCGCATCGCCTTGGCGATCTGCTGCAGGACCTCGGCCGAGGGCTTGCGCAGGCCGCGCTCGATCTGGCTCAGGTAGGGGTTGGACACCCCGGCCTGCTCGGCCAGCTGGCGCAGCGACAGTCGTGAGGACAGCCGCTGCTCCTTGAGGTAGTCACCGAGCGCCCCGGCGGTCTTGTTGACCTGCTCCCCGACCCGCTCGCCGACTCGTCCCTTGGCCATGTCTCCATGGTGCTAACTGGAGTTAGCAAATGCAAACTGAGGCGGTGTGCACCTGGTCACATCGTCAATATTTACGGGGAGTTACGTGGGAATGCCACCAAGAAGACAGCTAGCACCACGCCGGCGATGCCCGCCAGATCCGCCGCGGTGAGGCCGTGATCGTCGGTCACCACGACCAGCACATCCCCCTCCATCGGCTTGTTCACCAGGAGCCACAGCAGTGAGCAGCCGCCCAGCGCCAGCGCCGCAACGCGGCCATAGCGACCGGCGGCGACGGCGGCGACAACGAGCGCGACCAGGACGAGACCGGGCAGCACTAGCGCAGCACCACTAGAACGCTGCCCGCAGCTCGCCGACCGGCTCGCCGGCCCCGAGCACCGGCACCCGACCGGTGTCGTCGAGCGCGGCGGCATCGACCCCGGCGTCGGCGGGCACGCCGTCGCGGCGGAGGGCCTCGGCCATCACCACCGGACGGGCCCGGGCGCCTCCGTCGTCGACCTTCAGCGCGTACGCGCGGCCGTCGGCGAGCGCGACGGCGTAGCACGCTTCCGCGCCCGCCTTCCCGATCGCGCCCGGGATCGCGGTGAGCAACTTCAGCTCGTCGCGGGTGGTGCCGGAGACGTATTCGGGATAGGCGCGGATCGCCTCGGCCACCCTGTGCTCCGGGCCCTTGGTCGCCGTCGCGAGAGCGCGGAAGCCTCGGGCCAGCCCGGTCAACGACGTCGACAGCAGCGGTGCGCCACAGCCGTCGACAGCGGTCACCGCCACGGGCTCACCGGTGACCTCGGCGAAGGCGGCCGCGATCGACTGCTGGAGCGGGTGGTCGGGCGAGCGGTAGGTCGCGGTGTCCCAGCCGTTGACCACGCAGGTGAGCAGCATCGCGGCGTGCTTGCCCGAGCAGTTCATCGCCAGCGGGCTGGGCTCGTCGCCGGCGCGGATCGAGGCGAGCTTCGCGGCATCGTCGAGCGGGAAGTCCGGAGGTGTCTGCAGCGCACCCGGGTCGAGGTCGCCCAACGCCAGGATCCGGCGTACGCCATCGAGGTGGAAGGGTTCCCCGCTGTGCGAGGCGCAGGCGAGGGCCAGCAGCTCCGGCGGCAGGTCGAGGCCGATCCGGACCATCCCCAACGCCTGCAAGGGCTTGTTGCAGGAGCGCGGCAGCACCGGTGACGTCGCGTCACCGACCGACCACGCGGTGGCTCCGTCGGCGGCGAGCGCGACGACGGAGCCGTGGTGGTGGCCCTCGACGAACCCGGACCGGACCACCTCGGCAACGACCACCGGAGCTGACATGCCTTCACCCTAGGAGGGCACTGCCTGAGAGGATGCGGCACGTGCCGATCCCGCCCGTGCCGCAGCACTGTCCCTCGCCGGTCGAACTCGACGACCTCGAACTGCTCTCCAGCGGCGCGCTCGGCGACCTCGACTCCTTCAACCAGCCGGGCAGCCCGGTGACGCTCGAGCTGCCCGAGCCGGTGGCCGCCCAGGCCCGCTCGGTCGGCGCCGCCGAGCTGGTCGATCCCGAGGGACTCCCGCTTGCGCAGGTGGCCTGGCCGGGCGGCCGGGTCGACCCGCTGACCCACGCGCAGTACGGCCCGTTCCGCGAGCTGGCGCTGGCGCCCGCCGCCTACCGCGAGCGGTACGCCGGGCGGACGGTCGTGCCGGTGAGCGGCCCGCTGACCAGCACCCAGGTCGAGGAGTTGGCCGGGCTCGGCCCACTCACCCTCCTCGCCCTCAACGGCACCGGTACGCCGTGGCTCTCCCCCGTCGGCCTGGTCCGCGCCACCCGCGCGGCGGCCGGCCTGCTGCCCGACGCCGTCGTCGTCACGGTGCCGCTCCCGGCGCATGGCGACCCCGAGGCCGACCACGACCTGGGCGTGCGGGTGGTGGAGACGTTCGCGGCCGGTGACCCGGTGCACGCACTCCGCGAGGCCGTCGACGAGGACTACCCGCCAGAGGTCCTAGCCGTCGTCGACCACGACCGGCCGCCGCCGGAGCGCCAGGGGCTGGTGCTGTTCTTCACCGGCCTGTCGGGCAGCGGCAAGTCCACGCTGGCCCGGGCCTTGGTCGACCTGCTCCTCGAGCAGGGCGAGCGCACGGTGACCAGCCTCGACGGCGACGTCGTACGCCGGAACCTCTCGGCCGGGCTGAGCTTCTCGAAGGCCGACCGGGAGACCAACATCCGGCGGATCGGCTGGGTCGCCGCCGAGATCTCCCGGCACGGCGGAGTCGCTGTGGTCAGCCCGATCGCGCCGTTCGACGAGACCCGACAGCAGGTCCGGGCGATGGTCGCCGACGCCGGCGGGGCGTTCTTCCTCGTCCACGTCGCCACCCCCCTGGAGGAGTGCGAACGACGCGACCGCAAGGGCCTCTACGCGCGCGCGCGGGCGGGTGAGATCCCCGAGTTCACCGGCATCTCGTCGCCGTACGAGGAGCCCGAGGACGCCGACGTCCGCGTCGACACCACGGGCCGGTCCATCCAGGACGCTCTCGGTGACGTGCTCACCGGCCTGCGCGAGGCCGGCTTCCTCACCGTGTGAGTGCCGTGAAGGTCCTGTTCGTCTGCACCGGCAACACCTGCCGGTCGCCCTCGGCCGAAGCCCTCGCCCGCGCCGCCGGGCTCGACGGCGTCGAGTTCGCCAGCGCGGGGACCCATGCCGTGGACGGCGAGTCGATCAACCCCGACCTGGCCGCCGCCCTGCCCCGGGATCTGGACACCTCCGGCTTCCGCAGCCGTCGCCTCACCCCGGCCCTGCTCGCGGACGCGGACTTGGTCGTGACCATGGAGGTGGCGCACCGCTCCTTCGTGCTCGACGAGCGTCCGGAGCTCCGGCGCACCGTCTTCACGCTCGGGCAGCTCGCGACGGCGGTCGGCTCGCTCCCCGAGGGGCTCGACCGCGCGGCCCGGCTCGCCCACCTGGGCGACGCGCGCGGCCACGCCGATCCGGCGCTCGACGTACCGGACCCCTATCGTCGGGGGACAGAGGCCGCTTCAGGGTGCGTGGCTCGCCTCGAGGAACTGCTGCGCGCCGTGCTGCCGGTCCTCGACCGCTGAGCCCCTACGCACCGCCCTCCCACGGAAGCACGAGCGCATGGACCTGTTCACGACCACGGCCCTGTCGATCCTGGCCGCGGGCTTCTTCGTCGGCATCGTCGTCGGCCTCACCGGCATGGGCGGCGGCGCGCTGATGACCCCGGCACTCATCTTCCTCGGCGTGGGCGATGCGGCGACCGTCGTCACCGCCGACCTGACCGCGGCGGCCGTCTACAAGACCGGCGGCGCCGCCGTACACGCGCGGAAGGGCTCGCCCAACCTCACCTTGGCGATGTGGCTGATCATCGGCTCGGTCCCGATGGCGCTGCTCGGCCCCCACCTCGTGGCGGGGCTGACCGACGACCCCGACGAGCTCGACTACATGCTCAAGATGTGCATCGGGTTCGCCCTCCTGCTGGCCGCCTCGACGTACGCCCTGCGGCTCTACATCAACCTGCGCCGGATCCGCAGCGGCGTCCCCGACGCCGACCCCAACCCGCGGATCCGCCCCATCCCCACGCTGCTCGTCGGCGCCCTCGGCGGGCTGCTGGTCGGCATCACCAGCGTGGGCAGCGGCTCGGTCATCATGGTCGCCCTGCTGATGCTCTACCCCGGGCTCAGCGCAGTCCGTCTGGTCGGCACCGACCTGGTGCAGGCGGTCCCGCTGGTGCTCGCCGCCGCGATCTCCAACATCGCCCTCAACGGTCTCGACTGGGACCTGCTGATCCCGCTCGTGATCGGCTCGGTCCCCGGCACCCTGATCGGCAGCACGATCGCGCCGCGGGTCCCCCAGTCGTTCATCCGGCGCGGCATCGTCGTGGTGCTCACCATGAGCGGCGTCGCGCTGCTCGACAAGGCCGGCTGGGCGCCGCTGGGCAAGGAGGAGACCCATCCGATGCTGATCGCCCTCGTGGGCATCGCGATGATCGTGCTGGTGCCGCTGGTCTGGGGGCTGCTGCGCCGTCACGAGGGGCTACCGATGTTCGGCGCACCGACCGTCGCCGAGTTGGAGGGCGAGCAACAAGCTCGCGATCCGGACCAGCGACGCGAAGCCTCCAGCCAGTAGCCGCCTCAACCCTCGAGTGCCACTCCGGCCTCTCCCGCCGCCGCTCTCAGCCGCTTGTCACGCGTCCACAGCGCAGCGCCCGGAGTGATCAGCACCGAGCCCAACAGGTGCGCGTCGACCGCGCTGAGCCCGCAACCCCATAGGCGACGGGATTCGACGAACTGGAGTATCTCGGCGTGGGCGAGCACGGGAAAGGCTCGTAGGCTGGCTAGGGACTCGATGAAGACTCCGCGATCTTTGATACTGCCCAGCGCCAGCTCCTCGATGACCCACGGGTGGGAGCCGACCTCGTCCGCGGCCAGGAGGTCGACCAAACGAGCTTGGGCCTGGTGCAGGTGGTCGATCCATACGGAGCTGTCGACCAGGATCACGACCCGGTGCGACGTCGCGGAACGGCGGTTGCGGCCCGGTCGGTGCCGCCGAGAGCGGCCAGCCGTTTGGCGCTCTCGATCCGGATCAGGGTCTCCAAGCCGTCGCGAACCAGGGCCGAGGTCTCGGTGATGCCCGTGAGTTCAGCGGCACGGGCAACGACCTCGTCGTCCAGCGTCACAGTGGTGCGCATCCTTGCCTCCTTATGGTCGCATCAATTCTAGCATCATTTGATGCTCTTTCTGGTGAAGACGGGCTCGCCATCCAGAGAATTCGCGAGGGAGTCGGCGAAGGCTTGGTCGTCCTCCGCGTGCGGGCTTGAGGCGACCAGAGCGCCCTGTCGCCGCGCCTCCTCGGCCAGTTCGGGGGCTCGACCTTCCGAGCCCCCGATGCCGCTACGGCCGTCCGAGGGCACGGTAGGTCCAGCCGGCAGCGCGCCAGGTGACGGGGTCGAGGCAGTTGCGGCCGTCGATGATCCGCGGGACGGCGACGGCCTCCTTGAGCGCCGCCGGGTCGAGCGCGACGTACTCCGGCCATTCGGTCAGCAGGAGCACCGCCTCGGCGTCGCGGACGGCGTCGGTGACGGTGTCGGCGTAGACCAGCTCGGGCCACTTCTTGCGGGCGTTGTCGATGGCCTGCGGGTCGGTCACGGTGACCTGGGCGCCCTGCAGCTGCATCTGGGCGGCCACGCTGAGTGCCGGGGAGTCGCGGATGTCGTCGCTGTGTGGCTTGAACGCGGCCCCGAGTACGGCGACCCGCCGGCCCACGATGGAGCCCCCGCACACCTCGCGGGCCAGGTCGACCATCCGGACCCGGCGGCGCAGGTTGATCGAGTCGACCTCGCGCAGGAACGTCAGCGCCTGATCGACTCCGAGCTCGCCTGCGCGGGCCATGAACGCGCGGATGTCCTTGGGCAGGCAGCCGCCGCCGAAGCCGACGCCGGCGTTGAGGAACTTGCGCCCGATCCGCTCGTCGTGGCCGATCGCGTCGGCCAACATCGTGACGTCGGCTCCGGTCGCCTCGCAGAGCTCGGCCATCGCGTTGATGAAGGAGATCTTGGTGGCCAGGAAGGAGTTCGCGGCGACCTTCACCAGCTGGGCGGTGGCCAGGTCGGTCTCGATCTTGGGGGTGCCGTCGGCCAGCGTCGCGGCGTACACCTCGTCGAGCACCCGTGCGGCCCGCTGGCCGCCGTCACCGGGTCGGAGGCCGTAGACCAGCCGGTCGGGGTGGAGCGTGTCGGCGACGGCGTGCCCCTCACGGAGGAACTCCGGGTTCCACACCAGCTCCGCTTCCGGCTCACGCTCCTCGATGCGCTCGGCCAGCACCTCGGCGGTGCCGACGGGGACCGTCGACTTGCCGACGACCACGTCACCGGGCCGCAGGAGCGGCAGGATGCTGTCGACGGCGGAGCGCAGGTAGGACAGGTCGGCGGCGTTCTCGTTGCGCTTCTGGGGGGTGCCGACGCAGATGAAGTGCACGGCCGCGCCCGCCGCGCGGCTCGGATCGGTGGTGAACTCCAGCCGGCCCGTGGCCAGCGCGTCGACGAGCAGCTGCTCGAGCCCGGGCTCGTGGAACGGCGGCCGGCCGGCGCTCAGCGAGGCGACCTGCTCCTCGAGGACGTCGACGCCCACCACCTCGTGGCCCAGCGACGCCATGCAGGCCGCGTGGACCGCGCCGAGGTAGCCACAGCCGAAGACGGAGATGCGCACGGCTGGAGTCTAGGGACGTCGGGCATCCAGACGTCTGTACCACCGGCCTCCCCAATTGTGGGGGAGCCCTTGGCAGACGCGGTTTTTGTCCACCTTCTCAGTCAAGATTTCGATGCGCCCCGGGGTCCCGATACCCTGAGGTAGCCATCGCCGGCCCCGTCGGGGCATCCCACTAGACGAGAAATGGCCTCTCCATCCTGATGACCGTGACCCATGCCGACTACCGGCTGAGCCAGCTCGACCAGCTCGAGGCGGAGTCCATCCACATCTTCCGCGAGGTGGCGGCCGAGTTCGAGAAGCCGGTCCTCATGTTCTCCGGCGGCAAGGACTCCATCGTCATGATGCGCCTGGCCGAGAAGGCGTTCTTCCCCGCCAAGATCCCGTTCCCGGTGCTCCAGGTCGACACCGGCCTGGACTTCCCCGAGGTGCTCGCCACCCGCGACAACTGGGTCAACCGACTCGGCGTACGCCTGATCGTGGCCAGCGTCGAAGAGGCGATCGCCAACGGCGTCGTCGTCGACGACGGCAAGACCAGCCGCAACCGGCTCCAGATCGGCACGCTGCTCAACGCCCTCGAGGAGGGCGGCTTCACCGCGGCGTTCGGCGGTGGCCGGCGCGACGAGGAGAAGGCCCGCGCCAAGGAGCGCGTCTACTCCCACCGCGACGAGTTCGGTCAGTGGGACCCCAAGAACCAGCGCCCCGAGCTGTGGAGCCTCTACAACGGCCGCCTCCACGAGGGCGAGCACATGCGGATCTTCCCGATCAGCAACTGGACCGAACTCGACATCTGGGACTACATCGGCCGCGAGGGCATCGAGATCCCGGGCATCTACTACTCCCACCAGCGCCGGGTCTTCCAGCGCGACGGGATGTGGCTCTCCGAGTCCGAGCTCAACCCGCTCCGCGAGGGCGAGCAGGTCGTCGAGAAGACCGTCCGCTTCCGCACCGTCGGCGACCTGTCGCTCACCGGCTGTGTGGAGTCCGAGGCCGACACGATCGAGCGGATCATCGAGGAGATCGCGGTCGCCCGGGTGACCGAGCGCGGCGCGACCCGCGGCGACGACCGATTCTCCGAGGCCGCCATGGAAGACCGGAAGAAGGAGGGCTACTTCTGATGGCCGACCAGGACACCACCACTGACGAGACCCCCGAAGTGACCAGCACGCCCGGCCTCGCGGGCCGCGACGCCGACCTGCTCCGCTTCGCCACCGCGGGCTCGGTCGACGACGGCAAGTCGACGCTGATCGGCCGGCTGCTGCTCGACTCCAAGTCGATCTTCGAAGACCAGCTCGAGGCGGTCGAGGCCACCTCGGCCTCCAAGGGCTACGACTACACCGACCTGGCGCTGCTGACCGACGGTCTGCGCTCCGAGCGCGAGCAGGGCATCACGATCGATGTCGCCTACCGCTACTTCGCTACGCCCAACCGCAAGTTCATCATCGCCGACACCCCGGGCCACGTTCAGTACACCCGGAACATGGTCACCGGCGCCTCGACCGCCGACCTGGGCCTGGTGCTGGTCGACGCGCGACAGGGGCTCACCGAGCAGTCCCGTCGGCACGCCGTGATCCTCTCGCTGCTGCGGGTGCCGCACCTGGTGCTCGCGGTCAACAAGATGGACCTCGTCGACTACGACGAGGCGACCTACGAGCGGATCCACGCCGAGTTCACGCAGTTCGCGACCAAGCTCAACATCCCCGACCTCGAGGTCATCCCGATCTCGGCGCTCAAGGGCGACAACGTCGTGACCCGCTCTGAGCACATGGGGTGGTACAGCGGCCCCACGCTGATGCACCATCTCGAGCACGTGCACGTGGCCTCTGACCGCGACCTGGTCGACGTCCGCTTCCCGGTCCAGTACGTCGTGCGCCCCAAGTCCGACGAGCACCACGACTACCGCGGGTACGCCGGACAGGTGGCCGGCGGCGTCCTCAAGCCGGGCGACGAGGTCGTCGTCCTCCCCAGCGGGATGACCTCCAAGATCGCCGGCATCGACCTGTTCGACGAGGAGATCCCCGAGGCGTTCCCGCCCATGTCGGTCACGGTGCGCCTCGAGGACGACGTCGACGTCTCCCGCGGAGACATGATCGCCCGGGTCAACAACGCCCCGCAGCCCAGCCAGGACATCGACGCGATGATCTGCTGGATGACACCGAGCCCACTGCGGCCGCGTCAGAAGCTCGCGATCAAGCACACGACACGCACCGCGCGGGCGCTGGTCAAGGACATCCAGTACCGCCTCGACGTCAACACGCTCCACCGTGACCAGGACACCAAGGAGCTCGGCCTCAACGAGATCGGCCGGATCCAGCTGCGCACCACGCAGCCGCTGCTCTGCGACCCGTACAGCAAGAACCGCACCACGGGGTCCTTCATCCTCATCGACGAGGCCACCGGCGTCACCGTCGGTGCAGGGATGATCAACAGCGCGAGCTAGGGCTATTCCGCCGGCTCCCCGCACGGCCTATCGTGCGGGGTCCGGGCGCGTCCGCGCTCGGGCAGCGGGGTCTCGAGGGGGATTGCCCGTGCGCCGTCTCACCGCTCGGCACCCCGTCGGCATCGCGGTCGCCGGCCTCCTGGTCGGTGCCGGCCTCGCCGTCACCACGAGCGCCCCGGCGGCCGCCGCCGACCCGGTCGCAGGTGGCCTGAGCGCGAGCCCACCGGACAGCCTGCTGCCCAACCAGGGCAACAGCGGCTACGACGTCCAGCACTACGACGTCGACCTGACCGCCGACGTGGCCCTCTCCAGCACCGAGGACGCGCCGTCGACATCGACGTTGCGGACCGCCACCACCACGATCGCGGCAGTGACGAGGGGAACCCCACTGTCGTCGTACTCCTTCGACTTCCAGGGGTCGAGCTCCGACCTCGCCGGCGCCACGCTGGTCGTCGACTCGGTGACGGTGAACGGCGCCGCGGCGTCGTACAGCCGGATCGAGAACACCACGCCCGACGACGCGACGACCGACATCCACAAGCTCATCGTCACGCCCACGACGCCGGTGGACGGGTCGTTCACGACCGTGGTCACCTACCACGGCGCGCCGGTCAAGCACCTGACTCCCGACGGTGTCCCCGCGGGCTGGAACAACACCGTCGACGGCTTCACCTCGCTCGGTCAGCCGGTCGGCTCGATGGCGCTGTTCCCCAACAACAACACCCCTCGCGACAAGGCGACCTACACGTTCACCGTCGACGCCCCCTCGACGCTGCGCAGCTCAGATGTCTCCAACGCCGGCGGTGCCGAGCACTCCGCAGCAGTGGTCAGCAACGGTGAGTTGGTCTCCAAGACAGCGAGTCCCGACGGGAGCCGCACCACGTGGGTCTGGGAGGAGACCGAGCCGATGGCCAGCGAGCTGAGCCTGGTCTCGGTCGGGCGGTACGACGTCTACGAGTCCGACATCCACCTCGAGCTGAGCAACCGCACCCTCCACGAGTGGTCGTTCATCGATCCGGCGATCTCCGCGGCGAACCAGGGGACCACCTTGGCCACCCGCACCCAGATGAAGCCCGTGCTCGACTTCCTCGAGTCGAAGTACGGCCCCTACCCCGGTCATAGCGTGGGCCTGCTGACCGACGTGATCCCGGGCATCAGCTATGCCCTCGAGACCCAGGACCGCTCGTACTTCTCCTCCGTGGCCAACGCCAGCACCTTCACCCACGAGCTGATGCATCAGTGGTGGGGCGACTCGGTCTCGCCGACCGACTGGAACGACATCACCCTCAACGAAGGACCGGCGACCTATGCCCAGTCGCAGTTCCCCTTCGAGGCCGGCGGCAGCACCACGTCGACCGAGACCGCGCTCTACAACCGCTGGGTCAACGCCGGGCCGACCTTTCCCGCGTGGGCCGTGCCACCCGCCGCACTCACCTCGGCAGAGGACATGTTCGGCGGCGCGGTCTACAACAAAGGCGCGATGAGCCTGGAGGCGCTGCGCACCTCGATCGGCGCCGTCGACTTCGAGACGCTGATGCGCGACTACCAGGCGACGTACGCCGGCGGCCAGATCAGCGGGCGCCGGACCGCGGCCTTCCAGGCGATGGCCGAAGACATCTCCGGCCGCGACCTGTCGGCGTTCTTCGACGCCTGGTGGTACTCCGCCGGCAAGCCGCCCTGGCCCGCGAAGTACACCTTCGGCGTCGCTGGTCCCTCACTGATCCAGGTCAACCCGGGCCAGCCGATCACCTACACGCTCTTCGCCCGCAACACCGGCAAGGTCCCGACTGCCCAGGGCGACATCGTGCTCACCCTCGACGCCGCCGATCTGCTCGACGACGCCACTCCGGGTGCGCTGCCGGGCGGCGTCGAGCTCACGGGTACGACGCTCACCTGGACCGCGCCCGCGCTCGCCGTGGGTGCCGATGCCGGCGCCGCCATCGGGTTCACCGTGAACGCCGGGACCGCCGGACGATCGCTGACGGGCACCGCGGCGGCCACCACACTCGGCGGCACCTGCTCGGGCTGCACCGACAGCCTCGTCATCGGCACCCCGCCGGTCTCGCCATCGGCCCAGCCGACCGTCTCGCCCGATCCACCGACGGTCGGCGAGCCGCTCACCGCCGACACGCCTGGCTGGGCAGCCGGCACGACGTTCACCTATCAGTGGCTCCTCGACGGCACGCCGGTCCAGGGCGCGACCGAGGCGACGTACGTCCCAGACGGCGGCGCGCTTGGGCTACCGATCTCGGTGCGGGTGACCGGCTCACTGCCCGGCCGCAACGCGGTGCGCTGGACCAGCACGGCCACGGCGGCCACGGCGGCTGCGACTCTCGCCAGCCAGCCGACCCCGACGGTCCTCGGCACCCCCGAGGCGGGCCAGACCCTCACCGTCGACCCCGGTGTCTGGGAGCCCGGCACGGTGCTGACCTTCGCGTGGGTCGACAACGTCGGCACCGTCTACGGGAACGGCCTGACGCTCATGCTGCCAGCCGCCGCGATCGGCAAGCCGATCTCCGTCCTGGTGTTCGCGGCGAAGTCCGGCCACACCTCCGGACTCACGTTCTCCGCCCCCGTTGTCGTCCAAGCCGGCACCCAGGCGCTGACGCCCACCCCGACGATCACCGGCGCCGTCCGGGTCGGCAGTCCACTGACCGTCGTTCCCGGCGGCTGGGACCCGGGCACCACGCTGAGCTTCGCGTGGGCCGCCGACGGCACGCCCATCGACGGCGCGACGACGACCAGCTTCACGCCGACTCTCGACCAGCTCGGGAAGACGCTCACGGTGGCCGTGAGCGGCGTGAAGGGGGGCACGCCCGACGTCGTCCGCACCAGCGCCGCGACCGTCGCCGTGACGGCGGGTGCGCAGACGCTGCAGCCCACGCCCACCATCGTCGGCACACCGCGGGTGGGTGCTCCGCTCAGCGTGGTGCCCGGGAACTGGGACGACGGCGTGGCGCTGAGCTACCAGTGGACCGTGGCCGGCACCGCGGTGCCGGGCGCCACCGGGACGTCGTACACGCCGATCGTGGGCGATGTCGGCCGGACGGTCGCGGTGCAGGTCACCGGCACCAAGACCGGGTACGACCCGCTCACCCGGACCAGCGCGAGCACCGCGCCGGTCGCGGCCCTGAGCCTCGCCGCCGGGCAGTGCACGGTGGCCGTCTCCGGCAAGGCCCGGGTGGGCAAGAGGCTCGCCGCCGTCGTCGCCTCGTGTCCGGCCGGCGCGAGTCCTGGCTACCAGTGGTACGCCGGGAAGGCGGCGATCAAGGGTGCGTCGGGCGCCACGCTGAAGCTGAAGGCCAAGCAGGCCGGCAAGCGGATCAAGGTCGTCGTCACGGTGACCGTGCCCGGCTACCTCACCGACACCCGCACGAGTCCCCCGACCAAGAAGGTCAAGCGCCGATAGCCCGTCAGGCAGCCAGGCCCAGCAGCGCGCGTGCCTCACTGGTGGTCATCGGCGTGCGCTGCGCCATCTCTCCGATCTCGACGGCCCGGGCGACGAGCTGACGGTTGGACTCGACCGGCACTCCCCTGCTGATGGTCAGCACGTCCTCCATGCCCACCCGCAGGTGGCCCCCCTGGGCGAGCGAGGCCAACAGCACCGGGAGCGTGGTGCGACCGATGCCGGTCGCGGACCAGGACGTGACCGCGTCGGGCAGCGCCGCCACCCCGGCGACCAGGGCGGCCGCGGTGCCGGGCATGCCACCGGGCACACCCATGACGAAGTCGACGTGCACCTTGCCGCCGTACGGCAGGCCGTACTTGTCCAGCAGCCGGTGCAGCGCAGCCACGTGGCCGAGGTCGAAGAGTTCGAACTCGGGCACGACCTGGCGCTCCTGGCTGAGCTGGTAGAGGTCGGTCACGAACGGCCACGGGTTGGAGAAGACGTCGTCGCCGAAGTTGGTGGTGCCCATGGTCAGGCTGCACGAGTCGGGCGCCGCGTCGAGCACCTTGAGCCGCTGGTCGAGCGGGTCGTGCACGGAGCCGCCGGTCGAGAGCTGGACCACCAGGTCGGTCGCCTCGCGCAGCGCGGCCACGGTGTCGGTGAGCCGGCCGAGGTCGAGCGTCGGCCGATGCTCGTCGTCACGGATGTGGACGTGGACCATCGCCGCGCCGGCCGCCTCGCACTCCTGGGCCGCTCGCACGAGCTCTTCCAACGTCGTGGGGAGCTGCGGGCAGTCCTCCTTGGTGGTCTCGGCGCCGGTGGGCGCCACGGTGATGAGCAGCGGATCGGGCATGGAGCGCATGCTGCCAGACCGGGTGCTGACAGTCTTGCTCCATGCGTGCGGTGGTGCAGCGGGTCCTGAGTGCGTCGGTGTCGGTCGACGGCGCAGTGGTCGGCTCGCTGCCCGCGCCGGGGCTGCTCGCCTACGTCGGCGTCACCCACTCCGACGGCCCGACCGAGGTGGCGTGGCTGGCCCGCAAGCTCTGGGAGCTGCGGCTGCTGCGCGAGGAGCACTCGGCCTCCGACGTCGGGGCGCCGATCCTGGTGGTCAGCCAGTTCACGCTGTACGGCGACGCCCGCAAGGGGCGGCGCCCGACCTGGCAGGCGGCCGCACCCGGCCCGGTCTCCGAACCCCTCTACGACGCGGTCTGCGCCGAGCTCGAACGGCTCGGCGCCCACGTCGAACGCGGCGTCTTCGGTGCCGACATGCAGGTGGCGTCCGTCAACGATGGACCGGTGACCTTGGTGCTCGAGACGCGCTAGTCCGTCGGGGCGCGTGAGATGTAGGTGTGTCCGGTCGGCGTGGTGGTTTCGACGGTGTGGACCGGGCCGGGGCGTGGTCAGGCGGTCCAGCCGAGTGCTTGCTTGTTGTAGTTGCATTCCTCGCAGGTCCCTTGGCCGTTGGCCGCGCTCGTCGGTCCGCCGTCGGCGTGGTCTTCGATGTGGTCGAGGTGGCGGATCGGTGCGCCGCACCACTTGGTGCGGCAGCGTCGGTCCCTGAGCCTCAGGAACTCGGCGAGTTTGCCGTTGAAGTACCGGCCACCCTTCTCCATGGCCACCAGCTCACCAGTCTTGGACTGGTAGAG
>DOWL01000217.1 GCA_003519585.1 Nocardioides sp. | reverse complement strand
ACTGGAACTGGAAGGCGTTGGGGGCGTAGCCCGATGGCAATCACGACGCTGGACCTGCTCATCGCGGGCATGTTGCCTGCCGAGGAGATCGTCAAGTCGTCGTTCACCGGCGAGGCAGTCGGTGGGCTGCACTCGACGTTCTACGTTGCCGGTCGCCCGGGTGCGGCCACGGTGCCGTCGCCGGGGCTGGCCGGCGCCGCGCTCACCAGCTACGCGGGGCAGATCCCGTTCCCGGCCGCGGTGGGCGGCAAGAACATCCACCTGGCCCGCTTCGAGGCCGCCCAGACGTCCAGCGTTGGGTCGGTCATCCTGTGCGACCGGTTGTGGCACAACTCCGGGATCGTGGTGACCACCACGACCGCGCAGACCGTCAACTCGGTCACCTGGCCGTCGCGGGACCGCAACGGCGCCACCTTGGGTGATGGCGTGATGGTCGGTATCGAGGTCAGCACGGCGACCACGAACGCGGGCGCTGTCACCAACACCACGATGAGCTACACCAACCAGGCAGGCACGTCCGGGCGGACGGCCACGATGGCGTCGTTCCCGGCGACCGCGGTCGCGGGCACGTTCGTCCCGTTCCTGCTCGCCGCTGGGGACACCGGGGTCCGGTCGATCCAGTCGGTCACCCTGGGCACGTCCTACGCGGCGGGCGCCGTCCACCTGGTCGCCTACCGGCGGATCGCTGCCCTCGGCACACCGCAGACAAGTGTCGGCGTGTCCGCCGACGGCGTGTCCCTCGGGCTGCCGCGCCTCTATGACAACTCGGTCCCGTTCTTGGTCTACACACTGTCCGGGACCGCGGCTGGCATCGTCGTCGGCTCCGTGACGTGGGCGCAGGGCTGAGCCGTGATGACCCTGACCGCCGCGACCTTGGTCCGGTCCGCCAATGGTGACGCCGCGTGGGCGCTCGCCCACGACGAGGTGTTCGGCACCGAGATGGTCGGCGGCGTGACCACCACCGAGGACTTCACCGGCGCCGACGGCGCGGCGTGGCCTGCGCAGTGGACGACCGGCTACACGGGGCCCGGTGCTGCCGCGACGATCCAGACCAACCGTGGCCGCCTCGCCTCCGGCACCCAGGGCGGCTACAGCGGCGCGTCCCGGGTCACCCGGCGCCTGACCACGCCGGCGATCGACGTCGACATTGCCGGGACGTGGACCCCTGACGCGAACGAGCCCTACGGGTTCGTGGTGGCCCGCGGGTACGGCGACGGTGACACCCAGCACGGGTACATGCTGCTGCTGAACAAGTCCGGGACCCTGCACGTCGAGCGGGTTCTCGACTACGCCGGCCGCAGGATCGGTTCGGTCACGTTCGCGGCGTCCAGTGGCACCACCTACGGGTTCCGGTTCCGGGTCATCGGCGACCGGGTGCAGGCACGGCTCTGGTCCGGGGCCGAGCCGTCCACCTGGGATGTCGACGTGGTGGACACGGCGATCCCTCGCGGTGGCGCCGTGGGCCTGTCGAACGCCTGCGGCAACGCCACGGTCAGCCACGTCATCGACTTCGACGCGGTCACGGTCACCGATGGCACGGCCGGTGGCGGCACCGAGTTCACCGAGACCGTCACCGACGATGTGGGCGCCGTGGACGCGCTCACCGTGGCGTTGGGCTACGGGCGGACCCTGGACGACTCCCAGGGGCTCGCGGACACGCTGACGGCTGCACAGGCCATGTCCCGGGCCCTCGACGACACCGCCGGCACCACCGACACGGTGTCGGCTGCGCTCGGCATCGTCCGGGCGTTCACCGACGCCGCGGGCCTCACCGACACGTTGGCCGCCGAGGTGGCCCGCACCGTCACCGTGAACGACCCCGTGGGCGTCGCTGACGCGATCGTGGCCGCGGTCGCGTTCGGACGTGCCATCACCGACGGCGCGGGCCTGACCGACCCGCTCACGGCGTCGCTGGCTCTGGCCCGGTCCCTGAACGACACGGTGGGCGTGGCCGATGCCCTGGCCGCCGAGGTCGCCATTGCGGTCGCGTTGAACGACCCCGTGGGCCTGGTCGACGTCCTGTCGTCGGCGCTGGCCCTGGCCCGCACCGTCACCGACCCTGTGGGGCTCCTCGACGCGCTCACCTCGGCCGTGGCCTACGCCCGGACCGTGGACGACGCCGAGGGCCTGGCCGACACCCTCGCGTCCCAACTGGGCAAGCTGGTGCAGGTCGATGACAGCGCTGGTCTGGTCGACCTGGTGTCCCGGGTCATCGCCTACGCCCGCACCCAGACCGACCCGGCTGGCCTGGTCGACCCGCTCGCCGTGGCTGCCGCCTACGGGCGCCCGGACACCGACTCTGCCGGGGTCACCGACACCGTGATCCCGGCCCTGACCATGGGCCGGTCCCTGGTCGACGTAGTGGGCCTCGGCGACGACGTGATCGCCGCCGTCACCCGTGGCCGTGCCCTGGACGACGCCGGGGGCATGACTGACTCGATCGTGGTCGAGCTGATCGCCGGGGACGGCACCCGGGGCGTCATCACCGTCGGTGTCCGCAGTGCCCCCGGGCACGGCATCGGGGAGCGGCCAGCCGTCGAGATCCAGTTGAGCACCCGCGGCGGTGGCCCTGCCCGCGCCGCCCGGCCCGCGTGGATGCTGGCCCGCGGGTACCGGCCCGCGCCGACCGTGGAGGTGTCCGACCGTGACTGAGTACCTGCCGGGCGCCGTGGTGCCGCTCACGT
>DOWL01000051.1:9379-9709 GCA_003519585.1 Nocardioides sp. | reverse complement strand
TTCAACGGTCGATTGCCTACCGACTCGGTACGTGTTGGCAAGTGGGTCGTAGGTGGTCCAGTAGTCCAGAAAGATGGGGTCTTTGGGTACCGAGTACAGGCGCTCGTCGATATCGACGAGGAAGAACTCCCGATTGCCGACGATCCCCGATGCCGTCACCTCGATATGGTCGACTTCGCGCAGGGCGAACCCCTTGGTCGCGGTCAGGTAGAGTTGTGCGACTGTTCCGGCCTGATCGGCCTGCATGTGCATGATCACCTCCCGTACGCAACGGGGCATTTGTCCGCTGGGGCATTTGTCCGCTGTCGGAGTGTCGTTCCCGGCCAACTG
>DOWL01000051.1:8976-9296 GCA_003519585.1 Nocardioides sp. | reverse complement strand
CTGCGTTGCACCGCAAGTCAACCGTGCCGCGCCCCGAGCTCGAGGACAAGCACACCGGCGACGATGAGGACCATGCCCAAGACCTGGGGGCTTGTGAGTCGTTCGTCCAAAAAGGTGGCGCCGATCGCGGCGATAGCAACGATGCCTGTCGCGGACCACAACGCATACACGACAGCAACGTCGAGACCACGCTGAAGCACCAAGGAGAGCAAGAAGAACGACATCCCGTAACCGCCCAGAACGACGAGGCTGGGCAGGAGTCTGCTGAATCCCTCGGACGCTCGCAGCGACAGGGTGGCCATCACCTCGACGGCGATCGC
>DOWL01000051.1:8222-8860 GCA_003519585.1 Nocardioides sp. | reverse complement strand
GCCATCACCTCGACGGCGATCGCCAGCCCAAGCAGCATGTAGGTCACCATCTGTCTCCGTCCAACGCCCATCACTCTCGATCCGCTCCGACGGCCCAACGGTAGGGAGCATCCCGACCGGCGTCTGCGGGACAAGCGTCGGAAACCGGCGGGCGGTTTGGTGCTTTCCGGCAACAGCCCTAGCGTGCCGCTCGCGCATCTGCCGGAGGCCGGAAGCTGCCTTACCCGTACGGTCTCGGCCGAGAACCGTTCCCACCCGTCGCGCCGGGAGTCAACCCGGAGTTCCGTCCGCGCCGATACCTCGACGGCCACCGCCTCCTGGGGACAAGGGTCGGCGCCGCGGTCGCATTCAACTGAACAGGAGGACCCATCGCGACAGGGATTCGCCCCTCCGTTCCCAGCGCACGCGACAATGCGACACAACTTCAGCTGATCCAGTGCTGCCCAAGCGGGGGACGTCGCACTGGGACGTCCCCCGGCGGGCGCACTGTCAGGAAGCGCCCCACATGGCCTTGTAGACAGGCTTGTAATCGATGTCGACCGACCACGCCTTACCCTCCGACGGCAGACCGTTGTCAGCATCAAACACTGCGATTCCGACTCCCGACTGGCCTTGCTGCTCACCTGCCAACAGACGGT
>DOWL01000051.1:2418-8094 GCA_003519585.1 Nocardioides sp. | reverse complement strand
CCCAACAGACGGTTGATCATGTCGGCAGCAGCCCAGGTCTCGTAGCCCATATCGTAGGCGAAGCCAGCATCCTGCCCCTGACCGTTACGGATGAGTTCGACGTTGGCTGGGAAGCCGCTATCTGCAATGACGGCCAGCGAATCGTTTCGACCCGACGCCATAACCGCCGCCGATCCGCCCGTCGTCATCAGGTCGTCATAGGAAAGGGCCATGCCGTTGGCGTTCGGGTTGCGGAGCAGTGCAGTATCGATCTTCTCCTGCAGCGCAGGACCGAAATCAGCGATCTGCGCCTTCACCTCGGTGACGTTGCACGCCGGGCACTGTTCCTCCATAGCCGCCGCGAAACCCTCGTGAATGGCGTTGGTCACGACCAGCTCGGGCACGCTGACCTCGATCACGTCGGCGTCCTCGCCGAGCTGCGCCAGCAGCCATGTCGCCTGCGATTCACCCATGGCCTTTGCCCATTCGATGAACGTCCCCTGGCTGAAGGCAAGCGTGTCGGCGAAGTAGGACTCGGCCTGAGGGTCCACGTCACTGCAGTCTGCGGCCTCCTGGGAGACCACTGGGATGCCAGCCTTCTTGGCTTCAGCCAGCGCGGTCTCAGCGAGTGGGCAGTCGATAGAGTAGAGCCGGATGACGTCCGCCTTCTGCGAGATGGCCTGACGGATGCCCTCCTGGTACTCAGCTGGCTCGTACTTACCGTCGTAGACCGTGAGGTCCCACCCGAGAAGCTCCGCCACTTCACGCGCGGCTTCCACCTGCTTGGTTCCTGTCGGCGACTGAACTCCGGAGTTGATCACTGCAATCCGAGCCCCGCGCTGAGCCTCGGGACCCTCCGCCGGCGGGTTGGCATAGCTTCCCTGTCCATAGAACTCGGCTTCGAGGTCCGCTGCAGCCTTCTGTGCGACCTCGTCACCGTCACCGCCACCGCCACCGGCTGCCGGCGAATCTGATTCCGTGCTGCATGCCGCTCCGGCGGCCATCACGACGAGCACCAGTGAGGCGCTGGCCAGCCAGCGCACCGGTCGGTTGATCGTCGAACGCATTTTTCCTCTTTCGAGTGCATACGAGGCACGGGTGGAAGCCCGTCTGGAGTTGCGCGACGCCCGCGCAGATTTCGTACCGTCGCGATGGGGAGTTAGTGCGACTCAGGAGTCGCCGCCGTAGGCACGGGCCCACTCAGAGCGACCACTCGTGCCGCGGACCTCCTAGTCCTCGGTGGCCACTATGAAATCTGCGGGACCTCCGCCACTGGATCGCCGGGGCCTCGTGAGCCCGTTTGACGCCGCCAACTGTGGGATGGGCTCATCTTGAGATTCAGCGCGGCGCAGCTGTTCCCTGAATCTGGCGAATCGGGCTAATCGCTGTGCGGCTTCGAACAAATGCGATGAGGCAACCCGCGGTCAGAACCTCATTAGCCGTCAGGCACTCGAGGATCGCCGCCCGCGCGGGCTGAATAGGTTCATAGCCGCCCAGTTGCAGACCACGCCTCGCTGCCACTGATGGCGTGGTCCGGGAAACCATGACTCGGATCCCGCGCGTGATGGCGATTCACGCGAAAATGGAATCTCAATGTGCACGCTTCTGCCAGCAGGTCGTCCATTCCCTGCTCCGACAGTCCGCTCGAACTGCATGCGACGTCTCCCCATCGACTCGTAGGGCCTTGGGTCGCCGAACGGCAGCACTAGTGCGACTGACTACCCACCGATGGCGGACATCGGGCGGTCGGGCTGCAGGAACGTCGGGTCGTCGATGCCGTGGCCGGCGCGCTTGCCGGCCATCGCGGTCACCCAGCGCTCGGCGATCTCCTCGTCGCTCGCCCCGGCGCGCAGCGCGGCCCGCAGGTCGGACTCCTCGCGGGCGAACAGGCAGTTGCGGATCTGTCCGTCGGCGGTGAGCCGGACGCGGTCGCAGTCGCCGCAGAACGGGCGCGTGACGCTGGCGATCACCCCGACGGTGGCCGGGCCGCCGTCGACGACGAACAGCTCGGCCGGGGCGCTCCCCCGCGGCTCCGCCGCCGGCGACAGCGTGAACTCACGCTCGAGGCGCTCGAAGATCTCGTCCGCGGCCACCATGCCCTCACGGCTCCAGCGGTGCTGGGCGTCCAGCGGCATCTGCTCGATGAACCGCAGCTCGTAGCCCTCCCGGATCGCCCAGCTCAGGAGCTCGGGCGCCTGGTCGTCGTTGATCCCGCGCATCAGCACGGCGTTCACCTTCACCGGGCCGAGACCGGCCTCCTGCGCGGCGGCCAGCCCGGCGAGCACGTCGGCCAGGCGGTCTCGGCGGGTGATCTCCTTGAACGACTCGCGTCGGATGCTGTCCAGGCTGACGTTGACCCGGTCGAGGCCGGCCTCGGCGAGCGCGTGCGCGGTGTGCGCCAGCCCGAGGGCGTTCGTGGTCAGCGACGTCTCCACGCCCAGGGCGCTGGTGCGCCGCACGATGTCGACGAGGCCGCGGCGTACGAGCGGCTCACCGCCGGTGAACCGCACCTCGCGGATGCCCAGCAGCTCGACCCCGATCCGGACCAGCCGGACCACCTCGTCGTCGCTCAGCACCGTGTCGTCGGGCAGCCAGTCCAGGCCCTCGGCCGGCATGCAGTAGGAGCACCGCAGGTTGCACCGGTCGGTCAGCGACACCCGCAGGTCGGTGGCGACCCGGCCGTATCGATCCTCGAGTCTCATCACTGCAGGTCCTCGCTGTGGATCGATCCGACACGGTCTCGAAGCCGTTCGCCCGTGCCGCCCCAGCGACCGGCGACGATCTCGGCGGCGATGCTGATCGCGGTCTCTTCCGGCGTGCGCGCACCGAGGTCGAGCCCGATCGGGCTGGACAGGCGCGCGATCTCCTTCTCGTCCACACCGGCCTCGCGCAGCCGCGCGAGCCGGTCCTCGTGGGTGCGGCGCGAGCCCATGGCGCCGACGTAGGCGACCTCGGGCAGCCGCAGCGCGACCTCGAGGAGGGGTACGTCGAACTTGGGGTCGTGCGTGAGCACGGTGATGACCGTCCGTCCGTCGACGCGGCCGGCCTCCGCCTCGGCGGTGAGGTAGCGGTGCGGCCAGTCGACGACGACCTCGTCGGCGTCGGGGAAGCGGCTGTTGGTCGCGAACACGGGCCGGGCGTCGCACACGGTCACGTGGTAGCCCAGGAAGCTGCCGACCTTCGCGACCGCGGCCGCGAAGTCGATGGCCCCGAAGACCAGCATCCGCGGCTTCGGCGCGAAGGCCCAGACGAAGACCCGCATGCCCTCGCCTCGGCGCTCGCCGTCAGGTCCGTAGGTCAGCGTGGCGTTCGAGCCGTGTGCGAGCAGGCCGAGCGCGTCGTCGTGGACCGCGTCGTCGGCGCGCGCCGAGCCCAGCGAGCCGGTCGTCGGCTCGTCCGGGCGCACGACCAGGCGCCGGCCCAGCCACGCGGGGTCGGGGTGCTCGATGACCGTCGCGAGCGCGACCGGGCGACCGGCCTCCACGTCCGCGGCGATCTCACCGAGCTCGGGGAAGGTCTCGCGGTTCACCTTTTCGACGTACACGTCGAGGATGCCGCCGCAGGTCAGGCCGACCGCGAACGCGTCGTCGTCGGAGACGCCGTAGCGCTCCAGCACCGGCGTCCCGGACCCCACCACGGACTCACCGAGGTCGTAGACCGCGCCCTCGACACAGCCCCCGGACACCGAGCCCACGGCCGTGCCGTCGGGCCCGACCAGCATCGACGCGCCGGGCGGGCGCGGCGCGGAGCGGAACGTCGCGACCACGGTGCCGACACCCACGGTCTCGCCGGCGCGCCACCACGCCAGCAGCTCGGGCAGGACGTCACGCACGGGAGACCACCTCCGTCAGCTCCGCGAACGTCGCGAGCGAGTGCCCGGCGACGAAGTCGTCGCAGTGCGGCAGGGCCGCGACGACGCCCTGCTGCACGGGTTCGTAGCCGTCCTTGCCGCGGTGCGGGTTCACCCAGACGACGCGGTGGGCGAGGCGCTGGAGCCGCTCCATCTGCTCGCCGAGCAGCGTCGGGTCGCCGCGCTCCCAGCCGTCGCTGAACACCACGACGACCGCGCCGCGCGCCATCCCCCGCTGACCCCAGCGGTCGAGGAAGAACCGCAGCGTCTCGCCGAGACGGGTGCCGCCCGACCAGTCCGGCACGGTCTCGCCCGCGGCCACGATCGCCCGCTCGGGGTCGCGCAGCCGCATCGCGCGGGTGATGTGGGTGACCCGGGTGCCGACGGTGAACGTCTCGACCGACGGGCTGACCTGGGTGAACCGGTGCGCGAGGCGGAGCAGGGCGTCGGCGTACCCGCTCATCGAGCCGGACACGTCGACGAGCAGCACCACCCGGCGGGGGCGACGACCGCGGCGGCGCCAGGCGATGTCGGCGGGCTCGCCCATCCGGCGCAGCGAGTCGCGCAGCGTGCGGGACGCGTCGACCTGCCCGCGGTGCCAGCGCTGGTGGCGGGCGGTACGCCGCAGCGGCGGTCGCGGGCGCAAGGTGGCGAACATGCCGGCGAGGCGGTGCTTCTCGGCGTTCGTCAGCGCGGCGACGTCGCGGTGCCGCAGCACCTCGGTGTCGCTCGCGCGGGCGTGCACGACGTCCGGGTCGGCGTCGTCGGCCTCCCCCGCGCCCTCGGCGTCGGGGAGACCGGAGGAGGTCGGGGCCATCGGGGCCTGCGCGGGCCGCGGCCGGGGCAGGCCGTCGCGGGAGCCGAAGAACGCGTGGAAGACCTGGTCGTAGCGCGCGAGGTCGTCAGGCCCGGCGCACAGCGTGGCCCGGCCGGCGAGGTACGTCGCCCGCTGGTCGTCCAGGCCGAGCACGGCCGTCGCCGCGACGAAGCCCTGGGTCCGGTCGTGGGTGACCGGCACCCCGGCCGCGCGGAGGGCGCGGGTGAAGCCGAGGAGCACCTCGTCCGGGTCCCTCACGGCCTGGCTCATGGCCGGAGCATCTGGTCCAGGGCGTGGCGGACCCGGTCGGCGTCCTCGCGGTACTTCACCAGCGCGCCGAGGGTCGCGGACGCCGCGGCCAGGTCGACCTCGGCGGTGCCGAGGTACTGCAGCGCCCGCGCCCAGTCGAGGGTCTCGGCGACACCGGGGGGCTTCTGGAGGTCGTCGCGGTCGCGCAGGCCCTGCACCAGCCCCACGACCTGGCGACGGAGCTGCTCGGAGACCTCGGGCGCGCGGCTGCGCAGGATCTCGACCTCGCGCTCGAGGCCCGGGTGGTCGATCCAGTGGTAGAGGCAGCGCCGCTTGAGCGCGTCGTGCAGCTCGCGGGTGCGGTTGGAGGTGAGCACGACGATCGGCGGGGTACTCGCGCGCACCGTGCCGAGCTCGGGGATCGAGACCTGGTAGGTCGACAGCACCTCGAGCAGGAACGCCTCGAACTCGTCGTCGGCCCGGTCGACCTCGTCGACCAGCAGCACCGACGGGCTCTGCTGGAGTGCCTGGAGCACCGGGCGGGCGAGGAGGAAGCGGGCGTCGTAGAGGCTCTTCTCGGCCTCCTCGACGCTCTGCTCGCCCTTGGTGCCGCCGGCGGCCTCGAGGGCGCGGAGGTGGAGGATCTGGCGCGGGAAGTCCCAGTCGTAGAGCGCCTGGGTGGCGTCGATGCCCTCGTAGCACTGGAGCCGGATCAGCGGCAGGTCGAGCGTCTCGGCGATGGCCTCGGCGAGCGCGGTCTTGCCGGTGCCGGGCTCACCCT
>DOWL01000051.1:1872-2285 GCA_003519585.1 Nocardioides sp. | reverse complement strand
TCTTGCCGGTGCCGGGCTCACCCTCGAGCAGCAGGGGGCGCTGCATCTGAAGCGCCAGGAACGTCACGGTGGCGAGGGCGTCGTCGGCGAGATAGCCGACGGTCGCCAGCTTCCTCGCGATGCCTTTGGTCACTCCGCCCCCATCTCGTTTGATGCGCCCATCTAAGTGACGACGGGCTCACCTCCTTAACTCTCCCTTGCCCGGGTCACGCCGTCTCTACACGAACCGTGAATCTGTTTGCTTAGTCCACGCATCCTGAGCAGAGCCTGGTCTGTGCCGAGGTCGACAACAAGGGACATGTGCTCGGAATGTGAGCGCGGGATGCGATCTTCCTGACGCACAAGCGCGATAGCCGGTTGACGCTGCCAGCGTCGTCTCACTTCATCCCTGGCAGCACGAGACTGCGGTATGC
>DOWL01000051.1:0-1729 GCA_003519585.1 Nocardioides sp. | reverse complement strand
GCGGTATGCCGATCCATCGGGTGATCGCCGCGGCGGACTGCGCTGCACCACAAATCTGACCGTGTTCTCGCCGGAAATCGAACAAAGGCTTACGCCTGAGCGTGTGGGAGCCTTCGCCGGAACTTCCCAGTCCGGGCGCCCAGCGGACTCGTTCATACTCACCGCGCCGACGACTGCGGATACGGCTTCGCGACGACAGGACATGGGATGAATCGGATCTTGGTGATCGGCGCCAGCGGCAAGACCGGACGACACGTCGTGCCCGAAGTGATAGCTCGAGGCGCAGCAGTCCGCGCCGGTTCGCGGCACCCAGAGAAGCTTCAGTTCGATGGCGCCGATCCCACGCGGTTCGACTGGGACGATGAGACGAGTTGGCGGCCTGCGCTCGACGGCGTGCACGCGGTGTACCTGGTCAAGCCTCCGGCAACGGACGTCGTCGAGGTCGTTGGCAAATTCCTAGACGCGATGGAAGTCGCTGGCGCGAACCGGCTCGTCTTTCTCTCCGAATGCGCGACCCAGACCAGGGCGGACCACATCACCGAGCGACACGCAGAGCGATTGGTTGAAGCCAGCAACCTGGACTGGACGATCCTCCGTCCGAGTTGGTACATGGACGACATCATTGACTCGGAGTTCTTCGGCCCCATGGTCCGAGACGGCCGGATCATTGTGATGACCACCGGCGGCTCAGCCACTGCCTGGATCGATGCTCGCGACATCGCAGATGTCGCGGCGGAGCTACTCGTCAACGGCGGGTCCACGGGCTGCGCCCTCGATCTCACCGGCCCCGAGGCACTCAGCCTGAGCGAGCTGGCGAAGCGCATCTCCATCGCAGCTGGCGAGGCCATTACCGCGATCGAGGAAAGCGTGCTCGAGGCCGAGGAGCGCATGCGCGGCGAAGGCCTCAACGAGGAATTCATCGCTTACATGACGCGGATCGCTCAAAGCATCATGTCGGGAGACACAGCAGGCGTCACAACGGAGGTCGAGCGCGTGACCGGGCATCCGCCACGAAGCATCGAAGCCTTCTTGACTGAGCACGCAGCCCAGTTGCAGCCATCCCAGGGGGAGGTCGCCACGACGTCCGCTGAACATGATCTCCAGCGTGCGCGCGACAATGAAGCTCTCTTCCATCGGCTGATCTCAGCGTGGGCGAGCAGCGACTTCGACGCTCTGTTGGACTGCTTTGCAGACGACATGGTCTATACCGACATGCCCTTCCCCGATAGACCGGTGGTGGGCAAGCCAGCCTTCCGAGAACACGTTAAGAGCTACAACTCCCTCTTCGCCGACGGTCAGGTCGAGGTGGAGTTCGTGACGCTGGTCGCCAACGCCAACAACGTCGTCGGAGAACTGCTCTGTCAAGCGCAGTACGTAGGGCCTGGCGCTCCTGACGGCGGTTTGCCCGTCCGCTGGCACGCGACCCTCGTGGACACGATCGCGGACGGCAGAGTCATGACCGAACACGTCTACTTCGACCCCACAGCTTTCGACCAAGCGGTCCAACAGGCGGCCGCTTTGAGAACGAGCAATTGACGGCACCCCCATTGGGGTGCCACCGAAAGACTCCCCCGGAGCACGGTCGCACATCACCTCGTTCGTGCTCCCGCGTCAAGGCCACTCATAGCCCAATCGCAGCTCGGTACCTCGGCTTCGCGTCGGCACGCGAAGTCACAGCGCCGGGGCCGCCCGACAGAACACGAGGTGTCGACGACGCTCGAAAACGAGG
>DOWL01000072.1:12461-17812 GCA_003519585.1 Nocardioides sp. | reverse complement strand
CGGGGTAGCTCAGGTGGTTAGAGCACACGGCTCATAATCGTGGTGTCGCGGGTTCGAATCCCGCCCCCGCTACAGCGCAACAGACGACGTACCAAGACCCAGAGGACTGACCGTGGCCAGCAAGAGCTCCGACGTTCGCCCCAAGATCACGCTCGCGTGTGTCGAGTGCAAGGAGCGCAACTACATCACCAAGAAGAACCGGCGCAACAACCCCGACCGGCTCGAGATGAAGAAGTTCTGCCCTCGCGACCGCAAGCACACGCTGCACCGCGAGACCCGCTGAACGAGCGACCCACAGCGAGAGCCCCGACCGGACCCGTCCGGCGGGGCTCCCTCTATGTTGGAGCCATGCCAGTCGACTCCTCGCTCGTCGGCCGGTCCTTCCCGCCCACGGCGGCCTTCGAGGTGACCGAGGACCGGGTCCGGGCCTTCGCGACCTCCACCGGCGGCTCGTACGCCGGCGGCCCGGCACCGGCGACGTTCCCGATCGTGCTGGCCTTCGAGGCGATGAACGCCTTCCTCGAGGCCGAGGCGCTGGACCTGTTCCGCATCGTCCACGGCGAGCAACGGTTCAGCTACGAGCGCCCGGTCGTGCCCGGCGACGTGCTCACGGCGACGCTGACCGTGGCCAGCCTCCGCCAGATCGGCGGCAACGACATCATCGGCACGACGAGCGAGGTCACCGACGCCGACGGCGCGCTGGTGTGCGCGACCAGCGCCACCCTCGTGCACCGGGGGGCCGACGCCCCATGACGAACAGGGCCAGCCTCGACACCAGGACCTTCTCGATCACCCGCGCCGACCTGGTCGCGTACGCCGAGGCGAGCGGTGATCACAACCCGATCCACCAGGACGAGCAGGTGGCCCGCAGCGTGGGGCTGCCCGGCGTCATCGCCCACGGCATGTACACCATGGCGCTCGCGGCGCGGGCGGTCGCGGACTGGTTCCCCGGCGCCGAGTTGATCTCGATCGGCTGCAAGTTCACCGCGCCGGTCGTCGTACCTGCCGAAGGCGCCGTCGAGGTCGAGGTGGCCGGCGAGGCCAAGGAGCCGGTCGACGGCCTGACGACGATCGCGCTGACGGTGACCTCGGGCGGACAGAAGGTCCTCGGGATGCCCAAGGCCGTCGTCCGCGCCGATGACTGAGCGGCTCGCCGAGCACACCACGCTCCGGCTCGGGGGCCGGGCCCGCGCCTGGCTGCGCGCGACCTCCGAGCAGGGGCTGATCGACGCCCTGGCCGCCACCGAGGGACCGGTGCTGGTGCTCGGGGGCGGCAGCAACCTCGTGGTCGCCGACGAAGGTTTCGACGGGACGGTCGTCGAGATCGCCACCAGCGGCGTACGCGAGGATGTCGAGGGCGATGACCCCACCTGCGGAGGCGTCCTGGCGACGGTCGCGGCAGGGGAGGAGTGGGATGCCTTCGTCGCGCGGGCCGTCGGCAGCGGCTGGGTCGGCGTCGAGGCACTGGCCGGCATCCCTGGTCGGGTCGGCGCCACCCCGATCCAGAACGTCGGCGCCTACGGCCAGGAGGTCGCGCAGACGATCGCCCGGGTCCGGGTCTACGACCGGGTGCTCCGGGGCGTGCGCACCTTCGCCGCCGCCGACTGCGGCTTCGGCTACCGCACTTCGCGGTTCAAGCACGACCCCGACCGGCACGTCGTCCTCGACGTGACCTTCCAGCTCCGCCAGGGGGCGCTCGGCGCCCCGGTGACCTACGCCGAACTGGCACGGACGCTCGGCGTTGAGGTCGGTGGCCGGGCGCCGCTGGCCGACGTGCGGGAGGCCGTCCTGGGGTTGCGCCGGGCCAAGGGGATGGTGCTCGATCCCGCCGACCACGACACGTGGAGCGCCGGCTCGTTCTTCACCAACCCGGTCGTCGAGCCGGCCCGCGTGCCCGACGGCGCACCGGCCTGGCCCGCCGCCGACGGGCTGGTCAAGACCAGCGCCGCATGGCTGATCGAGCACGCGGGGTTCGCGAAGGGGTACGGCAATGGTCCCGTCTCGCTGTCGACCAAGCACACCCTGGCCCTCACCAACCGCGGTGGCGCCACCACGGACCAGCTGCTGGCCCTGGCGCGCGAGGTCCGAGACGGCGTCGAGGCGGCGTACGGCATCTCGTTGGTCAACGAGCCGGTGCTGGTCGGCTGCGAGCTCTGAGCGACCGCCGCGGGTCGCCGAAGCCGACTGTGCACCGTTGCCGGCAGCTGGTGCCGACGATGCTCGGCAGATAGACGAATGGTGCCGAGTCGGCTCGGATTTTGGTCGACTGTCTACCGAAATCCGAGGCCCCGGTTCCGCCTGCGGCCCTAGAAACTCGTGCTGTTGAACGTCGCGATCAGGGCGGCCACGCCGGCGATCATCAGCGCGCCAAGGAGTGTGGTGACGATGCCCATCCACATCCCCGCCTGGGCGGCGCCCGGGTTGCGGTAGGTCCCCGGGAACCGCCGGATCTCGCGCCGCGCCCGCGCCCCGACGACCCACGCGAACGGCGCGCACAGCACGCCCGGCAACGTGACCAGGCAGGTGAACGGGGCGGCGGTGATCGCGATGACCGAGATGATGCCGAGCACCAGCGATGCGGTCGCGCCCGTATGGGACAGCGTCGGGGCGTAGGTCATGGCGTACGCCGGCGCGGGCTGCCACGACTGCTGCCACGGCTGCTGACTGGGTTGCTGCCACTGGGGAGCCGGCGTCGGAGCGCTGTACGGCGTTGTGGGTGGCGCGACCGGGGCGACCGGGGTCGGGAGCGGTGTGATCGGAGCGGTCTCCTCGGGCTCGGTCACAGCTCAGAGGATGCCAGGCCGGTCCCAGCACGACGTCACGAGAGCCACGTCTCGATGCCGGTCAGCAGCCGCTGGCGTACGTCGGAGGGCGCGGCGGACGCGCGCACCGACATCCGGGCCAGCTCGGCGAGCTGGGTGTCGTCGAGCTCGTGGGCCGCGCGCATCGCGGCGTACTGGCCGAGCAGCCGGGAGCCGAAGAGCAGCGGGTCGTCGGCCCCGAGCGCCACGGTGGCGCCGGCCTCGAGGAGGGTGGGGAGGGGCACGGAGGTGAGGTCGGAGTAGACGCCGAGCGCCACGTTGGAGACCGGGCAGACCTCCAACGCGACGCCGTCGCGCACGATCCGCTCGAGGAGGGCGGGGTCCTCGGCCGAGCGGACCCCGTGTCCGAGCCGCCCCGCATGCAGGGCGTCGAGGCATTGGGTGATGTGCGCCGGCCCGAGCAGCTCGCCGCCGTGCGGCACCAGTCGAAGTCCGGCTCGCTCGGCGATCCGGAAGGCGCTCGCGAAGGCGGCGGTCATCCCGCGGCGCTCGTCGTTGGACAGGCCGAACCCGACCACGCCACGGCCGGCGTACTGCGCCGCGAGCCGGGCCAGGGTGCGCGCGTCCAGCGGGTGCCGGGTGCGGTTGGCGGCGATGACGACCGCCATGCCCAGCCCGGTCTCGCGCGAGGCCGCTGCCACCGCGTCGAGCACCAGGTCGGTGAAGGCGGTGATCCCGCCGAACCGGGCGGCGTACCCGCTCGGGTCGACCTGGATCTCCAGCCAGCCTCCGCCGTCCGCGACGTCGTCCTCGGCGGCCTCGCGCACCAGCCGTCGGACGTCGTCCTCGGTGCGGAGCACCGATCGGGCGACGTCGTAGAGCCGCTGGAACCGGAACCAACCCTTCTCGTCGGCCGCCGAGAGCTGCGGAGGCCACTGGGAGACCAGCTGGTCGGGCAGCCGGATGCCGTCGCGCTCGGCCAGCTCGAGCAGGGTGGCATGCCGCATGGAGCCCGTGAAGTGCAGGTGCAGGTGCGCCTTCGGGAGTTCGCGGAGGGAGCGGCTGCTACCCAACCAGCTGCTCCCCGGCCGGCTTCTCTCCAGTCAACTTCTCCGCGGCGGCCAGCCGGGCGCAGGTCGCGACCACCCGGGTCGCCAGCTCCACCTCGGCCGGCTCGGGGAACGTGGGCGCGAGGCGGATGTTGCGATCGTGCGGGTCGGCGCCGTACGGGAACGACGACCCCGCCTGGGTCAGGGCCACGCCGGCGCCCTTGGCCAGCTCGATCACCCGCGCCGCCGTGCCGTCCAGGACGTCGAGGCTGATGAAGTAGCCGCCGGTCGGCTCGGTCCACCGGGCGATGTCGAGGCCGCCGAGCTGCTCGCCGAGGACGTCCAGCACCGACTCGAACTTGGGCGCGATGATCTCGGCGTGCCGCTTCATGTGGTCGCGGACACCCTGCGGCGAGCCGAAGAACTGCGCGTGCCGCAACTGGTTGAGCTTGTCGGGACCGATGGCACCCTTGCCGAGATGGCCGGTGTACCACGTCACGGTCTCGACCGAGCCCGCCAGGAACGCCACGCCCGCGCCGGCGTAGGTGATCTTGGACGTCGAGGCGAACATGATCGGTCGGTGCGGGTGCCCCGCCGCGGAGGCGAGCGAGAGGATGTCGGCGCTCTTGGCCTCGGCTTCGGTCAGGTGGTGGAACGCGTAGGCGTTGTCCCAGAAGATCTTGAAGTCCGGCGCCGCGGTGGCCATCGAGGCCAGTCGCTCGGCCACCTCCTGGCTGCAGATCGAGCCGCTCGGGTTGGCGTACGTCGGCACCACCCAGATGCCCTTCACCGACGGGTCCTTGGCGGCGAGCTCGGCCACCGCGTCGGGGTCGGGGCCGTCATCGTTCATCGGGACGGTCACCATCTCGATGCCGAACCACTCCAGCAGCGTGAAGTGCCGGTCATAGCCGGGGACCGGGCAGATGAAGCGGACCTTCTCCTCCTGGCCCCAGGGGCGCTCGCTGTCGACGCCGCCCTTGAGCCACAGGTCGGTGAGCACCTCACGCATCATCACCAGGCTGGAGTTGCCACCGGCGACCACCTGTTCGGGCTCGACCCACAGCAGGTCGGCGAACATGGCCCGCAGCTCGGCGATGCCCTCGAGGCCGCCGTAGTTGCGGGTGTCGACGCCGGCCTGGTCGGTGGTGCCGTGGGGCAGGCCGAGCAGCGCGTCGGAGAGGTCGAGCTGGGCGGAGGCGGGCTTGCCACGGGTCAGATCGAGCTTGAGCCCCCGGCCCTGGAGCTCGGCGTACGCGGCCCGCTCCTGCGCGAGGAACTCGGAGAGCTCCTCGGGGGAACGAACGGCTAGGGGCGTGCGTTCTAGGCTCTGCGAGGTCACGGGCCCATGCTCCCAGAGGACGGGAGTCGAGGTCCCAGACGGGTGCGAGTTCGACTCGGGTCGGGCAAGCACCGTAGACTCCCCGTTTGGTGGTTTCCCACAGGCTTTGCCATGCCCTGGCAGATGTTTCGGGACCCAACCACTTAGGGCACTAGCTCAACTGGCAGAGCATCGGTCTCCACAACCGAAGGTTGGGGGTTC
>DOWL01000072.1:11682-12333 GCA_003519585.1 Nocardioides sp. | reverse complement strand
AAAACCGAAGGTTGGGGGTTCAAGTCCCTCGTGCCCTGCAAGGCAAGCACCTACCACGACAGACGAGGATCGAGGCGAGCAGCGTGACGGACAGCAAGGCGGTTCGCGGACCGCGCGAGCGCGGGTCCGACAAGCGCACGAGCATCCCCACCTTCTACCGGCAGGTCGTGGCCGAACTCCGCAAGGTGGTCTGGCCGACTCGCGACCAGCTCGTCACCTACTTCATCGTGGTGATGGTCTTCGTGCTGATCATGATGGCGATCGTGTCGCTGCTCGATCTCGGGTTCGGCAAGCTCGCCTTCGAGATCTTCGACGGCCCCGACGCCGGTTAGTCACCACTAGCCCGCCCGCAGCCGGCAGCACCGGCCATCGACCGCGGCCCGCGAGCCAACCCCAGCAAACAGTGATGGAGCACCACGTGTCCGAGCAGTACGACGAGCCGACCGGCGAGGAGGGCCTCGAGCCCGGCCAGAGCCCCGACCCCGAGCTCGAGGACCAGTACGGCGAGCCCAACGACGGGCCGGACGTCGAGGACGACGCGCGACTCGACGCCGAGTTCACCGACGAGGACTCCGACGACGAGATGGGTCTCGACGACACCGATGACCTCGGTGCCACCTCGATCGACCTGGCCGAGGCCGAGGGCGACGA
>DOWL01000072.1:9506-11601 GCA_003519585.1 Nocardioides sp. | reverse complement strand
CCTGGCCGAGGCCGAGGGCGACGAGGGTCCGGACTTCGACGAGGCCGACGACTCGGAGGAGAGCGACGAGGCCGACGCCTCCGACCCCCTCGAGGCGTTCCGCCGCGAGCTGTGGGCCAAGCCCGGCGACTGGTTCGTGGTCCACACCTACTCCGGCATGGAGAACCGGGTGAAGTCGAACCTCGAGAACCGCATCATCTCCTTGAACATGGAGGACTACATCCACGAGATCGTGGTCCCCACCGAAGAGGTCGCCGAGATCAAGAACGGCCAGCGCAAGATGGTCAAACGGACCGTCCTGCCCGGCTACGTCCTGGTCCGCATGGACCTCACCGACGAGTCGTGGGCCGCGGTGCGGCACACCCCGTCGGTGACCGGCTTCGTCGGGCACAGCCACCAGCCGGTGCCGCTGAGCATGACCGAGGTCGAGAACATGCTGGCCCCGGCCGTGGTCGCCCGCGCCGAGGCCGAGGCGGTCGCCGCCGGCACTGCCGCGCCCGGCACCGCGACGGCGACGAAGAAGCCGGTCGAGGTGGCCGACTTCGACGTCCAGGACAGCGTCATGGTGGTCGACGGTCCGTTCGCCACGCTGCACGCGACGATCACCGAGATCAACCCCGAGTCCCAGCGCGTCAAGGCGCTGGTCGAGATCTTCGGCCGGGAGACCCCGGTCGAACTCAGCTTCTCGCAAATTCAAAAAGTTTGAGCGGACGGAGCTTGCGACGTCCGGTCAATGACTTTTTGGGTTGAGCAGCGTCGACTCGGATCCGAGCTTGCGAGGAGCCGAGTGACGATGTCGAAACACCCCGCAAGGTCGGCTGGAACTCAACACCCCCGGTGAGCCGGGACAACACAAGAAGTGGCAGAGCGACGTACGAGCGCTCGTCATGACCACACGAAGGAAAGAGAAGGCAGATGCCTCCCAAGAAGAAGATCGCTGCACTGGTCAAGGTGCAGCTCCAGGCCGGCGGCGCGACCCCGGCCCCGCCGGTCGGTACCGCCCTCGGTCCGCACGGCGTCAACATCATGGACTTCTGCAAGGCCTACAACGCCCAGACCGAGTCCATGCGCGGGAACGTCGTTCCGGTCGAGATCACGATCTACGAGGACCGTTCGTTCACCTTCATCACCAAGACCCCGCCAGCCGCCGAGCTGATCAAGAAGGCCGCCGGGCTGAGCAAGGGCTCGGGCGTGCCGCACAAGGAGAAGGTCGGCAAGCTGACCAAGGACCAGGTGCGCGAGATCGCCGCGACCAAGCTCCCCGACCTCAACGCCAACGACATCGACGCCGCGATGAAGATCGTGGAGGGCACCGCCCGCTCGATGGGCGTCACCACGGAGGGGAACTGACATGCAGCGCAGCAAGACCTACCGCGCGGCGGCCGAGACGTTCGACAAGGACGAGCTCTACGCCCCGCTCGCGGCGATCAAGATCGCCAAGACCTCCAGCAAGAAGAAGTTCGACGAGACCGTCGACGTCGTGATGCGGCTCGGGGTCGACCCCCGTAAGGCCGACCAGATGGTGCGCGGCACCGTCAACCTCCCGCACGGCACCGGCAAGACCGCTCGCGTCCTGGTCTTCGCCAACGCCGACAAGGCCGAGGCTGCCCGTGAGGCGGGCGCCGACGTCGTCGGTGGCGACGAGTTGATCGAGAAGGTCAACGGCGGCTGGCTCGAGTTCGACGCTGTGGTCGCGACCCCGGACATGATGGGCAAGGTCGGCCGCCTCGGCCGGGTGCTCGGTCCCCGCGGCCTGATGCCGAACCCCAAGACCGGCACCGTGACCCCCGACCCGGCCAAGGCCGTGACGGACATCAAGGGCGGCAAGATCGAGTTCCGCGTCGACCGGCACGCCAACCTGCACTTCATCATCGGGAAGGCCTCCTTCTCCGAGGTGGCGCTGGCCGAGAACTACGCCGCGGCGCTCGAGGAGGTGCTCCGGCTCAAGCCGGCCAGCTCCAAGGGCCGCTACATCAAGAAGGTGACGGTCTCCACGACCATGGGCCCCGGTGTCCAGGTCGACCCCAACCGCACCAAGAACGTCGCTGTCGAGGACACTGCTGAATAGTTGACCCTCGTGAGTCTCGGCCCCGAG
>DOWL01000072.1:0-9341 GCA_003519585.1 Nocardioides sp. | reverse complement strand
TTCGCAGTCGCCATGGCCATGGGGCCGATCACGAGGCGCGCTCGCTCCGCTCGCGAACCACTCCCGGACGGCGCGTCGCGTAAATCAGCGTCGTAGCCACGCGCGCCGCCAATGGCGTGCGCGACACCTTCGCAGCGACGTACGTCGGCGGCTGGAGAAGCCGCGCTGGGATCGGGCCACCGCTGGTCGAGCTTGTCGAGACCGCCGCAGGGTGAGCTGGGTGCCGACCCGCGGTCATCTCGACAAGCTCGATGTGCGGGGCTGCGATTTGGCTCATCGCGCGCGGCGCCCGTACTCTTGACGCCGTAACCAGAGACCGCCGGTCACCCGGGTGCGCAAGCAGCCGGACCGAAGGTTCCGCAGCGATGCGGACGGCCTGCGCAGGGGACAGAGCAGAGGATCCTCCGGATCTATCCACGCCCTGAGCCTGCGCTCGGGGCGTTCGTCTTTCTGCGGGGCCGGTCTCAATCCATGAGAGAAGGAGACCGATGGCGCGGGCAGACAAGCAGGCCGCCGTCGCGGAGATCGTCGACTCGTTCAACGATGCCGCCGGCGCTGTGCTGACCGAGTACCGCGGACTCACCGTCAAGGAGCTGCAGGACCTGCGCCGCTCCCTCGGCGAGCACGCCGACTACGCCGTGGTCAAGAACACGCTGGCGAAGCTGGCCGCCCAAGAGGCGGGCATCTCCGGCTTCGACGAGCTCCTCGTCGGTCCCACCGCGATCGCGTTCCTCAACGGGGACGTCGTGGAGGCCGCCAAGGGGTTGCGTGACTTCGCCAAGGCCCACCCCGCCCTGATCATCAAGGGCGGCTACCTCGACGGCAAGGCCATCGACGCGAAGGAGGTCGCGAAGCTCGCCGACCTCGAGTCGCGCGAGGTGCTGCTGGGCAAGCTCGCGGGCGCGATGCTCGCCTCGCTCAGCCAGGCCGTCTACCTGCTCAACGCGCCGATCGCCCAAGCCGCCCGTCTCGCGGGTGCGCTGCAGGCCAAGGCCGAGCAGGACCCCTCGATCCTCGCTGGTGGAGCCGGTGCTGCCGCTCCGGCTGAGCCCGCCGCAGAGGAGGCCGCTCCCGCGGCCGAGGAGACCACCGAGGAGAGCACCGCAGACAGCACCGAGGAGCCGGCCGCCGAGGTCGCCACCGAGGATGCGTCCACCGAGGACGCTGCTGTCGAGGAGCCGACCGCGGAGGCCACCGAGGCCGCTGAGGCGACCGACGAAGCCTGACCAGGGCTGACCACCACCTAGAGAACCCGACTCGCGGCGTACGCCGCGGGTCACCAAACGGAAGGAACCGCCACCATGGCGAAGCTCAGCACCGACGAGCTGCTCGACGCGTTCAAGGAGATGACGCTGATCGAGCTGTCCGAGTTCGTGAAGCAGTTCGAGGAGACCTTCGGCGTCACCGCCGCTGCCCCGGTCGCCGTGGCCGCCGCCCCCGCCGCGGGTGGTGGCGCTGCTGCCGCCGCCGGCGACGACGCTGCCGACCAGGACCAGTTCGACGTGGTCCTCGAGGCCGCCGGCGACAAGAAGATCAACGTCATCAAGGAGGTGCGCGCCCTGACCTCCCTCGGTCTGAAGGAGGCCAAGGACCTCGTCGAGGCCGCGCCGAAGCCCGTCCTCGAGGGCGTGGACAAGGCTGCCGCCGACAAGGCCAAGGAGGCCCTGGAGGGCGCCGGCGCCACCGTCACCGTCAAGTGACGCTTCTTTGAACCACGTGTGACTCCAGGCAGCTCAGCTGCCTGATGCACGACCGCCGCGGCGGCCGTCCCCAGCTCATGGGGGCGGCCGCCGCAGCGCATTTCGCCAACATCCCCCTCCGTAACCTCACCGCCTCCCCGCCGTTGTTACTCATCAGTGCGGGCCGGGTACCACCCGCCCGCCGGAGGGGACCGCGGCGCGCCTGCCTCGGTCGATGGGAGTGCAACAGATGGGTGTGGAGATCAGGATCGAGGGGCTGTCGAAGTCCTTCGGCAAGCAGCTGATCTGGGGTGATGTCACCCTGACCGTGCCGGCCGGCGAGGTCTCGGTGATGCTCGGCCCGTCCGGCACCGGCAAGTCCGTGCTGCTCAAGACCCTGATCGGGCTGCTCAAGCCCGACCGGGGCTCCGTGGTCATCGAAGGCACCGATATCGCGAGCTGCTCGGAGAAGGAGCTCTACGAGATCCGCAAGCTGTTCGGCGTGCTGTTCCAGGACGGCGCGATGTTCGGCTCGATGAACCTCTACGACAACGTCGCCTTCCCGCTGCGCGAGCACACCAAGAAGTCCGAGTCCGAGATCCGCGGCATCGTCATGTCGAAGATGGACCTGGTCGGCCTCCTCGGCGCCGAGGACAAGCTCCCGGGCGAGATCTCCGGCGGGATGCGCAAGCGCGCCGGCCTGGCCCGCGCGCTGGTGCTCGACCCCGAGATCGTCCTCTTCGACGAGCCCGACTCCGGCCTCGACCCGGTGCGTACGGCGTTCCTCAACCAGCTGATCGTCGATCTCAACGCCCAGATCGACGCGACCTTCCTGATCGTCACCCACGACATCAACACCGCCCGGACGGTCCCCGACAACATTGGGCTGCTCTACCACCGCCACCTCGCGATGTTCGGCCCGCGCGAGATGCTGCTGTCCTCGGAGGAGCCGGTGGTGCGGCAGTTCCTCAACGCCCAGCGGGTCGGCCCGATCGGGATGTCGGAGGAGAAGGACGCCGACGAGCTCGAGGCCGAGCGCGGCCAGGAGATGCCACCGCTGCCGCCCATCCCGCTCCAGCTCGAACCCTCCAACGGCATCGCGCGACGCAGCCAGCGCGAGCCCGGCGCCTGGTGTCAGGAGAACGGCGTGACACCGCCGCCGGGGTCGTTCGCCGAGAACATGTCCATGGCCACCGGTGGTCGGTAGGTCGGGCTGACACAGATGGCATCCACGACCGCCACGCGGGTCCTCGCGCCGGTCGGGACCGCAGGCAAGCTGTTCGCCTTCGGGCTCGACGTCGGGCGAGGGCTGTTCCGGCGTCCCTTCCAGACCCGGGAGTTCATCCAGCAGGCCTGGTTCATCGCCTCGGTGACGATCATCCCCACGGCGCTGGTCGCCATCCCCTTCGGCGCGGTCATCGCGCTCCAGGTCGGCGGGCTGATCAAGCAGTTCGGCGCGCAGTCGTTCACCGGCTCGGCGGCGGTGCTGGCGGTGGTGCGCGAGGCCGGCCCGATCGCGACCTCGCTGCTGATCGCCGGCGCGGGCGGCTCGGCGATCGCCGCCGACCTCGGCGCCCGGAAGATCCGCGAGGAGCTCGACGCGATGATGGTGCTCGGCATCGACCCGATCCAGCGGCTCGTGGTGCCGCGGGTGCTCGCCTGCATGCTGGTGTCGGTCTTCCTCAACGGCCTGGTCTCGGTGGTCGGCGTCGCCGGCGGCTACGTCTTCAACGTCGTCCTCCAGGACGGCACACCCGGCGCTTATCTCGCGAGCTTCACCGCGCTCGCGCAGCTACCGGACCTGTGGCAGGGCATGGCCAAGGCGCTGATCTTCGGCCTGATCGCCGCGGTCGTGGCCTGCTACAAGGGGATGAACGCCGCCGGTGGCCCGAAGGGCGTCGGCGATGCGGTCAACGAGTCCGTCGTCATCACCTTCATGCTCCTGTTCGTCGTCAACTTCGTGATGAGCGCGATCTACTTCCAGCTCGTCCCACCCAAGACGGGTTGAGATGGCGAACCTCAAGGCGATCTACGAGCGGCCGGCCGGCTTCCTCGACCAGCTCGGCGGCCAGCTGGGCTTCTACATCCGCGCGCTCGCGTGGACCCCGCGGACGCTCACCCGCTACCGGAAGGAGATCCTCCGGATCCTCGCCGAGACCACTCTCGGGTCGGGCGCGTTGGCCGTGATCGGTGGCACCGTCGGCGTCATCGTCGCCATGTGCTTCTTCACCGGCACCGAGGTCGGCCTCCAGGGCTACGCCGCCCTCAACCAGATCGGGACCGCGGCGTTCTCGGGGTTCGTCTCGGCGTACTTCAACACCCGCGAGATCGCGCCGCTGGTCGCGTCCATTGCGCTCGCGGCCACGGTCGGGTGCGGTTTCACCGCCCAGCTCGGTGCGATGCGCATCTCTGAGGAGGTCGACGCCCTCGAGGTGATGGCGATCCCCTCACTACCGTTCCTCGTCACCACCCGCATCATCGGCGGGCTGATCGCGATCATCCCGCTGTACGTCGTGGGTCTGCTCTCGTCGTACTTCGCGACCCGGCTCGTGGTCACCGGGTTCTTCGGCCAGAGCGCCGGCACCTACGACCACTACTTCAACCAGTTCCTGCCACCCGGTGACGTGCTGTGGTCCTTCGGGAAGGTGCTGGTCTTCGCGGTCGTGGTGATCCTCATCCACTGCTACTACGGCTACAACGCGAGTGGCGGTCCGGCCGGGGTGGGCGTCGCCGTCGGTCGTGCGGTCCGCACCAGCATCGTGGCGATCAACGTGCTCGACCTGCTGCTCTCGATGGCGATCTGGGGCGCCACCACGACGGTGAGGTTGGCCGGATGACCTCTCTCATCTCGGGCCTCACCCGTCAGGCCAAGCTGCTGGGCGTCGTGTTCCTGGCACTCGTGGTGCTCGCCGTCTACCTCACCTATGCGACGTTCAGCAAGAAGTTCGCCGACTACGACGAGGTCACCGTCGAGACCTCCAAGATCGGGCTGCAGTTGCCAGCGCGGGCCGACGTGAAGATCCGCGGCGTGCTGGTCGGCGAAGTCCTCGCCATGGACGCGAACGCCGAGGGCGCCGAGCTCACGCTCGGGATCTACCCGAGCCAGCTCGACACGATCCCCGCGAACGTCACCGCCTCGATCGTGCCGAAGACGCTCTTCGGCGAGAAGTACGTCTCGTTGATCGTGCCGGACGATCCGTCGACCAGCCCGATCCGGGCCGGCGCGACGATCGAGCGCACCCACGTGGCGACCGAGGTCGAGCAGGTGCTGTCCGATCTCTACCCGCTGCTGCGCGCCGTCCAGCCGGCCCAGCTCAACATGACGCTCAACGCGCTGGCCACCGCGCTCGAGGGCCGCGGTGACCAGCTCGGCCAGAACCTCGAGATCCTCGACGGCTACCTCCGACGGCTCAACCCCGAGCTGCCGGCCCTGGTCGAGGATCTCCGCCTCACCGCGCAGGTCTCCGACACGTACGCCGACGTGCTGCCGCAGGTCGGCGACATCCTGCACAACACCGTGACGACGACCGGCACCCTGGAGACCCGCGAGGAGCGGCTGCACGCGCTGCTCGATGACGTCACCGCGTTCTCCGGCACCGCGCAGACCTTCCTCGACGACAACGGCGACAACCTGATCCGGCTCGGCGAGGTCAGCCAGGCGCAGCTGCGGGTGCTGGCTCGCTATTCGACCGAGTTCCCGTGCCTGCTCGGCGGCGTCGTCAATGCCGGCGCGCGGCAGGCCGAGGCGTTTCGCGGCTTCACCCTCCACATCGTCCTGGAGACGCTGCCCAACCAGCCGCGCGCGTACACCGCCGACGACCAGCCGCGCCTCGGCGAGGATCGCGGTCCTGCCTGCCTGCACCTCCCCAACCCGCCCTGGACCCAGGACAACCCCGTCAGCAGGCAGCCCGACTTCGACGACGGTGTCGACTCGCCGCTCGGCAAGGGCACCTCGCGCGCCGCCGCGTCGTACGACGGCGCCGACGGCCGGCTCAGCGGCTACGCCGGCTCGCCCGAGGAGTCGGGTCTGATCTCCGAACTGCTGGCCCCGGCGCTCGGCACCAGCGCCGACCGGGTGCCCGATCTCGGCGGCCTGCTGCTCGGTCCGGTCGTGCGCGGCGCCACGGTGTCCTACGGCGACAGCACCTCGTCGGGGGGTGGCATGCCGTGAAGTTCCTGGACAAGCGGACGGCGGGTGACCTCACCAAGCTGCTGATCTTCATCGTGGTCACCACGCTGGCCACCGGCATCCTGGCGGTGACCATCGGCAACCTGTCCTTCTCCAGCGCTCGCGAGTACAAGGCGGTCTTCACCGACGCGACCGGACTGGTCAAGGGCGACGACATCCGCGTGGCGGGCGTGAAGGTCGGCACCGTCGACGATGTCGCGGTCACCGACCGCACCCGAGCGCTGGTCACCTTCTCCGTCGACGACGCCACCCGGGTGACCGGGGCGACCCACGCGACGATCAAGTACCGCAACCTGGTCGGGCAGCGGTACGTCGCACTCACCCAGGAAGTCGGGGCCACCAGCAGGCTCGCCGACGGGGCTACCATCCCGATGTCGCACACCGCCCCGGCCCTCGACCTCACCGTGCTGTTCAACGGGTTCAAGCCGCTCTTCCAGGCGCTCAGCCCGACCGACATCAACCAGCTGTCCTACGAGATCGTCCAGGTCTTCCAGGGTGAGGGCGGCACGCTCGAGAGCCTGTTGGGCCACACCGCCTCGGTGACCAAGACCCTGGCCGACCGCGACCAGGTGATCTCAGCTCTCGTCGACAATCTCAGTGAGGTGCTCGACCACGTCGCCGACCGCGACACCCAGCTCAACCAGCTGATCACGACGTACCGCACCTTCGTCTCCGGGCTCAACTCCGATCGCGAGGCGATCCTCGGCTCGCTCGACCAGATCTCGCAGCTCTCGGTCGAGACCGCGTCGCTGGTCAAGGGCGTCCGGTCGCCGCTCGTCGACGACCTCGCGGAACTGCGCCAGGTGACCGCCAACATTCAGCGCAACCGCAGCGAGCTCGACCGCGCCCTGCAGGTGATGCCGATCAAGCTCGAGAAGGTCGGCCGGACCGCGATCTACGGCTCGTGGTTCAACTTCTACCTCTGCCAGTTCCAGGGCAAGGTCAAGCTGCCCGGGCTGACCGTCCCGGTGCAGTACAACACCGGCTCCGAGAGGTGTGATCTCGGATGAAACCCTTCCGCGAGCGCAACCCCGTGGTGATCGGAGCGATCAGCCTCGCCGTCATCGCGGTCACCATCCTGGCCGCCTTCCGGGCCCAGGACCTGCCGTTGATCGGCGGCGGCGACACCTACACCGCGGCGTTCAGCGAGGCCGGCGGGCTCAAGCCCGACGACCCGGTGCGGATCGCCGGGGTGCGGGTCGGCAAGGTCGAGTCGATCGAGCTCGACGGCGACCACGTCCAGGTCACCTTCCGGGTCAAGACCGACTCGGAGTTCGGCAAGGAGACCGCTGCGTCGATCCGGGTGAACACCCTCCTCGGCGCGATGTACCTCGCGCTCCAGCCGGCGGGCTCCGGCCAACTTGCGGCCGGGTCCGAGATCCCCGTCGAGCGCACCAGCTCGCCGTACGACGTGGTCGAGGCCTTCTCGGGACTCGCCGACACCGCCGACAAGATCGACACCGACCAACTGGCCACGTCGCTGACCACGCTGGCCGACCTGACCCGCAACACCCCGGAGGAGTTCCGGGCCGCGCTGTCCGGGGTCTCCCGGCTCTCGGCCGACATCGCGGCGAAGAACGAGCGGATCGGCGAGCTGCTGACCAACCTGCATCGCGTCTCGACCGTCCTCAACGACCGCGACGAGGACATCGTCGACCTGATGAAGCAGTCCGACACGCTCTTCCGGGCGCTGGTCGCGCGGCGCGACGCCGTCCACGACCTGCTCGTCTCGACGTCCACGCTGTCCAAGGAGCTCAGCGCCCTGGTCAAGCAGAGCCGGGCCGACCTCGGTCCCGCGCTGGCCCAGCTCGACGACGTGGTCGGCATCCTCAACAAGAACGAGGACAACATCGACAACGGACTGCGGCTGATGGCGCCGTTCTACCGCGTCTTCGCCAACACTCTCGGCAACGGTCCGTGGTTCGACACCTACATCCAGAACATGCCCCCGGTCCCCGACCTGGCCAACGGCGGTGGGGTCGGATGAGCGGCCGGCTCGGAACGGCGAAGCGCCTCGTCGTGCCGTTGGTGATCCTCGCGCTGGTCGCCGCGGCCGGCTGGACGATGTTCCGCGGCGGTGACCAGCAGAAGACCCTGACCGCACACTTCCCGCGAACCATCTCGATCTACGAGGGCAGCGAGGTCAAGGTGCTCGGCGTCGGGATCGGCAGCGTCGACAAGGTGACGCCCTCCGGCACCGAAGTCGTCGTGGAGATGCACTACGACCCCGAGGTCGACCTGCCCGCCGACGCCAAGGCGGTGATCGTCGCGCCCTCGATCGTGGGCGACCGCTACGTGCAGATCACCCCGGTCTACGAGAGCGGCCCCACGCTCGCCGACGGGGCCACTCTGAGGACCGAGGACACCTCGGTGCCTCTCGAGCTCGACCAGATCTACTCCAGCCTCGACGACCTCAACGTCGCGCTCGGCCCGAACGGCGCGAACAAGAACGGCGCGCTCTCGGACCTGCTCGACGTGACCGCCGACAACTTCGGAGGCCAGGGCGCCCAGCTCCACCAGACGATCGAGGACTTCAGCGCCTTGAGCCAGACCCTCGACGACAACAAGGACGAGCTGTTCGGCTCGGCCCGGGAGCTCGAGGGGTTCATCAACACGCTGGCGACCAACGACCAGACCGTCCGGCAGTTCAATCAGGCGCTGTCCGGCGTCTCCGATCTCCTGTCGGGGGAGAAGGAGGAGCTGGCTGCCGCGCTGCACAACCTGTCAGTCGGCCTGGGCGACGTCGCGACGTTCGTCCGTGAGAACCGCGACATCCTCGGCAAGAACATCCAGCACATCAACCGGGTGGCCAAGGTGCTGGTCAAGCAGCGCGAGGCGTTGGACGAGACGCTCACCGACGCCCCGCTCGCACTCAACAACCTGGCGCTCGCCTACAACCCCCAGGCCGGCACCCTCGACACCAACGCCAACCTCGGCGAGCTGGTCAACCAGATCGGATCCGACCCGGCCACCCTCGTGTGCGGCTTCCTCGGCCAGGCCGACAAGAGCGGCCAGCTGTGCAACCTGGCCAGCCAGGTGCTCAAGCGCTCGGCACCCTTCGGCACCGGGTCGTCGTACGGGCAGCCCTTCGACCAGTCGCTCGGTGGCCTCGTGGAGGTGGCCCCGTGAACCCAGTGACCGCCTGGCCGCGCCGCCTCCGCCTGTTTCTCGGCCTCCTGCTCGGGAGCGTGGTGCTGTCCGGTTGCGACTTCGACGTCTACTCCCTGCCGCTGCCGGGAGGCACCGACGTCGGCGATCACCCGATCGAGGTGACCGTCCAATTCGCCGACGTCCTCGACCTGGTGCCGAAGTCGACCGTCAAGGTGAACGACGTCAGCGTCGGACAGGTCAAGACCATCGAGCTCCAGGGCTACCACGCCAACGTGACGCTCGAACTGCGCAAGGACACGTTGCTGCCCGACAATGCGGTCGCCGAGATCCGGCAGACCAGCCTGCTCGGCGAGAAGTTCGTC
>DOWL01000001.1:23164-27690 GCA_003519585.1 Nocardioides sp. | reverse complement strand
GCGAAGCCCTTGCCGGCCTCGCCGGCACGGGCGGCCTCGATCGCGGCATTGAGCGAGAGCAGCTTGGTCTGGTCGGCGATCCCCGTGATGATCTTGATGACGTCGCCGATCTGGGTGGACGCCACGGTGAGCGCCTCGACCTCCTGGGTCATCGTCGTGGCCCGGGCGACCGCCTCGCTGGCCACACGGCCGGCCTCGGTCGTGGACTCCTGGAGGGTCGCGACTGCATCGAGCAGCTGCCGGGCGTTGTCGGCGTCGGCCGTCGTACGGCGGAGCGTCTCCAGCCGCTGCGAGACCAGCTGCCGGACGTTGCGGAGCGCCGAGGCGCGCGACTCCGAGAACGTGATCCGCTCGGTGGCGAAGAAGTCCATCGTGCCCACGAGCCGGCCCTCTACGATGATCGGGAAGCACACCCCGGACCGGACGCCCGCCCGCTGGGCCGCCGGGGCCCGGACACAGTCGGTGATCTCGGCCAGGTCCGGCACAAAGACCAGTTCGTCGGCCGCCCAGGCCCGGCCGGACAGGCCCACGCCCCGCGCGAACGACGCCGACTTCGTGACCCGGCGGAACTCCTCGCCGGCCGAGCCCGACTCCTGGGCGAACCGCAGCACGCCGGCCTGCTCGTCCAGCGACCAGAAGGAGCCGTACGTGTAGCCGAACGCCTCCCGGACGCTCTCCAGGGCCGTGGTCAGCGCCGTTGCCTCGTTGGTGACCGCGCCGAGCTGGGCCACCACGGTGGTGACCGCCTCGCGGTCGTGCAGGCTCTCCTGACGAGCCAGCTCGTGCAGGGCGCTGCGGCGATGCCGGGTCAGCAGCCGCACGATCGCCTCCCACTTCGACCTGCGGGTGCCGAAGAACGGCGGCTCATGGGTGGAGTAGAACTCCTGGAGCGCGGTCACCTCGCCGTTCTCGATCACCGGCAGCACGCAGCCGAACCGTGCGCCGGCCGCGTTGGCCTGACGCCAGCGGGGCCAGTTGCTGGCGTGGGTCTCCTCGTCGACGAGGGCCGGCCCGCTGGTGCGGACGGCTTCTCCGAGGAGCCCGTCGGCCGCGCCGATCGAGCGGCCGGTGGGCCAGGTGGCGCCCAGGCTGGGAGCCAGCGCGCCGAAGTCGACCGCCAGCACGAACCGACCGCCCGGCTCGGGCAGCCAGACCCCGCCGTAGGAGAAGTCGAGAGCGGAGACCAGGGTGCCCACGACCTTCGCGTGCGCGTCGACCTCGCCGGTCACGCCCTCCTCGAGCGCGGCCACGACGAGCTCGAGCGTCTCCACGTCGCGCGGCGCCGGCGGCGCCGGTGGGGCAGCGTCGCGGGTCGGGCGAGCGGTGCGGAGCTTCATGGTGCCTCTTCCGAGAATTTCTGGTCCGTCGAGGGGCCATCGGCCGCGGGCGGCCCAGGATGAGGGAAACCAGCGAGTAACCAGTGAGTAACCAGGGCGAGACGGCGGGTGGTCGGGCGTTTGGCTCCCGAGCCCGGCCCGGCGTAGGCTGCTCTATTGCGTAGAGGTCTGCCTGCGTCCCGGACGGAGTGGACTCGACGGCTCGCTATTGATGCCGGCTCCCGCAGCAGCACTGCACGGGGGAGCGGGCGGGCACGACAGTCGGTAGTGAAACGGACTCCTGCGCGCGCCCACGACATCTGCCCACCCAAGGAATCCACCTCCACTCATGACGTCCACCCTCTCTCCTCTCACTGGCCAGTACGACTGGCAGAGCGACGCGCCTCAGGTCGCGGTCAACGACATCGGCTCCGAGTCCGACTTCCTCGCCGCGATCGACGAGACCATCAAGTACTTCAACGACGGTGACATCGTCGACGGCACGATCGTCAAGGTCGACCGCGACGAGGTCCTGCTCGACATCGGCTACAAGACCGAGGGCGTCATCCCCTCGCGTGAGTTGTCGATCAAGCACGACGTCGACCCCAACGAGGTCGTCGAGGTCGGCGACAAGGTCGAGGCCCTGGTCCTCCAGAAGGAGGACAAGGAAGGCCGCCTGATCCTGTCCAAGAAGCGCGCCCAGTACGAACGCGCCTGGGGCACGATCGAGCAGGTCAAGGAAGAGGACGGGGTCGTGGAGGGCACCGTCATCGAGGTCGTCAAGGGTGGTCTCATCCTCGACATCGGTCTGCGCGGCTTCCTGCCCGCCTCCCTGGTCGAGATGCGCCGCGTGCGCGACCTGCAGCCCTACGTCGGTCAGACGCTCGAGGCGAAGATCATCGAGCTCGACAAGAACCGCAACAACGTCGTCCTCTCGCGCCGTGCGTGGCTCGAGCAGACCCAGTCCGAGGTGCGCCACGGCTTCTTGACCCAGCTCCAGAAGGGTCAGATCCGCAAGGGCGTCGTCTCCTCGATCGTCAACTTCGGTGCGTTCGTGGACCTCGGCGGTGTCGACGGCCTGGTGCACGTCTCCGAGATGTCGTGGAAGCACATCGACCACCCCTCGGAGGTCGTGACCGTCGGTGACGAGGTCACCGTCGAGGTGCTCGACGTCGACATGGACCGCGAGCGGGTCTCGCTCTCGCTCAAGGCGACCCAGGAAGACCCCTGGCAGCACTTCGCTCGCACCCACCAGATCGGCCAGATCGTGCCGGGCAAGGTCACCAAGCTGGTGCCGTTCGGCTCGTTCGTCCGGGTCGAGGAGGGCATCGAGGGGCTGGTGCACATCTCCGAGCTGGCCGAGCGCCACGTGGAGATCCCCGAGCAGGTCGTCCAGGTCAACGACGACGTGATGGTCAAGATCATCGACATCGACCTCGAGCGGCGCCGGATCTCGCTGTCGCTCAAGCAGGCCAACGAGACCGCGGCCGCGACCGACGTCGAGGAGTTCGACCCCACGCTCTACGGCATGGCGGCGACCTACGACGAGCAGGGCAACTACGTCTACCCCGAGGGCTTCGACCCCGAGACCGGCGAGTGGCTCGAGGGCTACGACGAGCAGCGCGCGATCTGGGAGGACCAGTACGCCAAGGCGCACGCCCGCTGGGAGGCGCACGTCAAGCAGCAGGAGGAGGCCGCCAAGGCCGAGGTCGAGGCCGGCGAGGCCACGTCGTACTCCAGCGGTGGTGGCTCCGACGAGGGCGAGACCGACAGCGGGTCGCTGGCCTCCGACGAGGCCCTGCAGGCGCTGCGCGAGAAGCTCACTGGCGGCGGTTCCTGATCCGCTGACCGCACGGCCTCGGCCGCTGCAGATACACGAAGACCCGGCAGGCTCGCCTGCCGGGTCTTCGTCTCTTTGTCGGTGAGAGTGGTCTGACTCCGCTCACCGCGCGTGAGGCGCGAAGAAGTCGGGGTCCTGGAAGTGGGAGACCGGGGGCCGCTGCGGGCCCTGGCCGTCGTGGAGCGCGAGGCGAACGGTGTACGCGGCGAGGATCGCGGCGACCACCAGAAGGATGATGATGAAGGTCATGGCAGTAATCATGCTGTTTTGAAGATTCTGCCACGAGTGGCAGGAATGCCACTCTACGTTGATTTTCTGCCAACTCTGCGTCACCATGGCTGCATGGCCAAGCCCGAGACCGTTCGACCGGTCCACAAGGTCGCCGTGATCGTCCAGGACCACGCCGAGCCGTTCGGGCTGGGCTCGCTGGTGGAGGTCTGGGGTGAGCCGGAGCATCCCGAGGACGCCACCCCGGTCTTCGACTTCCAGGTCTGTACGCCGCGCCCCGGCCGGGTGCGCGGTCGGTCCGACTACGACCTCTACGTCGAGCGCGGCCTGGAGGCGACCCTCGACGCCGACCTGGTCTGCCTCTCACCTCACCACGACTACAAAGACCACGATCCGGCGGTGCTCGACGCGATCCGTGCGGCCTCCGATCGGGGGGCGATCCTCTACGCGCACTGCTCAGGGGCCTTCGAGCTCGGCGCGGCCGGGCTGCTCGACGGGCGCGAGTGCACGACGCACTGGCGCTACACCGACGAGCTCCAGGCGATGTACCCCGAGGCCAAGGTCCAGCCCGACGTCCTCTACTGCCATGACGACAACGTGCTCACCGGCGCGGGGTCGGCCGCCGGCATCGACGCCTCGCTACACCTGGTGCGCGACCTCTACGGCGCCCGAGTGGCGGCCACGATGGCCCGCCGGATCGTCGTACCCCCACACCGCGACGGCGGCCAGGCGCAGTTCATCGAGCGGGCCGTGCCCGAGTGCGAGAGCGAGACCTTCGGGCCGCTCCTCGCGTGGATCCTCGGCCACCTCGAGGAGGACCTCGACGTCGAGACCCTCGCGCGGAAGTCGCTGATGTCGCCGCGCACCTTCGCCCGCCGGTTCCGCGCCGAGACCGGTGCGACCCCCCACTCGTGGGTGACCCAGCAGCGGGTGCTGCGCGCCGAGGAGTTGCTCGAGCAGACCGACCGCTCCGTCGAGTGGATCGCCTCCGAGGTCGGCTTCGGCAACGCAGCGACCTTCCGGCACCACTTCACCCGCTCCCGGGGCATCAGCCCGCAGCAGTACCGCCGCTCCTTCAGCCCCGGCGTCGCTTAGTTGGATACCCCGGCGAGTTTCGGCCCCGAGTCCGCGGCGACGCTCGC
>DOWL01000001.1:15614-23035 GCA_003519585.1 Nocardioides sp. | reverse complement strand
CTCGCTGGCGCTCGCCGGGCGCGCTCGCTCCGCTCGCGAACGACCGGGTCGCTGCGCTCCCTCCCGAGTTGAGGACGCGGTCCGATCGCGGCGGGCGCTCCCCGCCTAGTCCTCAGCCAAGGCGCGTTGGATGAGGAAGTCCTCGAGGCCGCGCGACAACTGTTCGGACCAGTCGGCCGCGGTGGCGTGGTCGATCCCGGGCGCGAACGCGACCGCCTCGAAGACGCCGCCCAGGGCACGGACCCTTACGGCGACCCGCGGGTCGGCGTGCCCGCACATGTCGATCGACAGTTCTGCGACCTCGCCGGCCTTGAAGGTCCGGGAGATCGCGGGCAGGACCACCGTGGTGGTGACGTCGATCAGGTCCATCAGGCGAGTGTGCGGGTCGCCCAATCGATCGTCACCGCAGCGCGGCCGATAGGGCGCTGGGCTCCGGTATCCGTGCGCTCTGGGGCCATCTGTGCAGGGGTTCCTCACCGGTAGCCTGTGCGCGTGGGTGGCACGTTTCTCCTCGGCGTCGGCTGCCAGAAGGGCGGCACCGCCTGGCTCTTCCACTATCTCGAGTCGTCGGCTCAGGTCGACCCCGGATTCCGCAAGGAGTACCACGTCTGGGACGCGCTCGACCTGCCGTCCGGAGGTCTCGCGCGCCAGCGGATCGAGAACCAGGGTGGCGAGCGCGCCGCCTTCCTGCGAGACCCGGAGCGATACTTCGACTACTTCACCGGGCTGCTCGGGCGGGACGGGACCCGGCTCACCGCCGACATCACTCCGGGGTATGCCGCGCTCTCGACCGAGCGCCTGGCCATGATCCGGGCCGGGTTCGAGGACCGCGGCGTGCGGCCGGTCGCCGCGTTCCTCCTGCGCGACCCGGTCGAGCGAGTCTGGTCGGCGGCCCGGATGGACGTGCGGCGGCGCGGTGCCGAGGCCACCGAGGACCCGGAGACCTGGATCTCCCGGATGTACGTCCGCCCGATGTACGCCGACCGCACCCGCTACGACCTCACGATGGCCGCGTTGGAGCAGGCGTTCCCACGCTCGGCGATCTTCTACGGCTTCTACGAGCGGCTCTTCTCCGCAGACACGCTGCGTCCGCTGTGCGAACTGCTCGGCATCGACTTCCACGAGCCCGACGTCGACCGCCAGGTCAACGTCTCGCCCAAGGCCGAGGGGGCCACCCTGCCCGAGGAGACGCGCCGCACGATCGCCCGGCACTTCGCCCCGGTGTACGACGCGGTCCAGCTGCGCTTCCCCGACCTCGACCTGTCCGCGCTCTGGCCTTCGGCGCGACTCCTCTAACGGGGCAGTTCGGCGCGCAGCACCTTGCCGGTGAGGGTGCGGGGCAGGTCGTCGAGCTGGTGCCAGGTCTTGGGGCGCTTGGGCGGTGCCAGCCGCTCCCGTGCGAAGGCGTCGAGGTCGGCGATCGTCGCGCCGCCGACGTAGGCAGCGCAGACCCGCTGGCCCCACTGCTCGTCCGGCACGCCGTACACCGCGACGTCGTCGAGGCCCGGGTGCTCGAGCAGCGCCTGCTCCACCTCCAGCGGATAGACATTGACGCCGCCGCTGATCACCAAGTCCTCCCGCCTGCCCTCGAGGAACAGGTAGCCGTCGTCGTCGATCCGGCCGAGATCGCCGACCGTGAACGCCGGGCCGGCCGGCGTCTCCCGCCATGCCGCGGCGGTCTTGTCGGGGTCGCCGAAGTAGCTGAACCGGGCGTACGGCGGCACCGAACACCAGATCATGCCCTCCTCGACGTCCAGCGTGCGGCCGGGTCGGGCGCGTCCCACCGTGCCGGGCTTGTCCAACCACTCCTCGGACCGGCAGGCGGTGAACTGGCCCTCCGTGGAGCCGTAGAACTCCCAGGTCGAGCCCGCGGGAAAGGTCTCGATCAGGCGTCGTTTGAGCGCCTCCGGACAGGGCGCCCCGGCGTGCGCGACGAGGCGGAACGAGGTCAGGTCCGGCGTACCCACTTCGTCCCAGTGCGCGAAGAGGCGTTGCAGCTGGGTGGGGACGCAGAACATCGACGTGGGCCGCTCGGCCACGATCGCCTCCGTGACCAGGACGGGGTCGAACGGCCCCGGCACGACGACCCGGCCACCGGCCAGCGCCGTCCCCATCGCGAATCGCAATGGCGCGGAGTGGTAGAGCGGCGAGAGGACCAGATTCACGTCCGTGTCGACAAAGCCCCAGAGCGACTGTTCCTCGGCCACCAGGGCCGCGGCGTCTGCGGGGGAGAGCAGCCCGCTCCACACGCCCTTGGGTGTTCCCGTGGTGCCGCTGGTGCAGTGCATCGGCCTGGCCCGCGGGAGTCCGCGGGTGTGGGGGAATGCCGCTCGCAGCTCGGCCGCCTGCTCAGCCGTCGTGACCCGACGAGCAGGTGCGAGCCCCGTCAGGATCCGGTCCCGCTCGTACGTCGTGAGCCGCGGGTCGAGCGGGATGGGCACAACCCCTTCCGCCAGGAGTCCGAACACCAGGTCGAGGTAGTCGAGCGAGGGCGGCACCAGCAGTGCGACCCGGTCGCCCTCGCGCAGCCCGGAGTTCATCGGGGCCACAGTAGGCAACCCGATGACCGGCGTATTCCGGTGGGTCCTCACAGGCCGAGGTCGTCGGCCAACTGTTCGATCACGGTGGTGAAGTGCTCCTTGTAGTCGAGCACGGCGTTGTTCATGTGGCCGAACAGTTCGAGCGAGACGTGACCGAACAGGGTCGCCCAGACCACCATCGCGCGGGCGGTGTGCGCGTCGTCGAGAGCAGGTTCGACGAAATCGCTGATCGGGGCGACGGCGGTCCGCTCCGCCGCGGAGAACTGGCGGGTGCCGGCACCGAGTGGCCGTCCTTCCACCTGCGCGTCTCGGACGATGGCCAGCAGCACGGCCGCCACGCGGGTGGCCGAGGCGACCGTCTCGGTCGGGGCGGCGTACCCGGGGACGGGGGAGCCGTAGGTGAGTGCGTACTCGTGGGGGTGGGCCAGCGCCCAGCCCCGCAGTGCATGCGCGGCACCGGTGAACCGGTCACGCAGGTCCGCTCCGGTCGCCGCGCCCTCCTCCACGGCCCGTCCGAGGTCGTCGAACGCCTGGATGAGCAGAGCGGTGAGCAACGCATCGCGACTGGGGAAGTACCGATAGACGGCCGAGGAGGCCATCTCCAGGTCGCGGGCGATCTGCCGGACCGAGAGTGCGGCCGGACCGATCTCCGCGAGCTGCACGCTCGCGCTCGCGAGGATCGCCTGGGTCAGCTCAGAGCGGTTCGCTGCGCGGGTTCCGGGAGGCATCTACCCAGTGTGCCACAAAACGAGAGCAGTGCTCTTGTTTTATGGTGCGAGATGCTTTACCGTCGATAAACGAGAGCGGTGCTCTCGTTTTATTGGACAGGCGATCAAGGAGCAGAGATGAACGAGCGTCACGTGGTCGTCGGCGCCGGCCCGGTCGGGACGGCGACCGCCGAGTTGCTGGCCGCGCAGGGTGCGGAGGTGCTGCTGGTGAGTCGGTCCGGCGCCGGACCGGAGCTGTCCGGCGTACGGCGGGAGGCGGCCGATGTCAGCGACGTCCGACGGCTGGTCGAACTGTCCGAGGGTGCGGCGGCGCTCTACAACTGCGTGAACCCGCCGTCGTACACCGTCTGGCCCGAGTTCTGGCCGCCGGTCGCCGCGGCGTTCCTCGAGGCCGCGGAGTGGAGCGGCGCGGTCCTGGTGACGGCGGCCGCGCTGTACCCGTACGGGCCGGTCGAGGGCGCGATGGTCGAGGGGCTCCCCGACGCGGCCACCACCAAGAAGGCGCGGATCCGGGCCGTGATGTGGGCCGAGGCTCGGGCCCGGCACGACGCCGGCCGGATCGCGGCGGTCGAGGTGCGTGGCTCGGACTACATGGGTCCGCGGGTCTCGCCGACGACCGGGCACGTCGCGCGGGTCGCGCCGGCGGCCTTGCAGGGCAGGACCGTCTACGTCTTCGGGCGCGCCGACCAGCCGCATTCGTTCACTGATGTGCGCGATATGGCCCGCGCGCTGGTGCGGGTGGCCGGCGAGCCGTCGGCATGGGGTCGGGTCTGGCACGCGCCCACCAACCCCGCGCGGACCCAGGCGGAGGTGCTGCAGGATGTCGCGGCATCGGTCGGCAGGCGGATCGGCAAGGTCAAGACGATGCCGCACGCGCTGCTGTCGGTGGGTGGGGCGGTGGTGCCGGTCCTGCGCGAGTTGCGCGAGACCGAATACCAGTTCACCCGCCCGTACGTGCTCGACTCCTCCGAGATCGAGGAGCGGCTCGGCCTGGCACCCACGCCCTGGGACGAGGTCTGCCGGGCGACCGCGGAGAACGCTCTCCGCGCCTCGTGAGGTGGCCGGTCTGATCCGAGGTCAGTCCGCTTCGACGTCGGCGATCGAGTGCGGGAACCGGGTCGGCGTGAAGTGCACGGCGCCGGCAGGCACCTGCCAGGGCATCACCACCACCTCGAACCGGCCGGCCCGGACCGCGGGGTCGGCCTCCTTGAGAGCGCGGGCCGCTTCGACGGGCACCCGCAGGATCGACAGTCCCCGGAACCGGTCGTGGCCCATCGGTCCGGCCGCGACGAGGTGACCCTGCTCATGCAGCGTCGCGAGGTGGTGCAGGTGCGCATCCTGCATCTCCCGGGCGGTCTCGTCGTCCCACTCCGGCGCGTCCTCGCGCAGCACGAGCAGGGACACGGTGTACGAGTCGAACTCCACCCCTGTCAGGCTAGTGGGGTGCGCGTCGGGCTGACAGGTGGCATCGCCTCGGGCAAGAGCACGGTCGCATCGATCCTGGTCGACCTGGGGGCGGTGCTCATCGATGGCGACGCGCTCGCGCGCGAGGTGGTGTCCCGAGGCACTCCGGGACTCGCGCGCGTGATCGAGGAGTTCGGTGCCGACCTGCTCACCCCCGAGGGCGACCTCGATCGCGCCGCGCTGGGCCGGATCGTCTTCTCCGACGAGGCCGCGCGGCGCCGACTGGAGGGGATCACCCACCCGCTGATCTTCGAGCGGTACGCCGAGCTCGAGGCCGCCGCGCCTCCCGGCGCGCTCGTCGTCCACGACATCCCCCTGCTGGCCGAGTCCGGCCGGGCGCACACGTTCGACGAGGTGCTGGTGGTCGACGTACCCCCGGAGCTGCAGCTCGATCGGATGATCCGCGACCGCGGCTGGACCCGCGAGGAGGCGGAGTCCCGGATCGCCGCCCAGGCCTCCCGCGCCGACCGTCTCGCCATCGCCACCCACGTCATCGACAACACCGGCGCCCTCGCCGACCTCCGCGCCCGGGTCGAAGACCTCTACGAGACGCTGACCCGTCGCTACTCGTGACGAGTAACGACGGGTCGGCGCAAGACAAGGGCCCCCGCGCGTAGGCGGAGGCCCTCATCTCTCGTGGGACCGCCGGGTCTCGGAGCCCCGGCAGCCCTGCTCGGGTGGCCGGGGTCAGGCGGCCAGATCGGGGTCGGCGATCCGGCGCAGCTTCTGCAGCGCCTCGCGCTCGAGCTGGCGGACCCGCTCGGCGGAGATGCCGTGCTTGGCGCCGATGTCGGCCAGCTTGTGCTGACGGCCGTCGGTCAGCCCGTAGCGGCTGCGGATGATGTCGGCGGCCCGCTCGTCGAGATGCTCGACCAGCGTGTTGAGGCGGTCGCGCGCCTCGACGTCGAGCACGGTGAGATCGGGGCCAGGGGAGGTCTCCTGGGCCATCAGGTCACCCAGGGAGGTGTCGCCGTCCTCGTCGACAGGGGAGTCGAGACTCACGTGCTCGCGACCCCACGCCATCAGGTCGAGCACCCGCTCGACCTCCATGCCCAGCTCCGCGGCGATCTCGGCCGGCTCGGGGTCGCGGCCCAGCTGGCGCTCGAGGGTACGGCGGGCGCCGCCGACCTGGTTGAGCTCCTCGACGACGTGCACGGGCAGTCGGACGACCCGCGCCTGCTGCGCGATGCCGCGGGTGATGGCCTGCCGGACCCACCAGGTCGCGTAGGTGGAGAACTTGTAGCCCTTGGTGTAGTCGAACTTCTCGACGGCGCGGATCAGGCCGGTGTTGCCCTCCTGGATCAGGTCGAGCATCGGCATCTGCGCGCGGCCGTACTTGCGCGCGATCGAGACCACCAGCCGCAGGTTGGCGGTGATGAACGTGTCGACCGCCTTGCGCCCCTCCTCGGCGAGCCACTCGAGCTCTTCCTCGGTGGCGCTCATGGGCGCGCCGCCCTTCTTGCGGCCCACCCGGCCCTCGCGGAGCAGGTGCTCGGCCATCAGACCGGCCTCGATGGTCTTGCTGAGCTCGACCTCGGCAGCTGCGTCGAGGAGGGCGTTGCGGGCGATCTCGTCGAGGTACAGGCCAACGCTGTCGCGGCCCTCGATCTCGCGAGTCCCACTCGTAGTGCGAGTCGCCATTTTCCCTCCTTCTGTACCGTGGGGAGTCGCAGTCACCCCACGTTGTTCTCAACGTCCACAGTGACCGTTGGATTCCCTCGGCACACGTGGACCCTTCGCAGTGACAGACGTGCGAGGGTGCCCGGTAGTTGCACGGTGAGAGAACTCTCAGGGACTTCTCAGGGGCTCCTTGGGCCCCAGTGTCCTGTCAGCGAGAAGCGTGCGTTATTTCCGTGGTCCAGGTGCGTGCCTGGGCCGAGGGAATAGTGTGCGAATCTCGCTGACAGGACACTAGGCGCGGCTCGCCGCCGTACTCGTCAGGGATTCGTGGCGGCGGCGCCGCTGGATGGCACCGGAGCGCGCCCCGCGAGCCCCATCCGGTCGAGCACCCAGGCCAGGGAGAAGGCCCGGTCGTGCCAGGCCTTGTAGCGCCCCGAGACACCACCGTGGCCGGCAGCCATCTCGGTCCGGAGGAGAACGTCGGCGCCGTTGAGCGCCGTCGCGCGCAGCCTGGCGACCCACTTCGCCGGCTCGACGTAGAGCACGCGGGTGTCGTTGAGCGAGGTCTCGGCCAGGATCGGCGGGTACGTCGTGGCCGCGACGTTGTCGTACGGCGCGTAGGACGCGATGTAGTCGTAGACCGCGGGGTCGGCCTCGGGATTGCCCCACTCGTCGTACTCCGTGACCGTCAGCGGCAGGCTGGCGTCGAGCATCGTGGTGAGGTTGTCGACGAACGGCACGCCCGCCAGGACGCCGCCGAACAGCTCCGGCGCCTGGTTGGCCACGGCGCCCATCAGCAGCCCCCCGGCACTCGCGCCCTCCGCCACGAGGGTCTCGGGGGTGGTCCAGCCGGTCTCGACGAGGTGGCGACCACACGCGATGAAGTCGGAGAAGGTGTTCTGCTTGCGGTCGAGCTTGCCGTCGTCGTACCACCGGCGGCCCATCTCTCCGCCGCCGCGCACGTGTGCGATCGCGAAGGCGGCGCCGCGGTCGAGGAGGGAGAGTCGCGCCACCGAGAAGTACGGGTCGTACGACGCCTCGTAGGCGCCGTAGCCGTAGAGCAGGGTCG
>DOWL01000001.1:15075-15492 GCA_003519585.1 Nocardioides sp. | reverse complement strand
CCGTAGCCGTAGAGCAGGGTCGGGACGGCGCGAGTGCCCCCGTCGTCGCGGTCGCGCGCCCCGCGCCGGTAGACGATCGAGATCGGCACCTGTACCCCGTCGGCGGCAGTGGCCCAGAGCCGGTGCTCCTCGTAGTCGTCGGGGTCGTACCCGCCGAGCACCGGCGCCTGGCGGAGCAGGGTGAGCTCGCGGGTGCGTACGTCGTAGTCGTAGACCGACGAGGGGACCGCCATCGTCGTGTAGCCCAACCGCACCGTGGGCTGGCCGAAGCCGGGGTTGCTGCCCGAACCGACGGTGTAGACCTCGTGGTCGAACTCGACGAGGTAGTCATCAGCGATCGCCGGCGCGTCGGCGCCAGCGCCGAGCTCCAGGATGCGCAGCTGGGTCAGCCCCTCGCTGCGCTGGTGTACGACGAGG
>DOWL01000001.1:14536-14897 GCA_003519585.1 Nocardioides sp. | reverse complement strand
GCCGTGCGAAAGCGTCGACGTCCTCGAGCCGCACCGCGGGATCGTGGCCGATCAGTGGCTGCCAGTCCTCGGGCGCGGTGGGCGCCGTCGGTGCCGTGCCGAGCTCGAAGTCCGGACCGGTGGCGTTGTGCAGCACCAGGAACACGTCTTCGCCTGCGAGCACCGCGTGGTCGAGGCTGTACTCGAGGCCCTCGCGGCGCTCGGAGAAGACCCGGAAGCCCAGCTCCGGAGCCCGGGAGTCGAGGAAGCGATACTCCGAGGTGATCTTCGAGCCGCAGGCGATGATCATGAATCGGTCGCTGCGGCTGCGGCCGACGCCGACGAAGAAGCGCCCGTCCTCCTCGTGATGGACCAATTCGTG
>DOWL01000001.1:9278-14466 GCA_003519585.1 Nocardioides sp. | reverse complement strand
CCTCGTGATGGACCAATTCGTCCTCGGCCTGCGTGGTGCCGAGGGTGTGCCGCCAGACCTTGTCGGCGCGCCATGAGTCGTCGAGGGTGACGTAGTAGAGATGCTCACCGGCGGGGTCCCAGGTGGCACCCCCGATCACCCCCTCGATCTCGTCGGGCCGGTGCTCGCGGCTGGCGACGTCGAGCACGCGGATCGTGTAGCGCTCGTCGCCCACGACGTCGGTGGAGTACGCCAGCAGGGTGCCGTCCGGGCTGATGCTCGAGCCGCCGAGGGAGAAGAACTCGTGTCCTTCGGCCAGGGCGTCGAGGTCGAGCAGCAGCTCCTCGCCGGGAAGCGCCGGCTGATCGGGCGCGCAGTCCTCCGCGGGCCGCGGCGGCGTCCAGTCGTCGGGGCCGGCCACGGGGACCCGGCAGCTCGCGCCGTACTCCTTCCCCTCGAAGGAGCGGCCGTAGTACCAGTGGCCGCGGTTGCGGGTGGGCACCGACAGGTCGGTCTCGCGGGTCCGGCCCTTGATCTCGTCGAAGATCGCCTGCCGCAGACCGGCCAGATGCGCGGTCTGCTCCTGGGTGTAGGCGTTCTCGGCTTCGAGATAGGCGGTCACCTCGGGAGCGCCCTTGTCGCGGAGCCACTCGTAGTCGTCGACGCGGGTGCGGCCGTGGTGCTGGGAGGTGACCGGGCGGCGTTCGGCGAGCGGAGGGCGAGGCATGCGCGCAAACGTATCGCCGTAGTTTGGCGGGGTGGACGGGTACCTCGATCTCAACGCCGATCTCGGCGAGGAGGTCACCGACGACGAGGCTCTGCTGACCGTCGTGACCAGCGCCAACGTGGCCTGCGGCTACCACGCCGGCAGTGCCGCCATCATGCGCAGCGTGTGCGAGCGAGCCGCCGAGCTGCGCGTATCGATCGGGGCCCAGGTGTCCTACGACGACCGGGAGAACTTCGGCCGCGTGGCCCGCGACGTGCCGTTCGAACTGCTCCGTGAGCAGGTGTCCGACCAGGTCGGAGTGCTATCGGCGATCGCCTCGAGGGCCGGTACGGCGGTGCGCTACGTCAAACCGCACGGCGCGCTGTACCACCGGGTCATCGACGACGAGGAGCAGGCGGCCGCGGTGCTGGACGGCTCCGGCTCGCTGCCGGTGCTGGGCATGCCCGGAGCGTTCCTGCGGGCCGCGGAAGTGGCTGGGCGGGTGGTGTGGCACGAGGGCTTTCCCGACCGTGGGTATGCCGCGGACGGGCGGCTGGTGCCGCGCGGCCGCCCGGGAGCGCTCGTCGATGACGTCGCGACGATCGCGGCTCAGGCGTTGGCGTTGGCGGCCAGCGTCGACTCTCTCTGCTTGCACGGCGACAGTCCTGGCGCGGTGGACCACGCGCGCGCCGTACGCCAGGCTCTCGAAGCCGCGGGTTGGTCGTTGCGCGGCCTCTGAGCTCGGCTGAGATCGGCTGAGATCGGCTGAGATCGGCTGAAAACAGCGGCGTCCGGCGCCGGATCGTCGGCTCGAATCTCCTCCACAACCGGTGGAATCCACATGTGGAGAACTGTGGAGAACGGCGCGAATCTGTGGACGTGAACGTCAGTCCTGTGGAGCAATCTGTGGGACCCGAAGAATGTAAAAGTTTCTCCGAAGAACCCCTTGCGCAGCCTCCGAGCCAGGGCATAGAACTCTCCCACCGATCCACCAGCGGGAAAGCCGCAGGGCAGCACCACAGGGAGATCGGGGATCAGGCAGGAGCAAGGATCCACACCACGAGGCAACTCGCGGCGTCGGCCCGGTGACGGGGTCGACGGGGTCGGAGAACCGGTCAGATCGAGGGGGGCGTCACCCAGCCTCCTCGCCCGAGGGCCTCTTGGTGCTCATACCATCGAGAGGCCCTCACCTTGCTTCCACTTGGGTCGGCTTGCCGGCCCACGAGTGGGGACCGAGTCCCGGCCGGCTCGCCGGACGGGGCGCGGGTCTCGATTCTTCCGACGGTTCTGCCGTGGGGGGACTCGGGAACCCCGGATCACCACCGGTTCGCCGGAGGTGGCACGGGACCTGGGTCGCAGCCGGTCCGCCGGAGGCGATGCAGGACCCGATCAGCAGACAGAGCTCCACACCGCGAGGCAACTCGCGGAGCTGGCCCGGTGACGGGGACGGCGGGAGCCGAGGAGCGTTGATCGGTGAGGTGGACGTCACCACACCACCTCGATCCGAAGGCCACTTGGTGCTCATACCACCAGGCGACCTTCACAACTCCGGTCGCCCGCCAGCTTGCTGGTGGGAGATCGGGGCCGGACAGGAGCGAAGACCCACACCGCGAGGCAACTCGCGGCGTCGGCCCGGTGACGGGGGCGGCGGGGTCGGAGAGCCGGTCTGGTCGAGGTGGGCGTCACCATTTCCGCCTCACGCCGAAGGCCCCTCCGCTTGCTCATACCAAGCGGAGGGGCCTTCACCTATTGCGGCTGCTGCGTCGACGGTGGGGTCGGGCGCTGCCGTGCACGGCTCACTCTGGACAACCCGGGTGTCTGATCGCAAACCGGTCCGGCGAACTGTGGCCGATCTCTCGGTGAACTGCCGAGATGTACGCAGCCGACGACCGGCGTCTCGGCCCGGGTCACACTGATCCCGTGGAACCGCTCTCGCTGCGTCGGGTCGGCGCCGATGCCGTGCTGGTCGAGGTCGCCGACAGCGCCCAGGCACGGTCCCTCGCCGCCTACGCGCGAGCGGTGCGGACGCCGGCCCTAGAAGTGGTTCCCGGGGCTCGGACCGTGCTCTTCGACGGCGTACCTGACCTGGACGGACTCGCCTCGCTGCTCGGGCGCTGGAGCCCCGACGACGAGCCGGAGCCGGGTCCGCTGGTGGAGGTGCCGGTGGCCTACGACGGGGCGGACCTGGCCTTCGTCGCGGAGCGCTGGGAGACCGACGTCGCCGGGGTGGTTGCCCGGCACGGCGCCATCGAGTTCGTCTCGGCGTTCGGCGGCTTTGCACCGGGGTTCGCCTATCTGGCCGGGCTCGCCGAGGAGTACGCCGTCCCGCGGCTCGAGCGCCCGCGCGCTCGGGTGCCGGCCGGATCGGTCGCGCTCGCGGGCAGCTGGTGCGGCGTCTATCCCACCGCCTCACCCGGTGGCTGGCGGCTGCTGGGGCGCACGGACGCGCCGCTGTGGGATCCCGATCGCAGCCCTCCCGCACTGCTCGCCCCGGGCACCCGGGTGAGGTTCGTCGCCGGATGACCCTCACGGTCGAACAGGCAGGCCCGCTGACCACGATCCAGGACCGTGGCCGGGTCGGGCTGGCGCATCTCGGCGTCCCCCGCGCCGGGCCACTGGACCGCCCGGCCGCGGAGTTGGCCAACCGCCTGGTCGGCAACGGGCCGGACGCCGCCCTTCTCGAGGTCACCGGCGGCGGCCTCGAGCTGACCTCGGACGCCGGGTGTTGGGTCGCCCTCACCGGCGCCCCGGCACCGGTCCACATCGACGCCGCGCCCCGTGGCCACGGGCGCGCCGAGTGGCTACCGCCCGGCGGCCGGTTGCGGCTGGGTACGCCGCGCACCGGGGTCCGGAGCTACCTGGCGGTCGCCGGCGGCATCGACGTCGCTCCGGTGCTCGGCTCCCGTGCGACCGACACGCTCGCCTGGGTGGGACCGCCGCTCGTCGCTACCGGGACCGAGCTGCCGGTGGGGCACCCCGCCGGGCCGCCAGCCGCGCTCGACACCCCGCGGCCGCCGATGCCCGGCCCGCTGCGCGTCGTACGAGGGCCGCGGGCCGACTGGTTCACCAAGGACGCCCTCGACCGGCTCTGCTCCGCGCCGTACCGCGTGGGCACCGACTCCAACCGCGTCGGACTGCGGCTCGAGGGGGCGGCCCCGCGGCGCGCACGTGACGACGAGCTGCCGAGCGAGGGGATGGTGCTGGGTGCCGTCCAGGTGCCTCCAGACGGTCAGCCCGTGGTGTTCTTGGCGGACCATCCGCCGACCGGCGGCTACCCCGTGCTGGCGGTCGTCGATCCCCGCGATCTGTGGTGGTGCGGGCAGGTGCGACCGGGGGAGGAGTTGCGGTTCGTCCGGGCTGGCTGAGAGATGCCACAGCTACCACCTCTTGGCGAACTCCGCGGAGACCTCGACGGGGCGAAAGCCCATCCGCTCGTTGATCGAGACCATGTAGTCGTTGGTCTCGGCGTTCTGGGTGGTGATCAGCGTCAGGTCGTCGCGGTAGGACTGGACGGCGCGGAGATTGACGGCCTTGGTGGCCAGACCGAGCTGGTGGCCGCGGTGTTCGCGGTGCACGAAGGTGCCCCATTGGTAGACGGTGGTGCTCTCGCCCAGCGGCACGGACAGCGTCGACTGGGCGACCACCTGGCGGTCGGGGGTCAGCGCGACGGTCTCGTAGCGGGCGCGGTTCATCGCCTTGACGGTGTCGAGCATCTCGGCGAACCGCTCGGGCGTCATCGTCTCCTCCTCGAAGTCGACGGTGCCGGTCGGGGCGTCCACGGCGAGCTGTCCGAGCAGCACGCACAGCGATTCGACGAGATCGGCGGGTACGTCGTGCACGAAGGTCTCGATCGTGTAGCCGGGATGCCGGGGCGCGGCCTCGTCGATCCAGGCCTGGATCTGCTCGTCCGGCACGGGCAGAGGGAGATGGCGCACGACCTCGTAGTTGGCGAGCTCGTAGCCGCACGCGGTGGCGAACTGGCGGTACCCGTGGTTGTCCCGGTCGTCGTACGGCAGCTTGCTGTCGGTGAGCAGCAGCCGCCGGTTGTCGTCGCGGGCGACCCGCTCCATCACCTCGAGCATCGCGCGGCCGATGCCACGACGCCGGTCGGGCACGTCGACGTCGAGGCTGAAGAACGCCTTCTCGGTGTTGTCGAGCAGGAACGACCACAGCACGGCGGCCGAGACCATCCGGTCACCGTCGTAGGCCGCGAACAGCTGCTGGCGCTCGCCGCTGTCCTCGGAACGGAAGGCTCCGACGAACTCATCGAAGCCCCAGAACGGTGCCTGCTCGCGACCGAGCAGCTCCGCACGGCGCGAGACGTCGTAGAAGTCGCGCATCACCGCGTCGTCGGCGAGCGCCTCGGCACCTAGCTCCCTGATGTCCACGAACATCGAGGCTAGGGCGGGCCGCCGACAGCCGCGATCGAATATTGGATACCCCGGCGAGTTTCGGCCCCGAGCCCGCGGCGACGCTCGCTGGCGCTCGCCGGCGCCTGGCTCG
>DOWL01000001.1:8299-9050 GCA_003519585.1 Nocardioides sp. | reverse complement strand
CGCTGCGCTCCCTCCAGAGTTGACCAAGCCACCAGGTCGCTCGCACGCACGCATGCAAGTACGGCCGGGCAGGCTCTACTCCTTTGGGTCCATCTCGGGCCGCCAGGGGTGCAGGGCTGGATCATCGATGGCGAAGGAGCGGACCGGCCCTGCCGGCGTCTGCGCGGTCTCGAACCGGACCGTGACGACTCCGCGACCAGAGCCCCAGACCCAGCCCTGCCCCAGGTCGTCGTGAACGACGTCCATGCCGGGCGACCAGCCCGGCCGGTCGCGGGCCCTGGTGATCTCGGGCAGCGGCGCCTCGGGCTCCTCTTCGGTCTCGCCGAACAGGTCCTCCTGGATCCAGTCCGCCAGACCGGAGACGCCCACGCCGAGCAGCCTTACGCCGCCGGAGGTGTCGAGGTCTGCAAGCAATCCGCGGGCCAGCCGAGCGACGGTGGCGCCGTTGTCGGTCGGCGAGGGCAGCGTGGTCGAGCGGTTGAGGGTCGTGAAGTCGTGGAGTCGGACTTTGATCGTGACCGTGCGGCCGGAGAGGCCGTGTTTGCGGAGCCGGGTTGCCACGTCGCTCGCCTGGCGGGTGAGCAGCTGTTCCATCAGCGACCGGTCGGTCAGGTCGGTGTCGTAGGTGCCCTCGGAGCTGATCGACTTGGTCTCCCGCTCGGGCTCGACGGCGCGGTCGTCCTGAGCCCGGGCGAGGGCGTGGAGGCCGGTGCCATGCGCCTTTCCCACGAGGCGCACCAGCTCGTCGAGG
>DOWL01000001.1:7915-8178 GCA_003519585.1 Nocardioides sp. | reverse complement strand
CGAGGCGCACCAGCTCGTCGAGGCTGACCGACTCGAGCTCGGCGACCGTGTGGATGCCGACGCGCCGCAGCCGCTCGGCGGTGGCTGGCCCGACACCCGGGATCACCGTCACGTGCATCGGGCGGAGCAGCTCCCGCTCGGTGCCGGGGGGTACGACGACCAGCCCGTCGGGCTTGTCGAGGTCGCTGGCCACCTTGGCGATGAACTTCGAGCTGCCGATCCCCACGCTGGCGGTCAACCCGCCGGTCGCCTCGGCCACCCGC
>DOWL01000001.1:7509-7791 GCA_003519585.1 Nocardioides sp. | reverse complement strand
GCCAGGTCGTCGAGCTCGGCGGCCTCGAGATCGACGAACGCCTCGTCGAGGCTGAGCGGCTCGACCAGCGGGCTGGCCTCGCGCAGCAGCCCCATCACGATGGCGCTCGCGTCGCGGTAGGCGTGGAACCGGCCGGTCAGGAACGCAGCGTGCGGACACCGCGACCGGGCCTCGCGGGTCGACATGGCTGAGCGAACGCCGTACTTGCGCGCTTCGTACGACGCGGTCGCGACCACCCCGCGGCCGCCCACGCCACCGACCACCACCGGCTTGCCGCGCAGC
>DOWL01000001.1:6901-7308 GCA_003519585.1 Nocardioides sp. | reverse complement strand
GAAGAAGGCGTCCAGGTCCAGGTGGAGGACCGAGGCGTGGTCGCGCACGGGCGCAACGTACCCGGCGGCGCCGACTGTCTCGTGATGTCCACCAAACGTCCCCAGTTGGCCGGCGGGTCGCGGTTGTTCACATGGCGCGGCTCTGGCCGAAGATCCGTCGGCGCTGGCGGGCAGCGTTCTCGGCATGACCTCCCCTTCCAGCAGGAACCTCACCCTGTCCGCCAGCACCCCTGAGGACATCCTCGCCGCCGTGCCCGTCGTGCTCTCCTTCGAGCCCGAGCACTCGGTCGTGATGCTGACCTTCGGAGGCATCGACACCTTCCATGCCAGAGTCGACCTACCGCCGCCTCGCCTGGTCGACGATGCCGTCGAGTCCCTGCTCGAGCCGGCGCGGGCGCTGCGGGTCG
>DOWL01000001.1:6428-6737 GCA_003519585.1 Nocardioides sp. | reverse complement strand
GCGCTGCGGGTCGCGCAGGTGCTGTTCGTCGTCTACGCCGACGACGGGCCAACCGTGCGCACCATGTCGCAGCGGTTGCGACGTGCTTTCGAGCGGGCGGGCATCGACGTCCTCGAGCTGTTGCGGGCCTACGACGGACGTTGGTTCGCGCCCCACCTGCGAGGAGTGCCACGGGAGGGGGTGCCGTACGACGTGGAGGACCATCGGTTCCGCGCCCAGGCGGTGGTCCAGGGCATCGTCGTGCACCGGTCCCGCGCCGACCTCGAGGCAGTCCTCCAGCCACGTGCCGAGGCGGTGGCCGAGGTCGAG
>DOWL01000001.1:0-6259 GCA_003519585.1 Nocardioides sp. | reverse complement strand
GCCGAGGCGGTGGCCGAGGTCGAGCGAGTCCTGGTCGGGGCGGCGCCGAGTCCGCCGGGGGAGATCGCCGACCTGGTCGCCTGCCGGCTCGACGGTGGGCGGTTCACCGACGCCGAGCTCGCCCGGCTCCTGCTCGGGCTCGCTGAATGGCCTGGCGAGGACNNCCGCGCCCCCCCGCGGATCGGCGCCCCGCCACGTGCGGCTCTGGACCGACGCCGTCCAGCGTGCCCCCGATGCACTCGTGGCCGAGCCGGCCGCGCTCCTCGGGTTGGCCGCGTGGCTGGCCGGCCAGGGTGCGCTGTCCTGGTGCGCGGTCCAGCGGTGCCTCGACGCGGAGCCCGACCACAGGCTGGCTCATCTGGTCGCCCATGCCCTGTCGCGGGCCGTGCCACCCTCGGCCTGGGAGTTGGTGGAGGCCGGATGAGCGCGAGGTCGTCGCGCGGGCGCTGGGTACCGCGCTCCCGTGCAGAGCCGCACCGTGGGTGTCGAGGAGGAGCTGCTGGTCGTCGATCCGGCCACGCGCTCGGTGACGGCGCGCGCCAACGTGTTGATCAGGGAGAACGCCGAGCGCAGCCGTGGCAGCGCCCCACGACAGGCGAGCGACGAGCTCGACGAGGAACTCTTCCGACACCAGCTCGAGATCCGGTCCGACCCGAGTCGAGACATCGACAACGTGGTCCGCCAGGTCCTCGATGGGCGTCGTACTGCGGGCGAGGCGGCCGCCGCCCACGATCTCGCGGTGGTGGTGTCCGGGTCGGTGCTGCTCGCACTGGAGGAGCCGGTCGTGAGCGACAACGACCGCTACCGCGACATGGCCGAGACGTTCGGTCAGGTGGCTCGACGCGGGACGACGTGCGGGATGCACGTCCACGTGGGGATCGAGTCGGAGGAGGAGGGGGTTCGCTGCATCGACCGGATCACGCCGTGGCTGCCGATCCTCCTGGCGGCGAGCACCAACTCGCCGTACTCGGAGGGCAGCGACACCGGCTACGCCTCCTGGCGGACGCAGCAGTGGTCGAACTGGCCGAGTGCAGGGCCGACGGAGGCGTTCGGGTCGGTGGCCGGCTATCGCAGAGCCTGCGCTCGGATGATCGACAGCGGTGCCGCACGCGACTCCGGGATGCTCTACTTCGACGCCCGGCTGTCCGAAGGGCAGCCCACTGTGGAGGTGCGCGTGCTCGACGCGACGACCGACGCCCAGGACGTCGGTTTCCTCGCCGCGCTGGTCCGTGGGCTGGTCGAGACAGCGGCCGTCGGCCGGTGGCCGGAGCAGGTGCCTCGGTGGCGCGCGGAGGAGCTGCGGGCCGCCCGCTGGCGGGCATCCCGCTACGGGACCAGTGATCGCCTCCTGGACCCGATGAGTGGCGAGCTGCGACCGGTGCGGGAGGTCCTGGCCGCTTTGCTCGAGCTGGTCGCAGATCGGCTCGAGATCGCCGGCGACGCCGATCGGGCGCGGGCGGGCATGGAGCGGGTGCTCGCCGCGACCGGCGCGACGCGTCAGCGGGCGGCGCACGAACGCACAGGGTCGCTCGAGGGCGTCGTGGACGACCTCGTGGCCCGCACTGCGGGCTCGTGGGCCTCCCCAGGCGGCTCGTGAGGACATTAGGGTCCGATCATGGGAGAAGAGGTCGAGGCACAGGAGTTCTCGAGGGCAGACCGCACTCGGTACCGCGAGAAGGTGCGGCGCTGCCTCGACGTGTTCGCCCGGATGCTGCGGGAGGCGAGGTTCGACACCGACGACCCGATGACCGGTCTCGAGGTCGAGCTCAACCTGGTCGACGACGCCGGAGACCCGGCCCTGAAGAACACCGAGGCGCTCGCTGTCATCGCCGACCCGGCCTTCCAGACCGAGCTCGGCCTGTTCAACATCGAGATCAACGTCCCGCCGGTGAAGCTGCGCGAGGGCGGGCTGGAGACGTTCGAGGAACTGCTGCGTCGTGACCTCAACGGCGCCGAGGCCAAGTCCGCCGAGGTCGGCGCCCACATGGTGATGATCGGCATCCTGCCGACGCTCGGGCCCGACCACATGACGGCCGCGAGCATCAGCCCCAACCCCCGCTACAAGCTCCTGGGCGAGCAGATCCTCAATGCCCGGGGTGAGGACATCTCGATCCGGATCGCCGGCGTCGGCAACGTCGAGCGGCTCGAGACGACCACCGACTCGATCGTCCCCGAGGCGGCCTGCACGAGCACGCAGTTCCACGTCCAGACCTCGCCCGAGGACTTCGCCGACTACTGGAACGCCTCCCAGGCGATCTGTGCGATCCAGTTGGCGCTGTGCGCCAACTCTCCCTACCTGCTCGGCAAGGAGCTGTGGCGAGAGACCCGGATCCCGTTGTTCGAGCAGTCGACCGACACTCGCGCCGAGGAGCTGAAGGCGCAGGGAGTGCGCCCCCGGGTGTGGTTCGGCGAGCGCTGGATCACCTCGGTCTTCGACTTGTTCGAGGAGAACGTCCGCTACTTCCCGGCGCTCCTCCCGATCACCGACGACGAGGATCCACTGGCGGTGCTCGAGGACGGCGGCGTGCCGAATCTCTCCGAACTCCGGCTCCACAACGGGACGATCTACCGCTGGAACCGGCCGGTCTACGACATCGCCGGGGGCGTTCCGCACCTGCGCGTGGAGAACCGCGTTTTGGCCGCCGGCCCCACGGTGGCCGACACGGTGGCCAACGCCGCGTTCTACTTCGGGTTGGTCCGCGCCCTCGCCGAGAGCGAACGGCCGCTGTGGTCCCAGATGTCGTTCAGCGCCGCAGAGGAGAACTTCCACGTAGCCGCCCAGTACGGCATCGACGCTCAGGTCTACTGGCCAGGCATCGGCCAGGTGCGGGCCACCGAGCTGACCCTGCGCAGGCTGCTGCCGATGGCCCGGGAGGGGCTGACGGCGTGGGGCGTGGACGACTCGACCAGCGACCGACTCCTCGGGATCATCGAGCAGCGCTGCCTGCTGGGCACCAACGGCGCGGAGTGGTTCGTCCGGCGCATGCACCAGCGCTCCGACCTCGAGCGGTTCGACGCACTGCGCGCCACGCTGCTGGAGTACCGCGAGCTCATGCACTCCAACGAGCCGGTCCACACCTGGGACTAGTGGTCATCTCCGTTGATTCGTCGGGTGTCCCGCACCCCGACGAATCAACGGACATGACCACTAGGCCGTGTCCTTCCCGCTCGCGGGTTGACGGCGTTTGTTCGCCCGTACCCGCGCCCAGGTCCGGCCCAGCCCGCTGCGCGGGTCGCGCCAGCCGTGCCGGTTGACCACGACGAAGATCAGCTCCCGCTCCGCCTCGATGTACGCCGCCCGGGCGGCCGAGAGCCACAGCGCGTCGAGGTCTTGAAGGACGAGTTCGCCCGAGCGCGACAGCCACACCAGGTGGCTGGCGTCGGCTCCGGTCTCAGGCCCCGCGCGGACTCGCAGTGCGGCCACCACGTCGGTGCGCAGTCCGAGGTCGGCGGGTTCGGCCGGGTCGAGCGGGAGCGAGGCGGTGCGGCCGCCGGGGACGCCGACGTGGAGGACCGGAGGCGGATCGCGACGCCCGAGCGCCTCGCGGGCGTGGTCGTGCACCGCCCGGCGCAGCAGCAGGTGGGTATCACGGGGGAGCGGCGCGCTCAGCCCTTCGGCGGCAGGTGTGTCCACGTCGACCATCTGCCCGCCCAGCGTCGGGTCCACGCACGCCGTCCACAGGCCTCCTGGCCTCGGGTTCGATAGCGTGCCGAACGGATCCGGTGGGTACCCCACTCACCGAGGAGGAGGGGAAGCTATGCCGACCGTGGTCCTCGGGTACGTGCCCAAGCCGGAGGGTGAGGCCGCCCTGGCGGCCTCGATCGCCGAGGCCCGGCTCCGACAAGCCGATCTCGTCGTGGTCAACTCCTTCCGCTCCCATCACGGTGACGACGAAGCCGACGAGCGGTTGCGAGCCGAACTCGAAGACGTCCGCGCACGCGTTGAGGAGGCCGGCGTGGTGGTGGACGTCCGCCACCCCGAGACCGGCCTCGAGGCGGCCGAGGACCTGCTCGCCATCGCCGAGGAAGTCGCCGCCGAGCTCGTGGTGATCGGGCTGCGCCGGCGTACCCCGGTCGGCAAGCTGATCCTGGGCAGCAACGCTCAGCGGATCCTGCTCGACTCGAGCTGCCCGGTCCTGGCGGTCAAGACCGAGTAGTGAGCAGGGGAGCGCCGATGAGTCGGTGACCGTCGATGGGTCAAGATGACCATCATGGCCATCCACATCACGGGCGATGCCGACGCCGACGAGGTGCTCACCGATAGCCCCTTCGCGCTGCTGGTCGGGATGATGCTCGACCAGCAGTACCCCATGGAGCACGCGTTCCGGGGGCCGCACAAGGTGCTTACCCGGTTCGGGACGCTTGACCCGGCGGCGATCGCCGCAGCCGACCCGGAGGAGTTCGCCACCCTCTGCTCGACGCCGCCCGCGATCCACCGCTACGGCCGATCGATGGCGGCGCGGCTGCAGTCCCTCGCTGCGCTCGTCGAGACGGAGTACGCCGGCGACGCGGCCGGCATCTGGACCGATGTGGCGACCGGCCAGGAGCTCCTTCAGCGGGTGATGGCCCTGCCGGGCTTCGGCAAGCAGAAGGCTCAGATCTTCGTGGCTCTGTTGGCCAAGCAGCTCGACGTCCGGCCCGACGGGTGGCAACAGGCCGTTGGCGCCTATGCCGAGGAGGGCTATCGCTCGGTGGCCGACGTCACCGACCCGGCGTCGCTGCAGAAGGTGCGCGACTTCAAGAAGGCCAAGAAGGCCGAGGCCAAGGCGAAGGTCGGCTGAGATGCGAGCGACCATGCTGCTCGCCGACCACGCGGTGGTGGCCGATGGCAAGCTCTACATCAACGGCGGCGGCTGGAGTGTGACCGGCCCGGGGGCCACCTCGGCGATCGCCATCAAGCTCGACGTTCCCTGGGACCGCACCAACCGACCGCTGCAGTTGCGGCTGCGGCTGCTCGGCCAGGACGGCGAACAGGTCACCGTCCCGGGGCCCGAGGGAGCCCAGCCGGTCGAGATCGTGGGCGAGGCCGAGGTCGGCCGACCTGCGGGCCTCGCGCACGGCGCCGACGTGGACTTCCCGCTGGCCTTCCAGATCGGTCCGCTGCCTCTCCAACCGGGCCAGCGCTACGAGTGGGTGCTCGACATCGACGGGGAGACCCAGCGCGACTGGCACCTCACCTTCAGCACCCGACCCGAGGCCGCCGGACCCGCGACGTACGTCGTCGATCCGTGAGGTCGAAGACCGCACCTCGACCCCGACGGCGACCGGCGGGTGCTGTCGATGCGCGAACCCTATGACCAGCGTGGCAGAATGAACATCGCGGCTCTTGACGACAGCGGGTCGTGCCGCGCCCTAAGCCAGATCCCCGGCCTCGTAGCCGGCCACCGATTGTGAAGAGGTGTGTGTGTCCTCGAACGCGCGCAAGGTTCCTGAGCAGGTGCTCGCCCACCCGGCCGTTGTCGCCCTGGTCGAGAAGGGATCCGGGGGCAACCTCAGCCCCGAGGACGTGCGTCGGGCGAGCGAGGCGGCTCAGGTCGAGCCCCGCCACCTCAAGGGGCTCCTCGAGCACCTGAGCTCGATGGGCATCGCGGTGCACGTCGATGTGACCTCCACCCGTGCGGCGGCAGCGACGACCACCAAGAAGACGACCACCGCCAAGGCGCCGGCCAAGAAGGCGGCGCCCGCCTCTAACGGCGCCACCAAGACCGCCGCGGCCAAGAAGGCCGCGCCGGCCAAGAAGGCAACTGCGTCGGCGAGCGCCGACGAGGCCGAGTCGACCACGGACGCCGTGGCCGAGGTCGGCCCGGACGGCAAGAAGCTCCTCCCCGACCTTCCCGATGAGCAGTTCGAGAAGGACGTCAAGGCCGATCCCTCCATTGAGGAGGACGAGAAGGAGGCGTCGTTCGTCGTCTCTGACGCCGACGACACCGGTGAGCCCGAGCAGCAGGTCATGGTCGCGGGAGCGACCGCCGACCCGGTCAAGGACTACCTCAAGCAGATCGGCAAGGTCCCGCTCCTCAACGCCGAGATGGAGGTCGAGCTGGCCAAGCGGATCGAGGCCGGTCTGTTCTCGGAGGAGAAGCTCGCCAAGGGCGGCAAGCTCAAGCCGGCGCTGCTCGAGGAGCTCGAGTGGATCGCCGAGGACGGCCGCCGCGCCAAGAATCACCTGCTCGAGGCCAACCTGCGCCTGGTCGTGTCGCTGGCCAAGCGCTACACCGGCCGCGGCATGCTCTTCCTCGACCTGATCCAGGAGGGCAAC
>DOWL01000041.1:17263-29603 GCA_003519585.1 Nocardioides sp. | reverse complement strand
CCGGGCGGCGTCAGACACTCGGGGATCGGGTTGCCGCACCGGACCACGCCCGCAAACCGTTTCGACACTCGGCTCTGGCGCGCCTCCGGGCACTCAACCATCGACGCCGAAGCCCGGCGCCGAGCCGGCCGCAGCCAGGAGTGTCGGTGGCGCCTCGTAGGATCGAGGCGTTCACCCCCACCCGCGAGCGGTTGGGGGCTCTTGTGCTGCTGCCCTTCTCCCGATTGGTGACCCGTGACGCTCTCAGGTCTCTCCGACGCCGTCCTCGCAGACCCGACGCTCGACGAGGCGATGGCCGACGCACGCGGCGGTGCGGTGCGCGCGCTCGACCTCACCGGGCCGGCAGCGCTGCGGCCGTTCATCGTCGACGGGCTGGTGCGCGCCGACCGCACCGTGCTCGCGGTGACGGCCACCGCGCGGGAGGCTGAAGACCTCGTCGAGGAGCTCGGTTCGTTGCTCGACCCGGACACGGTGGCCCTCTACCCGAGCTGGGAGACGCTGCCCCACGAGCGGCTGAGCCCGCGCAGCGACACAGTCGGCCGTCGGCTCGCGGTGCTGCGCCGCCTGGCCCACCCCGACACCGAGGACCCGGCCCATGGCCCGCTCGCGGTCGTGGTGGCCCCGGTCCGTTCAGTGCTGCAGCCGCAGGTCAAGGGGCTCGGCGATCTCGAGCCGGTCGAGCTGGTGCCGGGCCAGACCGCGCCGATGGAGGACGTCGTGCAGCGGCTCGCCGACGCGGCGTACACCGGGGTCGACCTGGTTGAGAAGCGCGGCGAGTTCGCGGTCCGCGGTGGCATCGTCGACGTCTTCCCGCCGATCGAGGAGCACCCGCTTCGCGTGGAGTTCTGGGGCGACGACGTCGAGGAGATCCGCAGCTTCTCGGTCGCCGACCAGCGCACCCACGAGACAGTCGATCGCCTGTGGGCACCGCCCTGCCGTGAGCTGCTCCTCACCGACGACGTACGCCGCCGCGCGTGGGAGCTGGGCGAGCAACACCCCCAGCTGGTCGAGCTGACCGACAAGATCGTCGCAGGTATCGCCGCCGAGGGTATGGAGGCCCTGGCGCCGGTGCTCGTCGACGAGATGGAGCTGCTCGTCGACCTGTTGCCGGGGCAGACGCACATCCTGGTTCTCGACCCCGAGCGGGTCCGGCGTCGTGCCCACGACCTGGTCGCGACCAGCGAGGAGTTCCTCGGCGCGAGCTGGGCGGCGGCCGCGAGCGGCGGGGAGGCGCCGATCGATCTCGGCGCAGCGTCCTACCGCGCCCTCGGCGACGTGCGCGCCCACGCGCTGGCCGCCGGTCAGAGCTGGTGGACGGTGAGCCCCTTCGGGCTCGCGGACGACGCGGCGACCCTGGTCCCCGACGAGGACGACGCCGGCCATGCCGTGCCCACCCGCACTCTGCCGATGCAGGCCGCCGAGGCCTACCGCGGCGACGTGGAGCGCGCGTTCGCCGACCTCGCGCGGTGGCGAGCCGCGGGCTTCCGCACCGTGGTGGTCCACCCCGGCCATGGCCCGGCCCAGCGCACCGTCGAGGCGCTCGGCGAGCGCGACACGCCGGCCCGGCTCGTCGACGCACTCGACGACGCCCCGCCGGTCGACGTCGTCACCGTGAGCTGCGGCGCGCTCACCCACGGGTTCGTCGACGAGGTCAACCGGCTGGCGCTGCTCACCGGCGAGGACATCTCCGGCCAGCGCGCCTCGACCCGCGACATGCGCAAGATGCCGGCCCGGCGCAAGCGCCAGATCGACCCACTCGAGCTCTCGGCGGGCGACTACGTCGTGCACGAGCAGCACGGCGTCGGCCGCTTCGTGGAGATGAAGCAGCGCGAGGTCGCCGGCGCGGTCCGCGAATACCTCGTCCTCGAGTACGGCGCCAGCAAGCGCGGCGGCCCGCCCGACCGGCTCTACGTGCCCGCCGATGCGCTCGACCAGGTCACCCGCTACGTCGGCGGCGAGCAGCCCAGCCTCGACCGGCTCGGTGGCGCCGACTGGAACAAGCGCAAGGGCCGCGCCCGCAAGGCGGTCCGCGAGATCGCCGCCGAGCTGATCAAGCTCTACGCCGCGCGCCAGGCCACCCAGGGCCATGCCTTCGGGCCGGACACCCCGTGGCAGCGCGAGCTCGAGGATGCCTTCCCGTTCACCGAGACCCCCGACCAGTTGACGACGGTCGACGAGGTCAAGGGCGACATGATGAAGACCGTCCCGATGGACCGGCTGGTCTGCGGAGACGTCGGCTATGGCAAGACCGAGATCGCCGTGCGCGCGGCGTTCAAGGCAGTCCAGGACGGCAAGCAGGTCGCGGTCCTGGTCCCGACGACGCTGCTGGTCACCCAGCACCTCTCGACGTTCCAGGAGCGGATGAGCGGCTTCCCGATCCGGATCGAGGGGCTCTCCCGCTTCCAGACCGACAAGGAGGCACGCGTGGTCATGGACGGCCTCGCCGACGGGACCGTCGACATCGTGGTCGGCACCCACCGTCTGCTCAACCCCGATGTCCGGGTCAAGGATCTTGGCCTGATCATCGTCGACGAGGAGCAGCGGTTCGGTGTCGAGCACAAGGAGCAGATGAAGCGGCTGCGCACCACGGTCGACGTCCTCTCCATGTCGGCGACCCCGATCCCGCGCACCCTCGAGATGGCGATCACCGGCATCCGGGAGATGTCGACGATCACCACCCCGCCCGAGGAGCGGCACCCGGTGCTGACCTATGTCGGCGCCTACGAGGACCGTCAGGTCACTGCTGCCGTACGCCGCGAGCTGCTCCGCGAAGGCCAGGTGTTCTACATCCACAACCGCGTCCAGTCGATCGAGAAGGCTGCCGCGCGGATCCGCGAACTGGTGCCCGAGGCCCGCGTCGCGGTCGCACACGGGCAGATGGGGGAGCACCAGCTCGAGCAGGTGATGCTCGACTTCTGGGAGAAGTCCTTCGACGTCCTGGTCTGTACGACGATCGTCGAGTCCGGTCTCGACGTCTCCAACGCCAACACGATGATCATCGAGCGGGCCGACACCCTCGGGCTCTCCCAGCTGCACCAGCTCCGCGGCCGGGTCGGGCGCTCCCGCGAGCGCGCGTACGCCTACTTCCTCTACCCGGCCGAGAAGCCACTCACCGAGACCGCCCACGAGCGGCTGGCCACGCTGGCGCAGCACTCCGACCTCGGCGGCGGCATGGCGATCGCCATGAAGGACCTCGAGATCCGCGGCGCCGGCAACCTGCTCGGTGGCGAGCAGTCCGGCCACATCGCCGACGTCGGCTTCGATCTCTACGTGCGTCTGGTCGGCGAAGCGGTGCACGAGTTCCGCGGCGACGCCGAGCCCGAACTCAACGAGGTCCGCATCGAGTTGCCGGTCGACGCCCACCTGCCGCACGGCTACATCCCGAGCGAGCGGCTGCGGCTGGAGATGTACAAGCGGCTGGCCGAGGTGCGCAGCGACGAAGACGTCGACCTGCTGCTCGAGGAGTTGAAGGACCGGTACGGCGAGCCGCCGGTCGAGGTCACCTCGCTGCTGTTGGTGGCGCGGTTCCGGGCGCGCGCCCGCCAGGCGGGCATCGGTGAGGTCACCATCGCCGGCAAGAACGTCCGGTTCGCACCGGTCAGCCTGCCCGAGTCGCGGGTGGTGCGGTTGCAGCGGCTCTACCCCAAGTCGATCGTCAAGGCCCCGGTCGAGACGATCCTGGTGCCCCGGCCGCACGTCGGCGGCGTGCTGGGCAAGCCGCTCGACGGGATCGGGCTCCTGCAGTGGGCCCACCAGGTCATCGACGCGGTGATCGACCCGGTCGAGGCCAAGGTGGGGAGCTAGTGGTCATGTCAACGGAGATGACCACTAGGCCCGAGAAAGATGTATCAGGCCCGCCGCAGCCGACTCCTGAGGGTCGATGGCTCCTACCGAGCGACGGAAGGCCGACCCCATGGCTGCGCAGAAGAAGCCCCGTCCCGTGACCGTGCTTCCCGTCCGGGAGGCCGAACGCAGGGCGCTGCTGATCGCCCGGGTCCAGCGAGCGGCGCGCCACCGGCGTCGCGCCCGGATGCTCACCCGGCGTACCGGCTGAGCCCGGGGACGCCTCGGCTACGGCCGACCCGGGCGGCCGTGGGGGGCGCCCGGGTTCGGCCGCGCAACCGGCTCCGGTGTTCAATATGCCCGTGCGGTTCGTGCGTGCTCTCCCGGTCCTGCCCGTCGTCCTCCTCGCCGGGTGCGGTGTGGCCAGCACCCAGTTCAACCCCGGCGTGGCGGCGCAGGTCGGTGACCAGACCATCACCGTCAAGCACCTCGACCAGGTGACCACCGACTACTGCACCGCGCTGGAGACCGTCACCAAGGGCCAGTCCCAGCAGGGCGTGCAGGCGACGCCGATGCGCTACTTCTCCCACGAGTTCGCGGACGCGCTGGTCACCAAGGCCGCCGCGCAGCAGCTCGCCGACGAGTACGGCGTCGAGCCGACGCCGGCGTACAAGTCCAGCCTCGCGCAGCTCGAGCCGCAGCTGGAGGACCTCAAGGAGAGCGAGCGCGAAGCCGTCCGTGAGGTGGTCGGCGCGCAGGCCTACAGCGACGACGTGCTGACCCAGATCGGGGAGATCTCGCTCAAGGACCAGGGCAACGACGCCTCGACGGCCGACGACCAGCTCGCCGAGGGTCACAAGCTGCTCGACGAGTGGGCCGACGACCACGACGTCGACATCAACCCCAAGTACGGCTTGGAGTTCGGCACCGAGGGCCAGGTCGACACCGATGTGTCCTACGCGCTCGAGACCACCGCGAAGGGCGGCCTGAGCGCCCAGCCCGACGAGAAGTACACCGCGTCGCTGCCCAGCCACCTCGTCTGCCTCGACTGACGTGACGGCCCCGGCCTCCGGCGAGCCGCTGCTGGAGTTCTTGGCCGTGATGCGGCAGCTGCGGGCGGAGTGCCCGTGGAAGCGTGAGCAGACCCACCGCTCGCTGGCGCGCTACCTGCTCGAGGAGACCCACGAGACCCTCGAGGCGATCGACACCGGCGACCTGGAGCACCTTCGCGAGGAACTCGGCGACCTGCTCCTCCAGATCTACTTCCACGCCGTGATCGCTGAGGAGGAGGGCGCGTTCACGATCGACGACGTGGCCCGCGGGATCACCGAGAAGATGTACCGCCGCAACCCGCACGTCTTCGCTCCCGACTCCAACGACCAGCCCCAGGACGCCGCGGCGGTCGACAAGCTCTGGCAGGCCATCAAGGAGCGCGACAAGCCGCGCTCCTCACCGACCGACGGACTGCCCGACACGCTGCCCGCCCTGCTGTACGCCGCCAAGGCGATCGAGCGGGGCGTCACGGCGCCGGAGAACGCAGCGGACCTCGGCGAGCGGCTGCTGACCCTCGTCGCTGAGGCGGTGGCGGCCGGCGAAGATCCCGAGCAAGCACTGCGCGACGCCGTACGTCGCCGGTGACGCTCGCCCAGCGACCTCCTGCGCCGCTCGGACGCCGACCGCTACTAGTGCCGTGAACGGAAAACACTGAAGCGCTTCGCGCACTGGAGCCACGCACCTCGCGTCGTTGCCGAAGCTAGCTGGACGTACAGGTAGAGCGTCGCTCCGGCGCCTAGCGAATGCACGCAGCTCGAGCACGCGCAACGTTCCATCATTTCCCGTTCACGGCACTAGGCTGACCGTCCAGAGCGGTCCAGCCCCTTCCCCGACCCAGGAGCAGTTACCCGTGGCATCCATCGAAGCTGTCGGCGCCCGCGAGATCCTCGACTCGCGCGGCAATCCCACCGTCGAGGTCGAGGTCCTTCTCGACGACGGGTCCTTCGCCCGTGCGGCGGTGCCGAGCGGCGCCTCCACGGGCGCCTTCGAGGCGGTGGAGCTGCGCGACGGCGGTGATCGCTACCTCGGCAAGGGCGTGCAGAAGGCGGTCGACGCCGTCATCCAGACGCTCGGCCCCGCCGTCGAGGGGTTGGACGCGGACGACCAGCGCCTCGTCGACCAGGTCATGCTCGACGCGGACGGCACCCCCAACAAGGCGCAGCTCGGCGCCAACGCGATCCTCGGCGTCTCGCTGGCCGTTGCGCGTGCGGCGGCCGACTCGGCAGCCCTCCCGCTCTATCGCTATGTCGGCGGCCCCAATGCCCACCTGCTGCCGGTGCCGATGATGAACATCGTCAACGGCGGCGCACACGCCGACTCCAATGTCGACGTCCAGGAGTTCATGATCGCGCCGATCGGGGCGCCCACCTTCAAGGAGGCGCTCCGCTCCGGCGCGGAGGTCTACCACGCGCTCAAGTCGGTGTTGAAGAAGAAGGGGCTGTCCACGGGCCTCGGCGACGAGGGCGGATTCGCGCCCAACCTCGACTCCAACCGGGCGGCGCTCGACCTGATCGCCGAGGCGGTCGAGGCGTCGGGTCAGCAGCTCGGCGTCGACATCGCGCTCGCCATGGACGTCGCGGCCAGCGAGTTCTACGAGGCCGGGTCCTACGTCTTCGAGGGTGCGCCCAAGACCACCGCCGAGATGGTCGCCTACTACGCCGACCTGGTCGCGGCCTACCCGATCGTCTCCATCGAGGACCCCCTCAACGAGGACGACTGGGACGGCTGGAAGGCGATGACCGACGAGCTGGGCGGCAAGATCCAGCTGGTCGGCGATGACCTGTTCGTGACCAACGTGGAGCGGCTGCAGCGAGGCATCGACGGCGGGCAGGCCAACGCGATGCTGGTGAAGGTCAACCAGATCGGGTCGCTCACCGAGACCCTCGACGCGGTCGAGCTGGCCCACCGCGCGGGCTTCCGCAACATGATGAGCCACCGCTCCGGCGAGACCGAGGACACCACCATCGCCGACCTCGCGGTGGCCACCAACTGCGGCCAGATCAAGACCGGTGCGCCGGCCCGATCCGACCGGGTGGCCAAGTTCAACCAGCTCCTACGAATCGAGGATGAGCTCGGCGATGCGGCGCGGTACGCCGGCGCGCGGGCCTTTCCGAGGTTCAATCGGACCTGATGCCAGCCAACCCCCGCAGTCGGAGCCGCGGACCCCGCGGGCGCACCGGACCTGGCCGCGCGCCGGGAGCACCCCGGTCGACTCGTCCTGCCCCCGCTCCCGCAGCAGCGCCTGCCGGTGGCGCAGCAGTGCGACCTCGCTCGCGGCTGACCGGCCGCGCCGCCGTACTCGTGCTGGTGCTGGCCGTGCTCACGGTCTCCTATGCGTCCTCGTTGCGCGCCTACCTCCAGCAGCGCTCGCACATCAACGAGCTGAAGGTCTCGATCGCCCAGCGCGAGGCGGCGATCGACCAGCTCGAGGCGGAGAAGACGCGGTGGGACGACCCGGCGTACGTCGAGCAGCAGGCACGTGAGCGGCTGGGCTACGTGATGCCGGGCGACAAGACCTACCTGGTGCTCGACGAGAACGGTCAGCCGCTCGAGCCCGCCGCCGAACTCCAGGACCCGACGACCGTGCTGACGAGCACATCGTCGCCGTGGTGGAGCGACGGCTGGGCCTCGGTCGAGCTGGCCGGCAACCCGCCCAAGGTCGGCAAGCCGCCGGTCTCGGAGATCGACGGCACCAAGAAGGGCACCGGCGGCGAGGGTTCCGCGGGGGAGACCCCCGAAAGTCCGTGACCACCGCCCCCTCCGACGACGACCTGGACGCGGTCGGGCGCCAGCTCGGCCGCCCGGCCCGCGCGGTGCACCATGTGGCGCACCGCTGCCCCTGCGGATTGCCCGACGTCGTCGCGACTGAGCCGCGGCTGCCCGACGGGACGCCGTTCCCGACCACCTTCTACCTCACCTGCCCACGCGCGGCCTCGCGGATCGGCTCGCTCGAGGGGGCCGGGGCGATGAAGGAGATGGAGGCGCGACTCGGCACCGACCCGACCCTGGCGGCGGCGTACGCCGCGGCGCACGCGCGCTATCTCGCCGCCCGCGCCGAGCTCGGCTCGGTGCCCGAGATCGAGGGCATCTCGGCCGGCGGCATGCCCGACCGCGTGAAGTGCCTACACGTCCTCGCCGGCCAGGCGCTCGCCGAGGGGCGGGGGGTGAACCCGCTCGGCGACGAGGTGCTCGACGAGTTGGGGGCCTGGTGGGCCGCCGGCCCCTGCGTGGAGACCGACGACGGTGGCTGAAATGCCCGAGGATCGAGGCGCACGAGGCCCCGTCGCCGCCATCGACTGCGGGACCAACACGATCAAGCTGCTGATCGGCGCGCTGCCCGACGTCGCCGTCCGTGAGACCCGGATCGTCCGGCTCGGCCAGGGGGTCGATGCCACCGGGCGGCTGGCCGACGAGGCGCTCGAGCGAACCTTCGCTGCCCTCGACGAGTACGCCGCACTCGTGCGCGAGCACGAGGTGACCCGGATGAGGTTCTGCGCGACCTCGGCCACCCGCGACGCCGACAACGCCGCCATCTTCACCGCCGGAGTGCGCGAGCGGCTCGGCGTCGACCCCGAGGTGCTGTCCGGTCTCGAGGAGGCCGAGTTGGCGTACGCCGGGGCGGTCCGACACCTGCGTGAGGACCCGGCGCTGCCGGTGCTGGTCGTCGACATCGGCGGCGGTTCGACCGAGCTGATCCGAGGCGCGTCGCTGACCGCACCTCCGTCGGCCGCCCACTCGATGGACATCGGCTCGGTCCGGTTGCACGAACGGCACCTGCGCTCCGACCCGCCCAGCCGGGACGAGCTCACCGCCTGCGTCGCGGACATCGAGCGGCACCTCGACGCCTGCCCGGTCTCCCCGGCTCGGGCGGCCACGGTGGTCGGCGTCGCGGGCACGGTCACCACGGTGGCGGCCGGTGCGCTCGACTTGACGACGTACGACGCGGAGGTGGTCGACCAGGCCGCGCTGCCGGTGACCGATGTGCACGCCGTGGCCGCGCGGCTGGTCGGGATGACCGTGGCAGAGCGGCTGGCGCTTCCCTGGATGCACCCCGGCCGCGCCGACGTCATCGGCGCGGGTGCCCTGATCCTGTCGCGGGTGCTGCACCGCACGCCGGTCGAGACGCTGCTGGTCTCCGAGGCAGACATCCTCGACGGCATCGCCTGGTCGATCGTGTAGCGAGGGAGGCCCGGGGTACCGGCCTCGCATGAGCACCCAGCAGACGGACGAGCCGCTCGGCGCGATCGTCCACCGACTCTCCGAGCAGCTCCCGGAGCTGATCCGGTCGGAGCTCCGGCTGGCCCAGGCAGAGCTCGCCGAGAAGGGCAAGCATGCCGGCGTCGGCATCGGTCTGTTCAGCGGCGCCGGATTGCTGGCCGTCTATGGGCTCGCCGGCGTGCTGGCCACCGCAGTGATCGCGCTCGATCTCGTGCTGCCGCTGTGGCTCGCCGCACTCATCGTCACCGTGGTCGTCCTGATCGCCGCCGCGATCGCGGCGCTGCTCGGTCGCAAGCAGGTCTCCGAGGCCACGCCACCGGCTCCCGAGCGGGCGATCGCGGGGATCAAACAGGACGTCGAGGCCGTGAAGGGACATCAGTGATGGGCAGCCACGGATCGGGGCATCAGCCGACACCGGCCGAGCTGGAGGCGGACATCGCCCGCCAGCGTGACGAGTTGGCCGCCACGGTCAACGAGCTGTCCGAACAGGTCCAGGTCCGGGCCCGGACCACCGCGAAGCAGGCCGTCGTGGCCGCCGGTGTGGCGGCCGTCGTCGTCGCCGTCGTCATCCTCGTGAACAGGAGAAGGTCATGAGCAAGCTGTCGTTGCTGGCTGCCGCTGGAGTCGGGTACGTCCTGGGCGCGCGGGCGGGTCGTCATCGCTACGACCAGATCGCCGACACCGCTCGCCGAGTCGCCGGCAACCCGAAGGTCCAACGCGTTGCCCACCGAGCCCAGGACGCCGCGGCCCAGCAGGCCACGGCCGCCGCTGGGGTGGCCAAGGACAAGGTCACGGCCGCCGCGTCGACCGCGGCGGACAAGGTCCGGGGGCACGACGCGTAGCCTGCGTCGTCTGACCGAGCTGCCGCACCCAGCGACCGGGCAGCCGTTCCTCTCGCCGGTTCCGCCCGGCACCGGCTGGCCCGGTGATCCGGGCGCGCCCGCCACCCCGGTGGCCCGGACCGCTGCCCAGGTACGCCGGCTGGCGGTGGGCGTACCGCTGGCCGAACTCGACGCCCGGGTGTCGGTCTGCGGCGCCTGTCCGCGACTGGTCCGGTGGCGCGAAGACGTCGCAGTGATCAAGCGCGCGTCGTACGCCGCCGAGCCGTACTGGGGGCGTCCCATCGCCGGATGGGGCTCGGAGACCCCGGCGGTGCTGGTGGTCGGGCTGGCGCCGGCCGCCCACGGCGCGAACCGCACCGGACGAGTCTTCACCGGGGACCGGTCCGGCGACTGGCTCTTCGCCTCGTTGCACCGGGTCGGCCTCGCCACCCGGGCGACCAGCGTGCACGCGGCCGACGGGCTGGAGCTGATCGACACCCGGATGGTCGCGGCGGTGCGGTGCGCCCCACCTCAGAACAAGCCGACCACCGCCGAGCGCGACACCTGCGCGCCCTGGATCGAGGCCGAGCTCGCGCTTCTCGAGCCGCACCTGCGGGTGGTGGTGGCGCTCGGTTCGATCGGGTGGGACGCGGCGCTGCGCTCGTTCCGGTCGCTCGGCTGGACGCTGCCGCGGCCCCGACCGAGGTTCGGCCACGGTGCCGAGGCGCAGCTGATCGGCCCCGACCGGTCGATCACCCTGCTGGGCAGCTACCACCCGAGCCAGCAGAACACCTTCACCGGACGGCTCACCGAACCGATGCTCGACGCGGTATTGAGTCGGGCGGCCGCTCTACGCTGAGCCGCGCCCCCGTATCCCAACCGGTAGAGGAAGTCGCCTTAAAAGCGATCAGTTGCGGGTTCGAGTCCCGCCGGGGGCACCCATGGCTGCCGCCGCGGCGTGCACGGTGCGGCCCATTTCAGTGCGCTCTGGTCCGACAACGCCCCCGGCGTGGCGTGACATGTTGCCGCAGAAGACACGGGCCGGCACACCTTCGCTCACTCGCGGGCGGGGGCCCAGTGCATAGGGGGATGGACATGCAGGTCACGAAGGTGTTGGAGAGCCGGCTGCTGGCGGTGGTCGCGGGGGCGGCGGTCGTCGGGATCCTGGGTGCGGGAGCCGGCTGGTCGGCCGCGACGATCACGTCGGCGAACATCGCGAACAACACGATCAAGAGCCGCGACGTCAAGGACGGCACGATCAGGGCCAAGGACCTCAGTCCGGCGCTGATCGCCGGGATGCGGGGCCCGGCGGGTCCGCAAGGCGCCGCGGGTGCGGCGGGTGCGGCAGGCGCTCCAGGTGCGGCGGGGCCGGCCGGCGGCGCGGGCACGTACGCCGGCCCCCACTGGTCGATCATCGACCGCAACGTCATGAAGAACGGCGACTCCTACCTCCGCTCGGGGCCGGGTACGCCCCCGAAGGGCATCGGCAGCCTCGGGATCCGCACGGGAGACGGCGCCGACAAGGCGGCGTTCGGCAACCAGGTCGACTTCGCTGGTGTGGCGCTGAGCTCGATCTCGACCGTGAAGTACTCCGTCTACACCACGCGCGAGAACAGCGACCTCAGCACCGCCAACGGGCCGAACGTGGCCGTCGAGATCGACCCCGATGGGCCTGCGGTCACGGGCGGCTACTCGACGCTGGTCTACGTCCCGACGGCGCTCACCGCCAACGCCTGGACCGACCTCGACGCCTCGACTGCCAAGCAGTGGTACCTCACCAGGGACGCCACCCCAGCCACTGGCTGCATCCAGTCGTCGTACTGCACGCTCGCGCAGGTCAAGACCTCACTGCCGGACGCGACGCTCTACACCGTGCAGCTCGGCAAGGGTCGCGACTTCGCCTTCTCGGGCGCGGTCGATGCGCTGGTCATCAACAACGACACCTACGACTTCGAGCCGTTCGGTGTCACTCGGACGAGCAACTGAAAGGAGCGCGGACGATGCGCCTGAAGAAGCTGGTCGGCAGTCGGGTGACCGCGGTCGTCCTACCTCGCGGCGTACGGCGCCCTGCCGATCACCAACCTCAACATCCTCAACGGCTGCCAAGCGGGCACCAACCTGCGCGGGATCGTGCGCGAGGTGGAGATCAACGGTCAGCACTATGAGTTCGGAGGCTGAGTTCGTCGGCTGAGTGCGGGCCAGGCAGGATCGGGGTATGCCCGGATCCGAAGAGCCCGACGAGACCGACATGTTCACCCAGGAGTTCTGGGACGAGAAGTACGCCGGCTCCGAGCGGATCTGGTCCGGTCGCCCCAACCAGGCCTTGGTCCAGGTGGTTACGGACCTGCCGCCAGGGACCGCGCTGGACGTCGGCTGCGGTGAGGGAGCCGACGCGGTCTGGCTGGCCCAGCGAGGCTGGCAGGTCACCGGAGCCGACGTCTCGGTCGTGGCCCTGGATCGCGCGC
>DOWL01000041.1:11880-17117 GCA_003519585.1 Nocardioides sp. | reverse complement strand
CGCGCGCGGGCGCATGCCGCCGAGGCGGGGGTCGCCGAGCGCACCTCGTGGCGGCACGCCGATCTGGTGGCCGGAGACGAGCTGCCGGGCGACCAGGACCTCGTGACGGCGATGTTCGTGCACGTACCCGACGCGCGGTTCGAACAGGTCTATACCGCGGTGGCGAGCGCGGTCCGGCCCGGCGGGACGCTGGTGATCGCCGCCCACCACCCGGACGAGAAGCACACCGACCTGCGCAATCCCCAGTTGAGCCACCTGCTGTTCGGGCCCGAGCGGGTGACCGCACTGCTCGGCGCCGACTGGGAGATCGAGGTGGCCGAGGCGCGCACCCGCGACGTGGGCCACGGGCATCACGGCCACTCCACGGTGGCCACCGACACGGTGGTCGTGGCCCATCGGCTCGCTCGTCAGGCGGAATCCCGCTGACAGCCGATCCACAGGATCGACGGGAACGTCTGCGCGCTGACCTGCGTTGAACCAGGCGTAGGTCCGTAGGATGGACCCTCTCACCCAGGCCTCCAAGGAGGAGACCATGCAGAGCAACAACCCGATCTTCCGCCGTTCGGAGGAGTTCAACCGCGGCGGCGCCAACCCGCCCTACGGCGGGGCGTCGATGACCGACCCGTCGCAGTGGTCCGTCGGCACCCCGAGTGGCACCGCCTACGCGCCGCCCGCCACCGCGGCCCCGATGACGATCGACTCGGTGGTCCAGAAGACCGCGATCACGCTCGGTGTCGTGATCCTGGCCGCGATCGCGACCTGGGTCCTCACTCCCGAGGTGACCAGCGACTCCGACCCCGCCGACCTCGGCCCGCTGTTCGCGGCCGTCACCATCGGCTCGCTCGGCGCCTTCGGGCTCTCGATGGTCAACTCCTTCAAGCGGGTCATCAGCCCAGGCCTCGTCCTGGCCTTCGCCGCCCTCGAGGGCGTGGCCCTCGGTGCGATCAGTAAGGTCTTCAACCTCGCCTACGACGGCGTGGTGACCGGTGCAGTGATCGGCACCTTCGGCGCCTTCGCCGGCACGCTCGCCGCCTACAAGGTGCTCAACATCAAGGTCGGCGACAAGTTCCGGCGCGGCGTCATCGCGGCGGTCTTCGGCATGGTCGGCATCAGCCTGCTCGCCCTGGTCCTCAGCTTCTTCGGCGTCGACCTCGGCATCTACGGCAACGGCGGCCTCGGCGTCCTGTTCACCGTCGCCGGCCTGGTGCTCGGCATCTTCATGCTGATCCTCGACTTCGACTTCGTCGAGCAGGGGATCGCCAACCGGATCCCCGAGCAGGAGTCGTGGCGCGCGGCCTTCGCGATGACCGTGAGCCTGGTCTGGATCTACACCAACCTGCTGCGGCTGCTCGCGATCTTCAGCGACAACTAGCTACTGGTCGACACGTTCGACTCCGGCGACCTCGGGACCTCGGGTCCCGGGGTCGTCGTCATTTCCGCCGAGTCCTGGTCCGTCGAGTGAGGCGCCTCGCCCGCGCTGGCCGGGTGCCGGCGGCGGTGCCGGAGCTCGACCCAGAGGCCGCGTACGCCGCGCGCGCGGCCGGCGACCTCGGTGCCGTCGAGCTCGGTGCCCGGGATGTTGACCGCCTGCAGGGCGGCGGTGGTGATCGGCAGCACGCCCTCGCCGCGCACCGCCTCGGGCTCGGCCTCGTCGTCGGGGATCAGGTCGAGCGAGGCGAGCAGGGACGGCAGCAGCACCGTGGCCAGCGAGCGATAGCCGGCCGCGGAGGGATGGAACTGGTCGGGGCCGAACAGCAGGGCGGGCGCCGCGGCGAACTCCGGGCCCAGCACCGAGCCGAGCGAGACCGTCCGGCCGCCTCCCTCGAGCACGGCGATGGTCTGGGCCGCCGCGACTCGGCGCGACCAGGTGCGCGCCACCTGCTTGAGCGGGGGCGGGATCGGCTTGACCGTGCCCAGGTCGGGGCAGGTGCCGACCAGCACGGCCACGTCGGTCTCACGGAGCCGGCGCACCGCCTCCGCCAGGTGACCGACCGAGGCGGCCGGAGTGACCCGGTGGGTGACGTCGTTGGCGCCGATCAGGATGATCGCGACGTCCGGATCGATCGGGAGCGCACGATCCAGCTGTCCGGCGAGGTCGGCCGACCGGGCACCGACCCGCGCGAACGCACGGAGGTAGACGCGTCGGTCCGCGCGCTCCGCGGTCCAGCTGGCGAGGAGGGCGCCGGGGGTCTCCTCGACCCGGTCGACGCCGTACCCGGCCGCACTCGAGTCGCCGAGCAGTGCGATCTTGATGGCGGGGCCAGGGCGTTCGCGGCCGTACCAGCCGGTCGCATCGGGTGGCGGCTCGTCGCCGGCCTCCCCGATGGTGCGCCGGGCGACCTGCGCCTCGAGCCTCAGCACGCCGTAGAGGCTGGCGCCGAGCACGGAAAGGCCGCCCCCGCCGTACGCCGCGGCGGCGGCCAGCTTGCGCGCGGCCCCGGCTTTCCCCACGACTCCATGCTACGGACGGGTAGCTGACAGGATCGGTCGGGTGGACTACTCCGAGACTCTCCTCGACCTGATCGGCAACACCCCGCTGGTCCGGTTGCGTCAGACGCTCGACCTGCCCCAGAACGGCGAGGACGGACCCCTCGTGCTGGCCAAGGTCGAATACCTCAATCCCGGCGGTTCGGTGAAAGACCGGATCGCCACCCGGATGATCGAGGCCGCCGAGGCCTCGGGTGCGCTGCAGCCCGGTGGCACGATCGTCGAGCCGACCTCCGGCAACACCGGAGTCGGGCTGGCGATGGTGGCCCAGCGCAAGGGCTACAAGTGCGTCTTCGTCTGCCCCGACAAGGTGAGTGAGGACAAGCGCAACGTGCTCAAGGCCTACGGCGCCCAGGTGGTCGTCTGCCCGACGGCGGTAGCCCCCGAGCACCCCGACTCGTACTACAACGTCTCCGACCGGCTCGCCTCGCAGCCGGGGGCGTGGAAGCCGGACCAGTACTCCAACCAGCACAACCCGCGCTCGCACTACGAGACCACCGGTCCCGAGATCTGGACCCAGACCGAGGGCCGGATCACGCACTTCGTCACCGGAATGGGCACGGGCGGGACGATCTCCGGCGTCGGGCGCTACCTCAAGGAGCAGAACCCCCAGATCCAGGTGGTCGGGGCCGACCCCGCGGGTTCGGTCTACTCCGGCGGCACCGGCCGCCCCTACCTGGTCGAGGGCGTCGGTGAGGACTTCTGGCCCGAGACCTACGACCGCACCGTGGCCGACCGGGTCATCGAGGTCTCCGACGCCGACTCGTTCGCCTTCACCCGACGGCTCGCGCGCGAAGAGGCGATGCTGGTCGGCGGCTCGTCCGGCATGGCGGCGTACGCCGCCCGGCAGTTGGCGCAGGAGCTGGCGGCCGCCGGACAGCGCGATGCGGTGATCGTGGTGCTGCTGCCAGACAGCGGCCGTGGCTACCTCACCAAGGTCTTCAACGACGAGTGGCTGGCACAGTACGGCTTCCCGACCGAGGCCACCCGCGACCAGACCCAGACCGTCGGGGAGGTGCTGCGGGGCAAGGACGGTCGGCTCCCCGACCTGGTACACACCCACCCCGGCGAGACCATCGCGGAGGCGGTCGCGATCTTGCGGGAGTACGCCGTCTCCCAGATGCCCGTGGTGCGCGCCGAGCCGCCGATCGTGGCCGCGGAAGTGGCCGGCTCGGTCTCCGATCGGGTGCTGCTCGACGCCTTGTTCGCCGGCTCCGCGAAGCTGACCGACCAGGTCGAGGACCACATGAGCGCACCGCTGCCGACCATCGGCTCGACCGAGGACGCCCGCGACGCGGTCGTGCTGCTCGAGCACGCCGACGCCGTGCTGGTCCACGAGGACGGCAAGCCGGTCGGCGTGCTGACCCGGCAGGACCTGCTCACCTTCCTGGCGAGGTAGCGAGCTAGAGGCGTGTCTGCGCACGCCGCATGGCCGCGCCAGCGTCTACGACGATGTCTTGCGAGCCAGCCGGTTCTGGGGCGTTCGGGAGCGGAGCGAGCGCGCCTCGTGAAACTCACGAGGGTGGACTAGCGAGTCAGGTCCGCCGGCCGAACCGTCACTTCGAACGGTTCGGTGGCGGTCCACTCCTCGTCGCCGCTGACGTCGGCGATCTCGACGTACTCCCCGTCCTCGAGCCGCCAGGCCCGGAGGCGGGGGTTGATCGGGTCGATCACCCAGTACGACGGGACGCCGGCGTCGCGGTAGGCGGTGAGCTTGTCGCCGACATCGCGGCGGCGAGAGCTCGGGGACAACACCTCGACCGCGAGGAGCGGCACCTCGGTGACCCGCTTGCCATGCGGGTCGCGATCGGTGATCACGAGGAGGTCGGGCTCGAGGATGTCTCCGGTCTCGAACTCCACGTCGAGTGGAGCGATGTAGACATCCAGGTGCTCGGGCGTGGCGGCCCGCAGCCGAACGAATAGTTCCTGTGCCGACCATGATGTGGTCTACCGGGCGAAGGGCTCACGACGATGGCTCCGTCCAAGAGCTCATAGCGCAAGCCGTCATCGGCATCGTCCGGAAGCATGTCGAAGTCGGCCGACGTGAATCGACCACCGGCCTCCAACGCTGTCATGACTGCCATGGTGCCTCACCTCCCGAGAAATGGTCATGGGACGAGCCTGCTCGAAATCCGTCGCGAGCGTCCGGGCTCATCCACAGGCTCCGGCGCCGGTCAGGGTCTGCGGGTGAGATCGGCTGGCCGGATGGTCACTTCGAACGGTTCGGTGGCGGTCCACTCCTCGTCGCCGCTGATGTCGGCGATCTCGACGTACTCGCCGTCTTCGAGCCGCCAGACCCGGAGTCGGGGGTTGATCGGGTCGATCACCCAATACGACGGGACGCCGGCGTCGCGGTAGGCCGTGCGCTTGTCGCCGACGTCGCGGCGGCGGGAGCTCGGCGAGAGGATCTCCACCACGAGGCGAGGGATTTCGGTCACGTAGGTCGCATCGGGATCGTCGCGTGAGAGGACGGTCATGTCAGGCTCGAGGATGTCCCCGGTCCACAGCACCAGGTTTGATCGGCAGCGGGAAGACTTCGACCGAGTCGGGCGCGGCATCGTCGAGCAGCAGACCGAGCCGTAGTGCCATCCGTTGGTGGGGCTTGCCTGGAGCTGGCGTCACGATGATCGCTCCGTCGAGCAACTCGTAGCGGCGCCCGTCATCGGGCGTTGCCTCCCAGTCGGCTCGCGTGAATGCGCCGCCCGTCACTTCAAGCCACATTCCGAGAAATGGTCATGGGACGAGCCTGC
>DOWL01000041.1:5584-11719 GCA_003519585.1 Nocardioides sp. | reverse complement strand
TTCGTAGCTCATCCACAGGCACCCGCCGCTAGAGTGAGAACACGTTCTAGTTCGGGGAGGGTCGGGGTGCGCGCAGCGGTCGAGGGGTGGTTCACCACGGGGCCGGAGCCGGCGTTGCTCGGCTCGCGCTGCGTGAGCTGCGCGACGATGTTCTTCCCGCCGGTCCGGGCCGAGGGGGCGTTCTGCGGCAACCCTGCATGTGCGGGTGAGGTGTTCGAGACGGTCGAGCTCTCGCGGCGAGGAACGGTGTGGAGCTACACCGATGCGCGCTACCAGCCGCCAGCGCCGTACGTGCCGCGCAGTGATCCGTATCAGCCGTTCGCGCTGGCTGCGGTCGAGCTTGCGGAGGGGATCACTGTGCTGGGGCAGGTGGCCGACGGGTACGGCGTGGCGGAGCTGCGGGTGGGCGGCGAGGTCGAGCTGGTGGTGGAGCCACTCGACGACGAGTTGCTCATCTGGCGCTGGAAGCCCGTGACCGAGCTGGGAGAGGAGGCCGATCAGTGAGCGCAGAGGTCGCGGTCCTGGGCGTCGGGATGCACCCCTGGGGCAAATGGGGTCGGCCGTTCACCGAGTACGGCGTGGTCGCAGCTCGGGCGGCGTTGGCCGATGCGGGCATCGAGTGGCCGACGGTGGATCTGGTGGTCGGTGGCGAGACGGTGCGCAACGGGTACGCCGGCTACGTGGCGGGTGCGACGTTCGCGCAGGCGTTGGGGTGGAACGGCGCGCGGGTGGCGACGTCGTACGCCGCGTGCGCGACGGGTGCGCAGGCGTTGGACACGGCGCGGGCCCGGATCTTGGCGGGGTTGTCGGAGGTGGCGTTGGTGGTGGGTGCGGACACCACGCCGAAGGGGTTCTTGGCGCCGAATGCGGGGGAGCGGTGGGAGGACCCGGACTGGTTGCGGTTCCGGTTGTTGGGGATGACCAACCCGGCCTACTTCGCGCTCTACGCGCGGCGCCGGATGGATCTCTACGGCGCCACCCAGGAGGACTTCGCGCGGGTGAAGGTGAAGAACGCCCGGCACGGGCTGGCCAACCCGATGGCCCGCTACCGCAAGGAGGTCAGTGTCGAGGAGGTGCTGGGCAGTGCGGTGGTGTCCGATCCGCTGCACCTGCTCGATATCTGCGCGACCTCCGACGGAGCGGCGGCGGTGGTGGTGACGAGCACTGCGTTCGCCGAACGGTACGCGAGGAAGTTGGGCGGCGAGAGGCCAGTGCGGATCAGTGCGATCAGCACGGTCACGCCGAGGTTCCCGAACACGATCATCGACATGCCCCTGCTCTCGACCGACTCCGCGGCCGTGCTCGGCGAGGGGGGCGAGCCACGACGGACCTTCAAGGAGTCGATCGCGGATGCGGCGTACGAAGAGGCCGGGATCGGGCCCGACGACGTGAGCCTGGCCGAGGTCTACGACCTCTCCACCGCGTTGGAGCTCGACTGGATCGAGGACCTCGGCCTGTGCGCGATCGGCGAGGCCGAGCAACTCCTGCGCGAAGGCGAGACCACTGTTGGCGGCCGGATCCCGGTCAACCCCTCGGGCGGACTGGCGTGCTTCGGCGAGGCGGTGCCCGCCCAGGCGCTGGCCCAGGTCTGCGAGCTCACCTGGCAGCTGCGCGGCCAGGCCACCGGCCGCCAGGTCGAGGGCGCCCGGGTCGGCATCACCGCCAATCAGGGCCTGTTCGGCCACGGCTCCTCGGTGATCCTCCGCCGCTGAGACCAGGACGCTGGCGCACTGTTCACCGGCGGCCCCTACCGGATGTCGGTGGCAGCGTGCAGGGTGGCGGCATGGCCATTCTCAATCCCTACCTCAACTTCGACGGCAACACCCGCGCGGCGATGGAGTTCTACCAGTCCGTGTTCGGCGGCGAGCTCAACGTCATGGCGTTCGGCGACATGGGCATGACCGAGCACGAGGGCCAGCCGCTCCCGGCCGACGGGGTCATGCACGCCCAGCTCACCACCGACGCCGGCTTCACGCTGATGGCGGCCGACAGCCCCGGCGAGCACACGCCCAACGGTCACATCAGTCTCAGCGGCGACGAGGACGCCCTGCTCCGCGGCTACTGGGACCGGCTCTCCGACGGTGGGCACGTCGACGTCCCGCTCGAGGCGGCGCCCTGGGGCGACTCCTTCGGTCAGGTCAAGGACAAGTTCGGGATCAACTGGCTGGTCAATATCGCCGGCTCCCAGGGCTGACGTCACCGTCCACGTAGACCCAGCGTCCGCGACGCCGCTCGAACCGGCTGCGCTCGTGCAGCCGGTCCGAACGGCCTGCGCGCTCGTACGTCGCCTCGAACTCGACCTCGCCGCGGTCGTCGTCCGGACCGCCGGCGACCCGGTCGAGGATCCGCAGTCCGCTCCAGGTGACCTCGGAGTCCGGGTCGATCGACTCCGGTCGGGTGCGCGGGTGCCAGGTGCGAAACACGTGGTCGAGCGCGCCCACGGCGTACGCCGCATAGCGCGAGCGCATCAGCTCCTCGGCGGTCGCGGCCTCGGCCTGGCGGCGGTGCAGCCGGCCGCAGCAGGCGTCGTACCGCTCTCCGGATCCGCATGGACAGTCCGCGACGAGCACCCACCCACGTTATCCGCGCCCGAACGGGGTTCTGTCCACGGACGAAGCGGAGACCTCGTCCAGTTGTTGTGGGGCTGAGTAGCGTGGAGACGTGACCTCAGCTCCTTCCGCCCCGCCGGCCGTCGCGACCCTCGGTGAGCTCCGCGCCTCCGGCCACGTCCAGAAGTCGCTGCGCACCGAGCTGCGCGACAACCTCCTCGACGCCCTGCGCGAGGGTCGAGACCCCTGGCCCGGGCTGCACGGCTTCGAGGACACCGTCATCCCGCAGCTCGAACGGGCCTTGATCGCCGGGCACGACGTCGTCCTGCTCGGTGAGCGAGGACAGGGCAAGACCCGGCTGCTGCGGACCCTGGTCGGTCTCCTCGACGAGTGGACGCCGGTCATCGGGGGCTCCGAGCTGGGCGAGCACCCCTACGAGCCGATCATCCACGCGTCGCAGCGACGCGCGCGTGAGCTCGGCGACGAGCTGCCGGTCGAGTGGCGGCACCGCGACGAGCGGTACGCCGAGAAGCTGGCCACCCCCGACACGAGCGTGGCCGACCTGATCGGCGACGTAGACCCGATGAAGGTCGCCGAGGGTCGGTCCCTGGGTGACCCGGAGACGATCCACTTCGGTCTGATCCCGCGTTCGCATCGCGGCATCGTCGCGATCAACGAACTGCCCGACCTCGCCGAACGGATCCAGGTCGCGATGCTCAACGTGATGGAGGAGCGGGACATCCAGATCCGCGGCTACGTGCTGCGGCTGCCGCTCGACGTACTCGTGGTGGCGAGCGCCAACCCCGAGGACTACACCAACCGGGGCAGGATCATCACCCCGCTCAAGGACCGGTTCGGTGCGGAGATCCGCACCCACTACCCGACCGAGCTCGAGGACGAGATCGCCGTGATCCGTCAGGAGGCGCAGGTGCCCGCCGACCTGGTCGAGGTGCCCGATCACCTGGTCGAGATCCTGGCTCGTTTCACCCGCAACCTGCGGGAGTCCTCATCGGTCGACCAGCGTTCGGGCGTCTCGGCCCGGTTCGCCATCGCCGGCGCCGAGACGATCGCGGCCGCCGCGATCCACCGCGCCACCGCTCAGGGGGAGGACCCCGCCGTCGCCCGGGTGGTCGACCTGGAGACCGCGGTCGACGTACTCGGCGGCAGGATCGAGTTCGAGACCGGCGAGGAGGGTCGCGAGAACGAGATCCTCACCCACCTGCTCCGCACCGCCACCGCCGAGACGGTCCGGCACACCTTCCGCGGGCTCGACTTCGCGCTGCTCGTCGAGGCCCTCGAGGGCGGGATGATGGTGACCACCGGCGAGCAGGTCACCGCCCGCGATTTCCTCACCGGGCTGCCGGTGCTCGGTGAGTCCGAGCTGTACGACGAGATCTGCGACCGCGTGCACGCCCACAACGACGGGGAGCGGGCCGGAGCCATCGAGCTCGCCCTCGAGGGCCTCTACCTCGCCCGCAGGATCAGCAAGGAGAGCGGAGGCGGGGAGACCGTCTATGGCTAATCGGCACACCTCGAAGCAGGTCCGGTCGCGCTACGGGCGCTACGACGGCGGCGACCCGCTCGCGCCACCGGTCGACATCAGCGAGGCGCTGGACGCGATCGGCCAGGACGTGATGGCCGGCTACTCACCCGAGCGCGCGATGCGGGAGTTCCTCCGTCGAGGCGGCCGCGAACAACGAGGACTCGACGACCTGGCTCGCCAGGTGGCCGAGCGCCGGCGCGAGCTGCTGCAGCGGCACAACCTCGACGGCACCCTCGACGAGATCCGCGAGCTGCTCGATAGGGCGGTGCTCGAGGAGCGCAAGCAGTTGGCCCGCGACGTCGAGCTCGACGACGGCGACCGGGCATTCCGTGAGCTGCAGCTCGACGGACTGCCTCCCAACGTGGCTGCCGCCGTGAGCGAGCTCTCGTCGTACGACTGGCAGAGTCGCGAGGCCCGCGGGGCCTACGAGCAGATCAAGGACCTGCTCGGCCGAGAGCTGCTCGACCAACGGTTCGCCGGGATGAAGCAGGCGCTGGAGAACGCCACCGACGAGGACCGCGCGGCGATCAACGAGATGCTCACCGACCTCAATGGCCTGCTCGAGAAGCGCGCCATGGGTGCAGACTCCCAGGAGGACTTCGACGAGTTCATGGCCAAGCACGGGGACTTCTTCCCGGAGAACCCGCAGAACCTCGACGAGCTCCTCGACGCGATGGCCGCCCGCGCGGCCGCGGCCCAGCGGATGCTCAACTCGATGTCGGCCGAGCAGCGGGCCGAGTTGATGCAGCTCTCCCAGCAGGCGTTCGGGTCGCCGCAGCTGATGGAGTCGCTCTCGCAGCTCGACGCCAACCTCCAGATGCTCCGACCCGGTGAGGACTGGTCGGGCTCGGAGCGGATGGACGGCGAGGAGGGGCTGGGGCTCGGCGACGGCACCGGTGTCTTCCAGGACCTCGCCGATCTCGACCAGCTCTCCGAACAGCTCTCGCAGTCCTACGGCGGCGCGCGGATGGACGACCTCGACCTCGACGCGCTCGCCCGGCAGCTGGGCGACGAGGCCCGGGTCGACGCACGGACCCTCCAGGAGTTGGAGCGGGCGCTGCGAGACGGCGGCACCCTGCGCCGCGGCTCCGACGGCAACCTCCAGCTCACCCCCAAGGCGATGCGCCAGCTCGGCAAGGCGCTGCTGCGTGACGTGGCCGAGAAGATGTCGGGCCGACAGGGCCAGCGGGAGCTACGCCGGGCCGGCGCCGCGGGCGAACTGTCCGGCGCGACGCGGCAGTGGGAGTTCGGCGACACCGAGCCCTGGCACGTGCCCCGCACCATCACCAACGCCGTCGTGCGCACCGCCGGCGAGGGGCTCGACCCGCGGGCCGGCGTACGGCTCACCATCGACGACATCGAGGTCCAGGAGACCGAAGCCCGCACGCAGGCGTGCGTCGCGCTGCTGGTCGACACCTCGTTCTCGATGGCGATGGACGGTCGATGGGTGCCGATGAAGCGCACTGCGTTGGCGCTGCACACCCTGATCCGGTCGCGGTTCCGCGGCGACGCGCTGCAGCTGATCGGGTTCGGTCGGCACGCCGAGGTGATGGACATCGAGCAGCTCACCGCGCTCGACGCGATGTGGGACAAGGGCACCAACCTGCACCACGCGCTGCTGCTGGCCAACCGCCACTTCCGCAAGCACCCCAACGCCCAGCCGGTCCTCCTCATCGTCACCGACGGCGAGCCGACGTCTCACCTCGAGCCGGACGGCGACGTCTACTTCAGCTATCCACCGCACCCGCTGACGGTCGCGTACGCCGTACGTGAGCTCGACAACGCTCGCCGTCTCGGCGCCCAGACGACGTTCTTTCGGCTCGGTGACGATCCCGGGCTGGCACGGTTCATCGAGTCGATGGCGGCCCGGGTCGAGGGCCGCGTCGTGGCTCCAGAGCTCGACGACCTCGGTGCCGCCGTCGTGGGCTCCTATCTCGGCTCCCGGGCGCCCGGCGACGCGATGCCCTACCGCGGCGGGTACGGCGACTGGTTCGGTGGCCGCGGCTTCTGGGTCGGTGACTAGTGTCCTGTCAGCGAGAAGCG
>DOWL01000041.1:5230-5431 GCA_003519585.1 Nocardioides sp. | reverse complement strand
TGTCAGCGAGAAGCGTGCGTTATTCCCGTGGTCCAGGTGCGTGCATGGCAAGGCGCCGGAGCGCGCGCAGACTGGGCGTCTTCGAAGCTTCGGCAACGCCGCCAGGTGCGTGCCTGGGCCGCGGGAATAGCGTGCGAATCTCGCTGACAAGACACTAGGACGCGTCTCGTTCACCGTCGTGGCTGCCCAGCGGTGGTAGCC
>DOWL01000041.1:4650-5107 GCA_003519585.1 Nocardioides sp. | reverse complement strand
GTGAGAGCCAGCAGGTCCTCGGTGCCGCTGCGAGTCAGCGGGAGGATTCCGACTCGAGGAGCTGCTTGAGCCGGACCATCTCCCCCGCTACGTCCGCGGCCAGCCAACTCCGCAGGTACGGCTCCGCCACGAAGCGCCAGGGGGCGAAGAAGTGGAAGCGCTCGGTGTGGACGACCCGCGTCCCGTCTGGGGTCTCGGACAGCTCGAACCCACCGTCGAAGGTGAGCACGTAGCGCGATGGGAATGTCGGAATGCTGCGGTAGCGCACGGACAGTCCACCGACCACCACCTCGAGGGAGACGGCCGGCCCAGGGATCCCGCGCAGGCGACCGCCGTGCCGCATCAGGATGCGATCGTCATCGCGCACGCACTCGTGGACGCGGCCGATCTTGTGGTCCGCCAGCTTGTATTGCTCGAGGTCGGTGACGAAGTCGAGGATCGCCTGGGGCGGCCGCCG
>DOWL01000041.1:3992-4550 GCA_003519585.1 Nocardioides sp. | reverse complement strand
GCATCGCCTGGGGCGGCCGCCGTACCACCGCCTCGCCGATCCCCTCGATCACTCTGGCAGGTTAGTCGGGTGCGACATCGGTGGCGGCGGATCGTCCTCGTCGTTGCGGTCGTCCTGTGTGCCGCGGCCGTCACCGCTGCAGTGTCGTCCCGGCGCGATGCAGGCCCGGCGCCCGCCAAGCTCACCGTGGGGTGGGGCGGCAGCGAAGGACACCCGAGCTGTGTCTACGACGCCTCGGGCGGGACGGTCGAGGCGAGGCTGGTCGTCCGGGGCACGGCAACCCGGCCCGGCGAGGTGGCCGTGACGGTGACGGCGTACGCCGACGAGAACACGTCGGTTCCGGTCGGGTCGGTCACGCAGAGCGTTCCGGTCGAGGGGACCATGCAGTTGCCGCTGGTGATCACCATCCCGGTCGAAGCGCCGCCCTATGTCGATGAGGACGGTGAAGCTGCGTGCCGGCTCGACACGCGGTCTTGAGTAACGCGGTGGGCCTGCGGAACCCCCAACATCTGTAGGTATCCCTGACGTTCTGGCCCGTTGCAACGCCCTAGAACGTCA
>DOWL01000041.1:405-3855 GCA_003519585.1 Nocardioides sp. | reverse complement strand
CCCAACAGATGTTGGGATTCCTGAGGTTTCCGACGTGCCGGCTCGACACGCGCACCAAGCTCTCGTGACGGCCGTACGGACCTCGGGCGTCATGATCTGCCGGTGGAGGTCGTCTTCGTCAATGTCATCGGCTGGATCGGGATGGCGCTGCTCATCAGCGCGTACGCCCTCGTGTCCACCGGCCGAATTCTCGGGCCGAGCCTGGTCTTCCAGCTGATGAACCTGGTCGGTGGGGCGGCGCTGATGATCAACTCCGCCTACTACGGTGCCTGGCCGTCGGCGGCGCTCAACCTGGTGTGGGTGGTGATCGGGACCGCGGGCCTGGCCCGTGCTCGGTTCCGGCCGGCGTCAGCCCCCGCGCAGGACTGAGGCCAGCTCTTCCACGCCGTCCACCAGGCGCGGGCCGGGTCGCGCCCACATGCCGTCGGCGTCGACGGCGTGCAGGCGTACGCCGGGCGGGAGCAGGTGCGCCATCGCATCCGCCTGCCGTTGCGCGCCAGCGCGGTCGAAGCCGCACGGCGCAACGATGACGAGGTCCGGCCGTGAGGCGACGACGTCGTCCCACGTGACCCGGACCGACTTCTCGCCCGCCGTACCCAACACGTTCTCACCGCCGGCGAGCTCCACCATCTCGGGGATCCAGTGACCGGGCGCGTACGGCGGGTCGGTCCATTCGAGTACGGCGACCCGGGGCCGGCTGCGGCCCATGGTGCTTCGCCACACTGCGGCCATCCGTTGCCGCAACGAGCCGACCAAGGCGGTCGCCGCGTCCTCGCGACCGACGGCTCGGCCCAGCACCAGCACCGTATCGAGCACCTGCTCGAGCGAGTGCGGGTCGACGGTCACCACCTGTGCCGAGCAGCCCAGGTGAGCGAGCGCGTCCTCGACCGTGGTCACGTCCACGGCGCAGACCGCGCATAGGTCCTGGGTCACCACGAGCGTCGGGTCCAGGTCGCGCAAGGCGTCGGCCGAGAGGCGGTAGAGGTCCTCACCGCGCTTGAGCGCCCCGGCGACGTACGCATCGATCTCGGCGGGGTCGAGGCCGGCCGGCATCGCCGAGGTCGAGACCACAGTGCGGGTCCGCGCCTCGGCCGGCGCATCGCACTCGAAGGTCACGCCCACGACCGACGGGCCGGCGCCGAGCGCGAACAGGATCTCGGTCGTCGAGGGCAGCAGGGACACGATCCGCACACCGCACAACCTAGGCGCCAACCTAGGGTGAGCCGGTGGACGACCCGACGACGACCGTGCTGGTCCTGCTCGGGCTGGCCGCGCTGGCGGCCGGATTCGTCGACGCGGTGGTCGGGGGCGGCGGGCTGATCCAGCTGCCTGCGCTGCTGCTCGGCCTTCCGAACGCATCGCCCACGCAGGTGCTGGCCACCAACAAGCTCGCCAGCATCTGCGGCACGACGGTGAGTTCGGCGACGTACTACCGCCGGGTCCGGCCCGATCCGAAGACCTTCGGACCGATGATGGCGCTGGCCTTCGCGGGCTCGATGTGTGGGGCGCTCGTGGCGAGCCACATCCCGCGGGAGGCGTTCGAGCCGATCGTGCTGGTCGCGCTGATCGTCGTGGGCGCCTATGTGTTGTTCAAGCCGCAACTGGGTGAGGTGACGGCGTTGCGGTACGCCGGCCATCGCCATCTCGCCGCCGCGCTCGCGGTCGGTTTCGGCATCGGCTTCTACGACGGCGCGCTCGGTCCGGGCACGGGCAGCTTCTTCGTGTTCTCGCTGGTCGGGCTGCTCGGCTACTCCTTCCTGGAGGCCTCGGCCAAGGCCCGCCTCGCCAACTGGGCCACCAACCTCGGGGCCCTGGTGGTGTTCGTGCCGCAGGGCGTGGTCCTCTGGAAGGTCGGTCTGGTGATGGGCGCCTGCAACCTGCTCGGTGGGTACGTCGGCGCGCGGGTCGCGGTCTGGCGTGGGGTGCGCTTCGTGCGGGTCTTCTTCATCGTGGTCGTGAGCGCATTCATCGTCCGGATCGGCGGCGATGTGCTCGGCGTCTGGTGACCACTAGCCTCGACTCATGAGCATCCCCGTCGATGTCGCCGACCTGGCCCGGGCGCTGAAGGACTTCGGCGCCGGCTACCTGCTCACCTCGCGAGACGGCCGGGTGAAGGTGGTCACCGTCGAGCCGAGCGTCACCGACGGACTGGTGCTGGTCGCAGCCCCCGGCAAGGGCACGCTCGCCAACGTCGCCGACAACGCTGCCGTCACGCTGGTCTTCCCGCCGCCGGAGCCGAAGGGCTTCACGCTCCTGGTCGACGGCACCGCCGAGGTTGCGGGCGATGACGTGCGGGTAGCGCCGAGCGGAGCGGTGCTGCACCGGCCGGCCAGCCACGCCGATGGTCCGCTCCCACCCGACGGATGCGGTCACGACTGCGCGCCGGTCGGCGGATGACCCCACTCCGGCTGACGGCGTTCCTCGACTACCCCGAGGAGGTCTTCGAGGCAGGCTCCGATTTCTGGTCCGCCGTCACCGGGTGGCCGCGGTCACCTCAGCGTGGCGAACACCATCAGTTCGCGACCCTGGTCCCCACCACCGGCACCGACTACCTCCGGGTCCAGCGACTGGGCGGCGGCGCGCCCCGCGTGCACCTGGACCTGCAGGTCACCGACCTCGACCCTGCGGTCGCCGAGGCCCGCGATCTCGGCGCGACCGTCGTCGGCGCGCCGTACGACGACGTGACGATCCTCAGCTCGCCCGGTGGGTTCGTCTTCTGTCTGGTCCCCGGGGTGCCCGGTGAGCGGCCCGAGCCCACGAGCTGGCCCGGCGGGCACACGTCGTACGTCGACCAGGTGTGTCTCGACATCCCACCCAGCCGGTACGCCGCGGAGCTGGACTTCTGGAGCGACCTGACCGGCTGGAAGCGCCGCGATCCGCGCCCCGGCTCGGAGTTCGGGCGGGTCACCCCGGCTCCGGACCAGCCACTGCAACTGCTCCTCCAGAGACTGGACGACGAGCAGGACGCGGTCACCGCACACCTCGACTGGGCCACCTCCGACGTGGGCTCCGAGGTCGAGCGGCACCTCGCCGCGGGGGCCCGGCTCGAGAAATCGTTCGACCACTGGACCGTGCTCCGCGACCCTGCGGGTATGCCCTACTGCATCACGCATCGACGCCCAGGGGAGCGGGGCGAGTGACCGACGAGATCGACAACCTGTGCCGCTTCCTCGACGAGCAGCGCGCCGTACTCCGCCACAAGGCCGGCGACCTCGACGCCACCCAACTGCAACGCACGTTGCCGCCGTCCGACCTGACCCTCGGCGGGATGGTCAACCACCTCGCCTTCGTCGAGGACTGGTGGTTCCGGCGCACTCTCCAGGACGACCAGGACGCCTACTGGGCCGCTGTCGACTGGGACGCCGACCGAGACTGGGAGTGGCATTCCGCCGCGGACGACGATCCGGACCGGCTCTGGGCGCGGTACGACGCCGCGGTGACGCGCGCGCA
>DOWL01000041.1:0-248 GCA_003519585.1 Nocardioides sp. | reverse complement strand
GACGCCGCGGTGACGCGCGCGCAGGAGGCGGTGGCCGCCGACCCGAGGGGCGAGCGCGAGTCGGTGCATCCGCGGCGGAGCGGCGAGCCGTTCACGCTGCGCTGGATCCTGGCCCACATGGTGCAGGAGGACGCCCGCCACAACGGCCATGCCGACCTGATCCGCCAGTCCATCGACGGCCAGGTCGGAGACCCATGACCATCCGCCCGATGACAGCGCAGGCCTGGCCTGAGGTCTGGCCGTTCTTT
>DOWL01000034.1:2622-2818 GCA_003519585.1 Nocardioides sp. | reverse complement strand
CCGGTCCTGCCAGACGATCGCGCGCCGCGGTGAGCCGAGGGTCTCGCGGTCCCAGAGCACGATCGTCTCGCGCTGGTTGGTAATGCCGACGGCACGGAGCTCCGAGACGTCCACCTGGGCGAGGGCGGCGCGACCCGCGGCCAGCGTGGCCTGCCAGATCTCCTCGGGGGCGTGCTCCACCCAGCCGGGCTTGGGG
>DOWL01000034.1:1802-2485 GCA_003519585.1 Nocardioides sp. | reverse complement strand
TGCTCCACCCAGCCGGGCTTGGGGAAGTGTTGCTGGAACTCCTGGTAGCCCTTGGCCGCGATGTCGCCCTGGTCGGTGACCACGACGGCCGTCACGCCGGTGGTGCCGGCGTCGATGGCGAGGAGGCTCACGACTCGGAGCCGCCCTCGGCTGACCGCTCGGGTGTGCTCCGGACGATGTCGAGGATCTGCTGGTCGATCCAGGCGAGGTCGGGTGCGACCCGCATCTCGTAGTTCTCGGTGCCGACCCAGGCCTGGAAGTCACGCGCCCCCTGGGCCTGGGCGAACGCCTCCAGTTCGGCCTCGAGCTCCGGCGTCACCGGCACCTGCTCCTCCTCGGTGGAGGCGGTGAGGTAGAGCTCGCTGAGGCCGAGCAGCCGGGTGAGCTCGGGGATCGGGCTCTCGTGATCATCGACCCGCAGGTCGACCGCGATGTCGTCGTGGCCGCCGTACCCGGCACCCTCGCGGACCACCAGCAGCGCCGCCGACTGCCGGCCACGCGAGTCGCCTCCGGCCTCGTCCCCGGCGGTCAGCGCGTCGAGCAGTCTCCGGGCGAGCGGGGCCTGCGGGTCCGAAGCCAGCCACGCTGTCTCGACGGCGGTCACGACGTCCTCGCCGGTGAGGATGTTGCCCTGGATGGCGTACCCCTCGCCGGTCACGCTGCCCGCCCACGCGAGGCAGGCG
>DOWL01000034.1:0-1513 GCA_003519585.1 Nocardioides sp. | reverse complement strand
CGCGCCGACGCCGGCCACTGCGGCGGGTACGGCGGACCCGACCGCCAGGAACTTCGAGGCGACGGCAACCCCCCACGACTCACCGTCTGCGGATCGGGCCACGATCGAGAACGTCATGGCTCGCAGACTACTGACCTGGGCTGAGCGCGCACGATGGGCCGAAACGTTGATTTCAACCCCGGTTGAGGGTCGATCCTTGGCGGGTGCTCCAGAGACTGGGCTTCCCGTCCGTGGGCCGCCACCGCCGGTTCGTCACGGCCATCGGCATCGACGCGGTGGGCAGCGGCGTGTTCATGCCGATCTCGATGCTGTACTTCCTGGTCGCGACCGACCTCACCCTGGTCCAGGTCGGCGCCGCCATCTCGCTGGCCAGCCTGGTCTCGCTTCCCGCCGGGCCGCTGCTCGGTTCGGTGGTCGACAGGGTCGGCGCCAAGCCGGTGCTGCTCGCCGGAAACGTGCTCCAAGGCGTCGGCTTCGTCGCTTTCCTCTTCGCCGACTCGTTCCTGGCCGTCACCTTCTGGATCGTGGTGGCGACGATCGGCCGGACGGCGTTCTGGGGCTCCTACGGCCCGATCGTCGCCTCGATCTCCGTCCCTGGCGAGCGCGAGCTGTGGTTCGGCTTTCTGGGCGCACTACGCAACGTCGGCTTCGCGATCGGTGGCCTGGTCTCCGGGATCGCCATCACGATCGGCACCGAGACGGCGTACGCCGCCGTCGCGATCGCGAACGCCGCGTCGTACGGCGTCGCGCTGGTGCTGCTCCTCGGCATGCCGGAGAGCCCGCGCGCCGAGCACGAGGCCCGCGCGGGTTCCTGGGCCACCGTGCTGCTCGACCGGCCCTACGGTGTGCTGTGGCTGGCCCAACTGGCGTTCTCGACCTCGATGATGGTGCTGAACTTCGCCATCCCGATCTATGCCACCGTCGTGCTCGGGCTTCCGGGTTGGGTGACCGGCGCCGTGTTCACGATCAACACGATCATGGTCGGCCTCGGTCAAGGGCTCGTCGTGCGCGCGATGACCGGGTACGTGCGCTGGCGGATCCTCGTGGTGGCCAACGCCTGCTTCGCGGCCGCCTATGTCGTGTTGCTGGGCGCCGACGTGGTGGGCCGTGCCGCCGCGATAGCAGTCGTGCTGCTCGCCGCGGTCGTCTACACGCTGGGGGAGTTGACCGGTGGGCCGGTGACCATCGCGCTGGCGGGCGACTCCGCGCCGGAGCACCTGCGCGGCCGCTACCTCTCGCTCATCCAGCTCGCCTGGAACGTCGCCGGCACCGTCGCGCCGGTGACCTTCGCCTGGCTGCTGGACCGCGGCCCGACCCCACTCTGGCTGGCACTCCTGGGTCTTGCGGTCGTCGGTGGCGCGATCTCGGCGGTCCTGGGCCGGGTGATGCCGCTGGCGGCCGCGCCCGTCACGAACAAAGCCACCGCGGAGGAGGTCGGCATCGACTAGAAGACGGGTAGCGGCTCATGCGTCATTCAGGGGCTGGGTTACGGCAACCCGATTCCCGAGTGTCT
>DOWL01000176.1:872-5765 GCA_003519585.1 Nocardioides sp. | reverse complement strand
AGGCGTTCACGGCCTGGTTGACCAACGCGGTGCGGTCGGCGAGGAACAGCACCCGCTTGACCCAGTTCGCCTTCATGAGCTGGTCGACGAGCGCGATGACCGTGCGGGTCTTGCCGGCGCCGGTCGCCATGACCAGCAGAGCGTCGCGTTCCCGCTTGTCGAAGGCCGCGCCGATCGCCTTTATCGCGCGGGTTTGGTAGTAACGCTCGACGATGCTGCCGTCGACCTGTGCTCCGGCCAGCGGGAGCCGGGTCAGCCGTCGCTGGATCATCAACTCCAGCTCGTCGCGGGTGTAGAAGCCCTGGATATCTCGCGGTGCATACCCGGAGCCGGTGAAGGCTGCGTCGTCCCAGATCCAGTGCTGGTAGCCGTTGCTGTAGAAGATCACGGGCCGGCGACCGAACTCGGCCTCGAGGCAGTCGGCGTAAAGCTTGCCCTGTTGCTGTCCGACCTGGGGACTCTTTGTGGTGCGCTTTGCCTCGACGATCGCAAGCGGCAGTCCGTCCGCGCCCCACAGCACGTAGTCGACAAATCCCTTGCCGAGGTTGTTCGGCATGCCGGTGACCGGGTATTCGCGGTCGCGCTCGTCACCGAGGAGCCAGCCGGCCTCGGCGAGCAGGACATCGATGATCAGTCGACGGGTGTCCGCCTCGGAGTAGTCGTGGTCATCCGGCTTCGTGTTGGCGGCCTGCGCTACGGCGATTTGCGCCTTGAGCGCCGCGATTTCGGCGTCCTTCGCCGCCGCTAGGTCGTCGCGCTCGGCCAGCTCCTTGGCATGGGCCTCGTCCTGCGCCTTGAACTTCGTCGCAAGCTGGGCGAGCTCATGGCGGGACAGCGGAGCCAGCTTCGCTGGGACCGCCGGATCGAACTGCTTGCTGGTAGGCACACTCTGCGGGTCCGCTGAGTATCGGTATGCGGCGAACACGACAACGTGGAAGAGCTCGCGCAGCAGCTGCAGCGCCGTCTGCGGCTGGATCGGCCTGCCCTCGTGGGCGGCTGTGTTGCCAACCCGGCGGATCAGATTGAGCTTCTGCGCGATCCCGGTGCCCACCTTGGCCTTGAAAGCAGCGTCGTTGATCCGTGCCGCGAGGTCGTTCTGGTACGGCGCACGGAGGCCCATCACGTCGTACAGATGACCCACGAGCTGCTCGACCGCTCTGCGGCTGTAGAAGCACGCCGCCGCCGGGTCGCTCGACAGGTAGGACTCGGCGCGTACGCAGTCCGCGTGGACGGCCGGGAGGCTGGTCTTGACAAAGTCGAAGTTGCTCATTCGGCCTCGCTGTCGATGCCGAATTGCTCGGCGAGCCGCTCCAGGGTGAACTGCTGGCGCAGCTTGCACGCAGCGTTCGGGTTGGAGAACAGGCCTGCTTCCTTGAAGGCCTCGTTCAGCGGCACGGTGGCAAGCCACCTGACCGGTATCACCCAGTCGGTGATGTCGTCCGTCTCCTCCTTGCCGGGTGCGGCGTGCTGGTAACTACCTGCGAGGTCTTGGTCGGCCAACTGCAGCCACTGTCCGTCGCGATGGACTTGCGCGACGCGGAAGGGCTGGGCTTCGGTGAGGGTGATTCCGATTCCGACGTATCCGCTCCCGGGGACATAGACGTTGACCCGGTCGCCGGTCGGGATGGGACGCAGCTTCCCTGAGAAGGCGGGCCCCCCTCCTGCGGACACGAATCCGAACCCGAGACCGTCGCTCCACTCGCGGCCGTGGCTCCCGAAATTCACGTACCAGTCCTGGCCGTTCCATTGAGCACGCTTGCCCTTCTTCGAGCCCGGTGCCATGGAGACCGCTTGGTCGTCAACCAGCCAGCTGCGCGCGAGATAGCGCCGATCCTCGTCCTCGAGATACGAGAAGAACACCGCGTTGACCGGGACACCGAACTCCCGGAGGTAGGTCACGATCCGCTCGGAGCTGGAGTCCAGGTTGGTGGCCACGATCGTGAGCTGCAGCTCGGCGTTGAGCTCGTCGGGTGGAATCTCGCCGAAGGCCTCCTCGAAAGCCGCTTCGAACGGCTGCCCCAGATGGTCGTTGGCGATGCCGATGACCTCATCGCGAGTGAGGGTGGAAACCCACGAGCCGTAGTCAAGCGCCTGTGCGACCACCTCGCGCGGGGTCTTGTCGCGCTTGAGCTCGAGGACATGCAAGTTGCCGTCGGCGTCGATAGCCAGCAGGTCGATGAGCTTGTTGTGCGGCGTCCGCACCTGCCGGCCGATCACCAGCAGCGGTGAGCCGAGCAGCGAGGGATCCTGGTCGAGGAAATCCTCCAAGGCCCGTTCACTCGGCAGGACCGCAGCGGTGAGCCGGCGCGGCTGCTCGCCATCGATTCGCCAGATGCGCATCTCCACTGGCATGACTCAAAGTTCCCCTCGGAAGGCGCGGAACTGGAGAGAGGTGAAGAGTTCGTCGTCGGCACGTGCAGCCCGTCGCACAGCACTTCTTTGCACATCGACCTGGTTCGCTTGAGTGACGAAGTGACGTTGAAGCTCGAGAGGTGGCAGCGGCGCCGTGCACTCAAGGAGCTTGGCCTTCCCGATGTTTCGGACGCCCGCGGCACCACTCGCGTTATGGCGGATGAAGGCGCGTACTCTGGTCGACCGGAGGAGTCCGAGAGCGAATTCCGGAACGACTCTCCCGGATGGCCCAATCTCCATGCGCCAGACCTTGTCTGGAAGAAAGAGGTCCGTCGGCTCACCTTCGACCACCGCCGTTGCGCCGAGAAGGTCTAGCGACCCGCTGGCTCGGCCGAACAGGATGTCTCCGCGTCGCAGTCGATGAGTCTCGGGCGGCGTGTAGTCAGCCGGCATCGGTTTTGACTCATGCTCCAAGAAGGAGCCGCTGGAAACGGCACTGACCTTGATCACGCGGTTTCGCGGATGAGCGTCAAGATCGCCGCCGAGCACGTTCTTGCCCGCAACAAAGTCGACACCCATCGTGCGCAGAGTTGTCATACTGCTCGCACCCTTGACTGCGTCATGGAAGATCGACTGGGTCAAGATGTCGAGGTGGGCGAGGACCTGTCGGCGCTTGGCGCGGAGGGCATCGGCGTGGTTGAGGATCGCGGCGATGCGGCGCTGCTCCACGAGCGGCGGCAGTGGGATCGGATGCGCGAGAAAGTCAGACTCGGGCAGGGAACGCCGCCGTGCCGTGCTGCCCCGAAGCTTGGCCTTGTAGTAGGCGATCGCGCGATCGGAGCGAAGGTAGCGCTTTAGGTAAGCCCGATCCGCGGACGCGTCATCCCGGAGATCCCACACTCCGTAGGCCGGACTGACGATTCCCTCGGCATACATCATCTGAAAGTCGAGGACTGCCTCATCAATCGGGAATCCGACGACGAGCTGGCCGCGCTTGACGACCTTGTAATCGGAAAGGTCGTCGCTGGCCACGCGCTTTTTGAACTTGCGAGACTGATCGACCAGACCGCCGTGCATCGTCATCGATAGCAGGGGGTACTCGCTTCCGCCGGCCCGCGCCGACTTTGCCTTCGCGATCAACTCGCCAAGTGGAACCGACCTCACGACAACATCGCCTTCAGCTCCGCGAGCCCCTTGGTGATCTCATCCTCCAACGTCTCGATGTTGGCGATGACGTCCAGTGGGGCGCGGTGGGTGACCTCGTCGTACTCGATCTCCCTGTAGCGGTTGAGCGAGAGGTCGTATCCCTGGGCGACGATGTCGGCCTTGGGAACGAGGAAGGACTGTTCGGTGCGGGGGCGGTCGATCTCGGCATCGAGCTTGTGCCAGCGGGCGAGAACATCGGACAGGTCGTTGGCCTCAACCGGAGTGCGCTTGTCATCAAGCGAGAAGCCGTCGGCGCGGACATCGTAGAACCAAACCTTCTCGGTGCCGCCGGAGTTGGTCTTGGTGAAGAACAGGATTGCCGTGGACACGCCGGCGTAGGGCCGGAACACGCCCGAGGGCAGCTTCACTACGGCATCGAGCTTCTGGTCCTCGACCAGTATCTTGCGCAGTTCCTTGTGGGCCTTCGACGAGCCGAACAGCACGCCGTCGGGGACGATGACGGCCGCTCTGCCGCCGGGCTTGAGCAACTTGAGGAAGAGCGCGAGGAAGAGCAGCTCGGTCTTCTTGGTCTTCACGACCCGCTGCAGGTCCTTGGACGTGGATTCGTAGTCGAGCGAGCCGGCGAAGGGTGGGTTGGCCAGGATCAGTGTGTACTTCTCGGTGTCTTCGCTGGCGCCCTCCGAGAGTGAGTCGCGGTAGCGGATGTCGGGTGACTCGACACCGTGCAACAGCATGTTCATAGAGCCGATCCGGAGCATGACGTTGTCGAAGTCATACCCGTGGAACATCGAACGGTGGAAGTGCGCGCGCTGGGTGGCGTCGGTGAGAGCTGAGGGATGGTGCTCGCGGATGTACTCACTTGCGGCCACCAGGAAGCCTGCGGTGCCGCAGGCCGGGTCGCAGATCTCGTCCGTTGGCTGGGGCGCGGTCATGTCGACCACGAGCTTGATGATGTGCCGCGGGGTGCGGAACTGCCCGTTCTGCCCGGCCGATGCGATCTTCCCGAGCATGTACTCGTAAAGATCGCCGTTCGTGTCCCGGTTCTCCATCGGGATCGTGTCGAGCATGTCCACGACCTTCGACAGCAGCGCTGGGGTCGGGATGGTGAACCGGGCGTCCTTCATGTGGTCTGAGTAGGTCGAGTCGTCGCCGCCGACCTGCTCGCCGTACTTCTGCAGGAACGGGAAGACCTGCGTGGCGACCGTCTGGTACATGATCTCGGTGTCGAGGTTCTTGAACCGGCTCCACCGCAAGTGGTCCTGGCCAAGTAAGAACTTGGCGTCCTCGATCGGACCATCGGTGATGCGCGCCTTCTTCTCGGCAAGCGTCTGGAGGTCGTCGAGGCGGCGAAGGAAAAGCAGGTAGGTGATCTGC
>DOWL01000176.1:364-720 GCA_003519585.1 Nocardioides sp. | reverse complement strand
TGCTCGATCACCTCGAGCGGGTTGCTGATGCCGCCAGACCAGAAGGCATCCCAGACGCGGTCGATCTTGCTCTTGAGCTCACCCGTGATCACGGGCCGTACGTTAGTCAGCGCCTCAGGCGAGGTTGGGCACATCTGGACCTTCCTGCTGACTGGAACGTCCAGCAGCCGAGCAGGATGACAGCGATCTCCGACAGCGCCACGGGCCGTCACAGCCGTCGAGGCGGGTGGGTCGCGCCGGCGGATGCGGGGCCGGAAGCGTCGCGTCTTGTTCCTCGTATGCTCCCCAGGAACAGATAGAGACCTCAAAAGGGACTCTGACCTGCGGAAACTTGGTGGGCGATACTGGGTTTGAAC
>DOWL01000176.1:0-132 GCA_003519585.1 Nocardioides sp. | reverse complement strand
GAGGTGGGTACGGGATTTGAACCCGTGTACACGGATTTGCAGTCCGTTGCCTCGCCTCTCGGCCAACCCACCGTGGATGGGTCTGCCGAGACCCGCTCCGAGCGGACGACGAGGCTCGAACTCGCGACCTCA
>DOWL01000046.1:7831-14804 GCA_003519585.1 Nocardioides sp. | reverse complement strand
CGACACGCTCGCTGCGCTCGCGGCTCAACCACCGCACGGTGGTTGAGAGCCTGGAGGCACCATCAGGCGAACTCCATCGCCGTGCACACCCAGCGGTCGCCGGCGTACTCGAAGCGCAGCGCGAGGGCACGGGACCGGGCGCCGTACCGCACTCGGGCACTCGCCTCGACGACTCGGGCGCTGACGAAGCAGGTGCGCACGCTCATGACCTGCGGCCGCACCGGTTGGACTCGGCCCACGCCGGGCTGGTGGCCGCCCGCCTGTGCGACCAGCCAGGCCCTGCGGCGCAGGTCGGCGTAGATCTTGCCCGAGGTCCAGCGCAGCAGCTGACTCGAGGGTCGATCGCCGCCGACGATCTCGACGCACGCCTGCACGTAGCGGTGCACCCACTGTTCGAGCTGGTCGCGCTGCTCCGGGTCGATCGGGACCACGTCGGCGTCCGCACCTAGCCCGGTCGCCGGCGGCACGGGTGGTGGGGCATGCCGGGGGCTGAGGTCGAGGGCCAGGGTGCCCTGGACCGAGGCCAGGGGGACGTGGAGTGAAGTGACGATCGGCCGCGAGTGCGCCATGTAGGCCTCATTCCCGAGAGTTTTCTTTCGTTTGCTTCTGTTTGCGTCAGTCAACGCATTGTTGTCGAAGTCGTCAAGGCGTTCTGCACAGGCGCCCGGTCCCTGGCAGGGTTGCGGCGTGAGTTGGGAGGAGGAGCTGTTCGCCTACCTCGAGGACCTCGAGGGCCAGGCGGTCGCGCTGTACGACGCCGAGCGGGCCCCCGAGCTCGCCGACCGCAGTCGGGCGGAGTACCAACAGGTGACTCTCGCCTCCCGGCTGGCCGCCTCGACCGACCGGGAGATCACCCTCGAACTGCTCGGTGTCGGCGCGGTCGCTGGCCGGCTCGACCGGGTAGCCCGGGGCTGGTGCCTCCTCCACGGGCCGGGTCAGGATTGGCTGATCCACCTGCCGGCGGTCGCGGCCGCGCAGGGACTCTCCGAGCGGGCCCTGCCCGAGGTCGCCTGGCCGGCAGTCGCTCGCCTCGGGTTGGGCGCCGCGCTGCGGCGCCTCTCCGACGAGGCTGAACCCTGCTCGCTCCACCTCACCGACGGGCGCCGCCACGACGGCACGCTGCTCCGGGTCGGCGCCGACTTCGTCGAGGTCGCCGCAGGCGCCGCCGGCCGGGTCGTGGTCGTCGGCTTCATCCACCTCGCGGCGGTGCAATCACGGCGCTGATGTGCATCGAGCGCACGGGGCTCGACCACGGAGGCACAGTTGGCTGCTCGCGCCCGCGCCCCGGCGCTTCGGCCGGCGGGCGCTCTCGCGCAACTCGCCGTGCGATGTCGGTCCGGCTGACCCACCGAGCCGGATAGCCTCCTGCGCGTGACCGACGCCAACGAGCCCGCACCCAACGTCGACGACCAGAGCCAGCCGGTGGCACCCCCGCCCGCGCCCGCGGCACCCCCGATGCCGGTCGGCGCGGCCGTTCCGGCGTACGCCGGTGCGGTGGGCCCGGCGCCGCTGGGCAAGATCCGGAGCACCGGGACCTGCTTCCTGCTCACGATCGTGACGCTCGGCTTCTACAGCTGGTACTGGTACTACGCGACCCACGACGAGATGAAGCGGCACACCGGCGACGGGATCGGCGGTGGGCTTGCGCTGGTCCTCGCGATCTTCGTGGGCATCGTGATGCCGTTCCTCAACTCCAACGAGGTCGGCAGGCTCTACGAGCGGCGGGGTCAGGCCAAGCCGGTGAGCGCGATGACCGGTCTGTGGGCGCTGTTGCTGGGCTGGTTCTTCTTCGTGGGCCTGATCGTCTGGTTCGTCAAGACCAACGGCGCCCTCAACGACTACTGGCGCTCGCTGGGGGCCCAGGGCTGACCGTCCGCCCTCACGTGGCCTCGAGGTCGTAGGGCGGCAGCTCGCCCTCCTTGAGAGGCTTGAGCCCCTTGCGCTTGGGCTTGGCCTCGGTCTCGGCGTCGTTCATCGCCTCGATGATGTGCTTGCGCACGATGGTGCGCGGGTCGAGGTCGCGCAGCTCGAGGTCGGCGAACTCGGGGCCGAGCTCCTCGCGCAGCTCGTCACGGGCGGAGTCGGCGAACTTCTTGGCCTGCCGGAGAAGCTGGCCGGCCTGGCGGGCGAGATCGGGGAGCTTGTCGGGACCGAAGACCAGCACCGCCACCAACATGATGACGGCGAGCTCAGGTAGACCGATCCCGAACATGCGCCGAGCCTAGAGCCGGCCCGCGGGCGTCAGCCCGAGCTGCATCCCGGCCAAGCCGCGGCCGCGGCCGGCCAACGAGGAGGCGACGGAGCGGAGTACGACGGCCGCGGGGGAGTCGGGGTCGGAGTCGACGATCGGCCTGCCAAGGTCACCGCCCTCGCGCAGGGACAGGTCGAGGGGCACCTGGCCGAGCACGGGCACGTCGTACCCGAACCGCCGCGACAGCGTCTCGGCGACGCGGGCGCCACCACCGGAGCCGAAGATCTCGAGTCGGTGTTCGTTGCCCGCCGGGGTGCAGTGGGGGCAGGGCAGGTAGGACATGTTCTCGACGACACCCACGACCCGCTGGTGCATCATCGAGGCCATCGTGCCGGCCCGCTCGGCGACCTCGGCCGCCGCCTCCTGCGGCGTGGTCACCACGACGACCTCGGCGCCCGGCAGGTGCTGGCCGAGCGAGATCGCCACGTCACCGGTGCCGGGCGGAAGGTCGAGCAGCAGCACGTCGAGGTCGCCCCAATAGACGTCGGCGAGCATCTGGACGAGCGCGCGGTCGAGCATCGGCCCGCGCCACGCGACCACCTGGTCGCGGCGCGGCTTGAGCATGCCGATCGAGATGACCGAGACCCCCGAGGAAGTCGGCACCGGCATGATGAGGTCTTCGACCTGGGTCGGTCGGGCGTCGGCCACGCCGAGCATCGCCGGCACCGAGTGGCCGTAGATGTCGGCGTCGACCACGCCGACCTTGAGCCCGTCGGCCGCCATCGCCAGGGCGAGGTTGACGGTCACCGACGACTTCCCGACCCCGCCCTTCCCGGAGGCGATGGCGAAGACCTTGGTCAGTGACCCGGGTTGCGCGAAAGTGATCTCGCGCTGGGCCTTGCCGTCGCTCAGCAGCTCCTTGAGCCCGGCGCGCTGCTCGGCCGACATGACGCCGAGGGTGAGGTCGACATCGCGCACCCCCTCGACGGCCCGCACGGCCGCGTTGACGTCGCGGTTGATGGTGTCCTTGAGCGGGCAGCCCGCCACGGTGAGGAGCACGGTCAGCCGAACCAGGCCTGCGTCGTCGACCTCGATCGAGTCGACCATCCCGAGGTCGGTGATCGGGCGCTTGATCTCGGGGTCGTGCACGGTGCCGAGCGCGCTGCGCACCTGCTCGATGAGGGGGTTGCTCATGATGGGGCCAGCCTAGATGAGAGCACGTGGGCCTCCCTCTTCTCCGCTGTTGCCCCGGTCACCCCGCGGCGGGCTCGTCGGTCCCCTCTGAGCGGTCTTCGGAGCGGTCGGGCCGCTCGGATCGTTCTTCGAGGTCGCCGAGCAGTGCACGCAGCTCCGAGCGGAGGAAGTCGCGGGTCGCGACCTCGCCGACGGCCATCCGCAGGGAGGCCACCTCGCGGGCCAGGAACTCCATGTCCGCGTGCGCCCGGGCATCGGCCTGCCGGTCCTGCTCGGCGATCACCCGGTCGCGGGCCTCCTGGCGGTTCTGGGCGAGCAGGATCAGCGGGGCAGCGTACGACGCCTGCAAGGAGAGCATCAGCGTGAGGAAGATGAACGGGAAGGAGTCGAACTGCAGGTCGTCGGGCGCCAGGACGTTCCAGGCGATCCACGCGACGACGAAGAGCGTCATGTAGATCAGGAAGGTCGCGGTGCCCATGAACCGCGCGAACTGTTCCGCGAAGACGCCGAACCGGTCGGAGTCGCGCGAGGGCCGGCGCACCAGCTGCCGGCGTACGTCGCGCGGAGTGTCGAGCCGGCTGCGGCGTGCGGTCGAGTCAGCCATGGCGCACCGCCCGGTCCCGCCAGTTCTCGGGCAGCATGTGGTCGAGCAGGTCGTCGACGGTCACCGCGCCGAGGAGGTGGCTGTTCTCGTCGACCACCGGCGCCGCCACCAGGTTGTACGTCGCCAGATGGGCCGCCACCTCGTCGATGGTCGCCTCAGGGCGCAGGTTTTCCATCGACTCGTCGAGCGCACCAGCGACCAGCGTCGAGGGTGGTTCGCGCAGCAGCCGCTGGATGTGGGCGACGCCGAGGAACCGCCCGGTGGGGGTCTCCAGCGGTGGGCGGCAGACGTAGACCAGCGCCGCCAGCGCCGGGGTGAGGTCGGGGTTGCGGACATGGGCCAGGGCATCGGCGACCGTCGCGTCGGGGCCCAGGATCACCGGCTCGGAGGTCATCATCGCGCCGGCGGTGTTCTCGACGTACGACATGAGCCGCTTGACGTCCTCGGCCTCGTCCGGCTCCATCAGCTGGAGCAATGTCTCCGCGGTCTCGGGGGGCAGCTCGGCGATCAGGTCGGCCGCGTCGTCGGGGTCCATCTCCTCCAGCACGTCGGCAGCGCGCTCGCCGTCCAGCAGGCCCAGGATCTCGACCTGATCCTCCTCGGGGAGCTCCTCGAGGACGTCGGCCAGCCGCTCGTCGGTCAGGGCCGCCACGACGGCGGTACGCCGCTCGGGGGGCAGATCGTGGATCACGCTGGCCGCGTCGGCGGGGCGGAGCTCGTTGAGCGCCTGGATGAGCTGGGTCGCGCCCTGGGTGGGCTCGCGGCGCGTCAGCCCCTGCACCTCACCCCACTCGACCACGTGCGTCTGGCCGCGCCGGCGCAGCCCCTTGGCGGGCTCGCGGATCGCGATCCGGCTCAGGACCCAGTCGCGGTTGCGGGCCTGCTCCATCCCGACGTCGTAGATCGTCCCGGTCACGCCCGACGCGGTGATGGTCACCGAGCGGTCGAAGAGCTGTCCGACCACCAATGTCTCGGTCGAGCGCTGCTCGAACCTGCGCATGTTGAGCAGTCCGGTCGTGTAGACCTGCCCGGAGTCGATGTTGGTGACCCGGGTCATCGGGACGAAGATGCGGCGCCGCCCGAAGACCTCACCGACCATGCCGAGCACCCGCGGCTGGCTGCCCTCGGAGCGGATCGCCACCACCAGATCGCGCACCTTGCCGACCTGGTCCCCCTGCGGGTCGAAGATCGGTAGGCCGACCAGACGGGCGGCGTACACGCGGACGGGGGTCGTGCTCACGCGGTCACGCTACCGGTGCGGAGCGCTCCGCCGACGCAACAGAGCCGCTGGCCGGAAAGCGCAAGATTGAGACCGGGTGGCCCAGACCGGGGTACCCTAACCAGGCCGGAATTCGTCGTGCGGGGCCCCATCTCGGGCCGCCGCGAACTGGGACCTGGAGGGACCGTGTCGAAGCACGCGATGCACCGGTCCCGACGCGTGGGTCACCTCAAAGTCGTCGCGACCGTGGTGCTCGTGGTCGCGTTCGTGACCCTGTTCGTGGGTGGCGCGACCGGGATGATCGGTGCGCCCGGCGACGACAGCGGCGACGATCAGGCGGTCCCCGCCGACGCCCGCGTCGTCGACGCGCGCGCCGAGGGCGACACCCAGGGCGGCCAGGACCGCGCCGGCGCCACCACGCCGTCCGCCGATCCCACCGCGGTCGTCACCGACGTGCCGCCGCAGAACGTCCGCGACGCCAAGAAGCTCAAGCGCTCGCTCGCCTGGCTGCGGCGTGGGCTGGCCGACGAGACCACCTTCCGGGTCGGCACTTTCAACGTGCTCGGCAGCTCCCACACCGCCAAGGGCGGCAACCGCAAGGGCTGGGCCTCCGGTTACACCCGGATGGGCTGGGCGTGGTCGCTGATCTCGCAGGCCAACCTCTCGGTGGTCGGGTTCCAGGAGCTCGAGGACGTTCAGTACTCCCGGATGCGCGCGCTGTCCGGCTGGGACGCCTACCCCGGGCCGACCCTCGACCGCGGCTCGATCCGCAACTCGCTGGCCTGGGACCCCGACGTCTGGGAGCTGGTCGAGGCCAACAGCATCGGCATCCCCTACTTCGGCGGCCAGATCATCCGCCGTCCCGTGGTCAAGCTGAAGAACATCGACTCCGGCCGCGAGGTGTGGTTCTTCAACACCCACAACCCTGCCTCGACCAAGGGCCACGGCAACAACGCCCGCTGGCGCGCCGCGGCGATCAGCCTCGAGGTGCGGCTCGCCAACGAGCTCAGCGCCGATGGCACGCCCGTGGTCTTCACCGGCGACTACAACGACCGCGCCGAGGCCTTCTGCCCGATCGTCGGCGGGACCGACCTCGAGGCGGCCAACGGTGGCAGCTACTCCGGTGGCTGCAGCCCGCCCGACCGCATGGACGTCGACTGGATCTTCGGCTCGGGCGTCGACTGGCAGGAGTTCACCAGCGCCAGCCAGGGCATCACCGGCCGGGTCACCGACCACCCCTTCGTCTTCGCCCAGGCCTACGTCGCCGAGGAGCCCCTGGGCGACCTCCCGCCCGGCGCCGAGCCCACGCCGACCGCCGACCCGTCCTCCGACTCGGAGGAGTGAGCCCGGCCGCTGTCGTCAGCGGCCTTGGCGCGGCACCGTGGTCGTGGGCGGCGGAGCCGGCGGCTCCTGGATCGGCGCGACGTACGCCCGGATCTTGGGGGCCTTGCGGCTGGTGAACCGGAGCGACGCGGCGAACATCGAGCGCTGGGCGCCGTAGATGTTGTTGCGGTCGTAGTCGTTGCCGCCCGGGCAGTTGCCGCCCAGTTCGGGGCAGGTCCAGCCGTGGAAGAAGATCATCGGCTCGCCGCTGGCGCCGCGGCCGAGGTCCGCGCCGCCCGGGCCGCAGAGCCCGCTCTTCCTGGTGTCGACGAGGATGCCGCGCTTGGACTTCGAGAAGTCGGTGATCGTGGCCGAGCGCCGGTAGGTGGTCTTGTACGTGCACTGGCCGAACTCACCTTCGGAGGTGAGCAGGACGTACTGG
>DOWL01000046.1:2360-7729 GCA_003519585.1 Nocardioides sp. | reverse complement strand
GGTGAGCAGGACGTACTGCTTGCCCCGCCGGGCCATCGTCGGGTTCTCGATCACGCCGCCACGGCGGACCAGCTCGGTGCTCTGCGCCTTGCCGCCGCCGGGACGGCCGTCCGCGGGTAGCGCGACGATCCGGATCGACGACGGCCGGCCCTGGGTGCGGTAGAGCAGATAGCCCTGGCCGCCGCGGTCGCGGAAGTACTCCGGGTCGATGACGCCCTGGCGGGGCATGCCGCGGTCGCGGCGCTTCATCCGGTCGTACGCGCGGGGGGCGACCGCCTCGCGCGGGCAGACCAGCGGGCGTTCGTCGGGCACGAAGGCGCCGGTCGGGTCGGTCGCGGTGGCCACGCCGATGCATCGCCCGTCCACGCCGATGCCGGACACCTCGGCCGAGAAGTAGAGCAGCCACAGCCCGTTGACCTCGACCAGGTCAGAGGCCCAGTAGCGCCCGCTGAGCGCCCAGCTCGGCTGGGTGGTCAGCGCGGAGGGGATGTTCTGCCAGGGTCCGCCCGGCTGGGTGGCGATCGCCCGCGGGGCGCCCGGCCCGGTCGAGATGGCGACCCAACCGCCGGCGTAGCGCGCGACCGTCGGGTCGGCTGCGCCGCGGTAGGACAGCACCGGCAGGCCGCCCACGACGCGGTCGCGGAAGGTGATCAGCTTCGCCGGAGGACGCTGCTTCGCCAGGCCCGCCTTGACCTGGCCGGCCTGGGCGTTGCCGGGCACCCACCGGGTCGAGGCGACCGAGCCGGTGGAGGTGACCAGCGTCAGCACCACGGTCAGGACCAAGGCGGTCGCCGCGACAGCGGCGACCGACGTTCTGCGAACCAAGGACATGCGCACCCAATGCAAGTCGGAGGGGTCGTACGGTCGTCGTTGAGGGGTCACCTCATCACGCAGACGCTGCGAACTCGAAATCGGTTGGGTGCCGGCGGCAACCACTAGGCTCGCGCCCTGTGAGCACCACCCTCCGTCGCGTCCCGGGGCTGGCGTTCCTCGACCGCGTGAGCGAGGTGCGTGTCGACGGCTCCGGCGTCCGCGCGCGGTCGCGGCAGGAGGCCGTCCTCGACGTCCACTTCGACGGCCGCCGGATCGTCTCGTTCTGGCTACATCGCGACGGGGTCAAGGACGGCAACGGCTGGCTGTTCGCGTGGCCCAAGACGCTGCGGGAGTTCCTCGACGGCATCGCCGACGTGCGGGTCGTCGTCACCCGCACCGGTGAGGAGGTGTTCCGCGGGGAGGTGCGGTTCGGCTCCGGGCGCGGCCGGGTGGAGGTGCTCAATCAGCACGGACAGCCGATCAGTCTGGACAAGTACCAACGTCGCGTCGTCGCCTTCGACACCCGCAGTGGCGAGGAGCTCGAGCCGATGCTCGACGCGATCGACGAGGTGCTGGCGGCGCTGAAGGACGTCGGGATCGAGGCCTTCCTGGCGTACGGCACCCTGCTCGGCGCCGTACGCGGCGGCAAGGTGATCGGCAACGACAGCGACGCCGACGTCGGCTACGTCAGCCACCTGACGCATCCGGTCGATGTGATCCGGGAGTCCTTCCGCGTCCAGCGCGCGCTGATCGCCCACGGCTACCGCATCACCCGCTACTCGGCGTTGGCCTTCAAGGTCGACGTCGAGGAGGCCGATGGGACGATCCGCGGCCTCGACGTGTTCGGTGGCTTCCTGATGGACGGCCGCCTCTACCTCATGGGTGAGATCGGCGACCGGTTCGAGGAGTCGTGGATCTTCCCCCTGGGCACCACCACCCTCGAGGGCCGTTCGTTCCCCGCTCCGGCGGACACCGACCGCATGCTCAGTGCGATGTACGGCGCCTCGTGGCGGGTGCCCGATCCCGCCTTCCACTTCGATCCGCCGACCACGACGGTGCGCCGGCTCAACGGCTGGTTCCGCGGGCTGCGGGTGGGCCGGGCCCGGTGGGACCGGATCTATTCGCGAGTGCTGAAGGGGATGCCCGCTCCGTCGCCGTTCGTGGAGTGGGTGGGCAGCATCGAGGGTGCGCTCGGCACCTTCGTCGACGTCGGGTGCGGGCGGGGTGCCGACGCGCTCTACATGAGCGAGCGGGGTGAGCCTGCGCTCGGGTTGGACTTCCAGCCGCGCTCGTTCGCCGAGGCCGCCCGGCGGTCCGAGGACAACCACCTCGTGACGTACTGGACGATGAACCTGCTGGAGATCCGGCAGGTGTTGGTGGTGGGCGCGATCCTGGCTCGCAGGCCCGGCCGCACCGTGGTCGCCGCTCGACACGTGGTCGACGCCACCAAGGGCCCGGCCCGCGACCGGCTGTGGCGGCTGTGCCGGATGGTGCTCCAGGGCGAGGACGGTGGCCGGCTCTACCTGGAGTTCTTGTCCAGGTCCGGCTCGGACGGCTACGCCGGTCAGCATCGCGTGCGTCCGCGCAAGCCTGGGAGGATCGTGGCGGAGCTGGAGCAGTGGGGCGCCACCGTCGTGCATCGCGAGACGATGCCGGTCTCGGATCGACCCGGCGCCTCGACGGTGTGCCGGCTGATCGTGGAATGGAGAGGCGAGGATGGCTGACAAGAGGGCGGGCGGCCTCACCGAGCGGTTGCGTTCGACCAGGGCCGGCGAGGCGTTGGACCTGCGGCGGCGGGTCCGCAGGCTGGAGGCCGAGGTGCAGGAGTGCCGGGCCCTCAACATCCGGCTCGCCGAGCTGACCGACATCGTGACCGAGTTGTTGCTGCCGGTGGCCGCGCGCGACGAGGAGAAGCTCGCCGAGCTGCTCGAGAAGTACCGCCAGAGCGTCTGACGCACCGACATGGCCTCCCAGGTCTTCCTCCACATCGGGCTGCCCAAGACCGGCACGACCTACCTCCAGTCGGTGCTCTGGGGCTCCAAGCGCGCGCTGACCAAGGACGGGTACCTGTTGCCCGGACAGGGTCATCGGGAGCATCTCTGGGCCGCACTCGAGCTCCAGGACCGCCCGCACCTGGAGCGTCGGGATCCCAAGGCGCCGGGCGCCCTGGCCCGGCTGGTCGCCGCGGTCCAGCGACACAAGGGCCCGGCGATCCTGAGCCACGAGTTCATGTGTGGAGCGGGCCGCGACCAAGCAGGGCAGCTGATCGAGTCCCTCGCGCCCGCTGAGGTGCACCTCGTCATCACCGCCCGCGACACGCTCGGCATGCTCACCGCCGGCTGGGCGGAGTACGTCAAGAACGGCGGCACCAAGCCGCTTGCGGAGATGCGCGGCGAGCGGATCGGCGGTCAGGGCGAGTTCGGCTGGCGCACCTGGGACCTCGCGGGGGTGTTGCGGCGGTGGGCCCGGCACGTGCCGCCGGCCCGGGTGCATGTGCTCCCGATGCCCGGCCCCGGCGCTCCCCGCGACCAGCACTGGCGCAACTTCGCCGGCGTCCTCGGCCTCGACCCGGACCGGTACGACGCGCCCGACGAGCCGCGCAACCCGGCGCTCGGCGTCGTACAGATCGAGCTGCTGCGGCGGGTCAACCCCCGCCTCACCGCGTTCCACAAGCCGGTCGACCGGGGCACCTGGATCCGGGGCTACCTGGCCGAGAAGCACCTGGTCCGGCAGGCGGGGGAGCGGCTGGGCGCCGACGACGGCCAGATCGCCGAGTGTCGCGAGCGTGCGGACCGCGCGGTGGCCATCATCGAGCGCCGCGGCTACCACGTCGTGGGCGACGTCGAGGCGCTGCGGGTGCCTCGAGACCTACCACCCCGGCCACGCCCGGACGCCGTGTCGGATACGGAACTTCTCGATGCAGCGACTACACTCGTCGCGGATTTGCTCGCGGACGCCCGTCGTACCGGCCGTGAGGGCCACCCGACATGACAGTCGGTGCGTGACTTCCTCGTCTCCACGCGCACCGATCCCACTGATGAGAGGTTGTCGGTGAAGAGACTCTCGACGCTTGGATCTTGTGCGGTCTCGATCGCACTGGTGCTGACCATGTGGAACATGGCGCCCACGGCGCAGGCCTCCGTGTCCGCGGCCCAGGGCACCGCCCCGGCGCAGGCCGCCACGTCGGCCGGTGTGGCGCAGGTCGCCGCGGAGAAGAAGCCGAAGCGTTGGAAGGCCTACCAAGGTGCCTTCTTCAACAACCCGCACATCCCCAGTCAGCGCTACCGCATCGAACGCCGGCTCCTCGACACCCTGCGCCACGTCCCCAAGGGCGAGACCGTGCGCATCGCGCTCTACTCCTTCGACCGCATCCCAGTCGCCAACGCGATCGTCGCCGCCCACAAGCGTGGCGTGCGCATCCAGATGCTCCTCAACGACCACTGGGAGAACCGCGCGATGCAGATCGTCCGCGCGGCGCTCGGCACCAACACGCGAGCCAAGAACTTCATCTACAAGTGCAAGTCGGGCTGCCGCACCCTGGTCGACCAGTACCGCAACCTGCACTCGAAGTTCTACCTCTTCCCCAAGGCCGGCAAGTCCGAGCGGGTCATCGCGCTGGGCTCCCACAACTTCACGATGAACGCCGACCGGCACCAGTGGAACGACATCTTCTTCTTCCAGGCCAAGAAGGACCTCTACCGCGAGTTCGTCAAGACCTTCAACGACATGAAGAAGGACTACAGCAAGACCCAGCCGTCGCTGCACTTCTGTGGCACGCCGACCGGCTCCTTCTGCGACGACTCGGTCGACAAGTACACCAACTGGGTCTTCCCCAAGAAGTCGACTCCGCAGTCCGATCTCGTGCTCAACATGCTCAACAAGATCCAGTGCCTGACTCCCGACGGCGCCGGTGGGCAGACCCGCACCAAGTTGGCGCTGTCGATGCACACGATGCGCGGGGCGCGGGGCAACTACCTCGCCGCCGCGATCCGCCAGAAGTGGGCCGAGGGCTGCGACTTCCGGGTCAGCTACGGCCTCATCGGCTTCCGCACCAAGCAGATCCTCGGCGCCGCGACCGCGCGCGGCCGGATCCCACTGCGGTCCACGGGCCTCGACTACGACCCCGACGACGACTTCGACCTCAACAACGACGGCGACGACGACGTCATCCTGACCTATTACACCCACCAGAAGTACTTCGTCATCCAGGGCACCTACAACGGCCACCCGGGCACCAGCATGGTGCTCACCGGCTCCTCCAACTGGGCGTCGCTGGGCACCGCCCAGGACGAGATCTTCTTCACTATCCTCGGCGCAGGCAATGCCCGCCGCTACCTGAAGAACTTCAACACCTTCTGGAACAGCGGCAGGTTCTCCCGCAACGCCTACACCACGACCTACACCGACTTCCGGGTGCCCACCACGGTGCGCGCGGCCGACGGCACGACGCAGACGGTCTGGAAGACCGTGCGTCGCCCGGTCACCACGGTCGAGCCTGATCCCTACCAGGGCGGCGGGGAGTACTGGGAAGGCGACTGATCGGAGCGGCCCGAGGC
>DOWL01000046.1:211-2136 GCA_003519585.1 Nocardioides sp. | reverse complement strand
AGCGTGTCGAAACCTCCGCAGCCCGGGCTGGGAGGCGATTGAGTCCGGCGGTTGAGTCCGGCGCTCGGCTCCAGGGATCTCGACAAGCTCGATCAGCGGCGGTAGCTCCGAGCCATCCCTCGGCTTCGATCAATCACCCGTCCCGTTCCCACTGTCCTCGGCGGTGAGCAGCTGGCCGGCGAGGTCGACGAGGGTGTCCTGGTCCATGCCGACCACCACGGCGGAGGTTCCGGAGAGCCGCTTGGCGATCGCGGTGCCCGAGTCGCCGCTGTAGACGGTCCAGGTGCCGGTGCCGTACTCACCGAGATCGACCTCGCCCGCGGGCTTGGCCTTGCCGCCGAGGGCCTGGCGGACCAGAGCCGCGACCCCCGCCTTGACCTGGAGCAGTTGGACGGTCGCCCCGTTGGGGTCGGTGAACTGGACCCGCCAGACGCCGCCCCGGCCGGGGGAGTAGCTCGCCGAGATCACCGTCCAGCCCTCCGGTACGCCCGCCGGCACCAGGGCGGGGAACTGGTCTTTCAGCGCGCCCGCGACGGCTTCGTCGATGATCGGCGAAGCGACCGGGTCGCCCGCGTCGGCACTCGACTCGCCGTCCGAGGCCGAGGCCGAGTCAGACGCGGAGCCGCTGGCCGAGCCCGATGACGTCGAGGTGCTGCTCGAGGCCGGGTCCGTTGTGGCGCCGCTGTCGCCGCTGTCGTCGCCGCACGCCGTGGCGGTGGTCGCCACGAGCAGCGCCGAGACGGCGAACAGGGCCAGGCTGCGGGTGTGGAGCGGGCGGGGGAGGGGGGCGCGGTCGCTCGTCATGGGTCCAGTGTGCCTCGTTGCGTGCATGGCTTTGGGACGAGCACGCAACCTTCATCGGTTCCACTCCGTCAGGAGGGTGTGCCGGGTGATGATGGGACCGCGGAGCGTGACGTCTGGGAAAAATGTGAAAACTGTGACTAGTGGGGCAGTTGTGCATTTACCATCACTCAGGGCAGACTGCCTGCGCGACACACCGACACAACTCGGAGGAATATCACCATGACGGGCTTCCCCACCGTCCTTCGGTCCGCATTGACGCGGCTGGGTCTGCGCCGCTTCTCGGTCGTGGCGTTGGTCCTCGGCGTGTTCCTGGGCGGTACGGCGTTGGCGGTGGCCGGCACCGACAAGAAGTCCGACGAGTACGGCGAGATGGGCCCCAGCCCGGTGCCCGCGGCGGTCGCGGTGAACGGCGCCACGTCGTTCCGGGTCAGCTCTTTCAACATCCTCGGGTGGGACCACACCGAGAAGGGCGGCAGCAAGGCCAAGGCCGGCTACGCCGACGGCGCCAAGCGGATGCGGTGGGCGATCCAACTGCTCAAGAGCCACCAGGTCGACGTGGTGGGCCTGCAGGAGTTCCAGCCCCAGCAGTACGACAAGTGGGTCAAGAAGGCCTCCGCCCAGTACGACATCTTCCCTGGCTACACCGACACTGTCGGCTTCCTGCGCAACTCGATCGCCTGGCGCAAGGACAAGTTCAGCCTGGTCTCGACCTCCTGGATCAAGCTGCCCTACTTCCACGGTGACGTGCTCCGGATGCCCGTGGTCCTGCTCCAGTCGCTGCAGACCGGCCAGCAGATCTACTTCATGAACTTCCAGAACCCCGCCGACGTCCGGGGCAACGCCGCGAAGTGGCGGATGATCGGTCAGCGGTTCCAGATCGCCCTGGTCAACCAGTTGAAGATCAGCAACGGCCTCCCCGTGGTGTGGACCGGTGACATGAACGCCCGCCAGCAGGTCTTCTGCCGGGTCACCAAGCAGGCCGCGATGGTCTCCGCGAGTGGTGGCTACCGCAGCGAGACCAGCTGCCAGCCGCCGCGCGGCATGGTCGTCGACTGGATCTTCGGCTCCAACGTGCAGTTCTCCAACTACGTCCAGGAGCGCAGCAAGAAGGTCATCCGCAC
>DOWL01000046.1:0-150 GCA_003519585.1 Nocardioides sp. | reverse complement strand
CAGCAAGAAGGTCATCCGCACCACCGACCACCACCTGCTGGTCACCGACGCGCTGGTCCAGCCGATGCAGCCGGTGATCCCCCCGCCGACGGTCACGCCCACGGTGCCCACGACGCCCACCACGTCGGTCCCGACCAGTACGAGCACGAC
>DOWL01000042.1:22090-22230 GCA_003519585.1 Nocardioides sp. | reverse complement strand
CTGGACGACGCAGTTTCGTCGTCCCAGCACGACTTTTGTCGGCCGACCGACGAAACCCGGCCCGGCGGCGACTCATGAGCAAGGAGCGACAGCAGCGGCGGGCCGAGCGGGAGGCAACCGCGGCGGCGGTGGCGGCCGAG
>DOWL01000042.1:17459-21963 GCA_003519585.1 Nocardioides sp. | reverse complement strand
ACCGCGGCGGCGGTGGCGGCCGAGCGCGCGGCGGCGGCGGAGAAGCAGGCCCGGCGTGAGGCACGCAAGGCGCGGCTCACCGGCTGGGTCCCGAAGGCGTCGGGGCGCCAGTCGGGGCCGCTCGCCGAGAAGCGGCGGCGCCAGGCGGGGATGACCTTCGCCATCCTGGTCGCGTTCAACCTGCTCGTCTTCGCGTTCACGCGGGACTTCTACGTCACCGGCCTGACCCTGGTCGCCAGCCTGCTGGGGGCACCGATCGTGCACATGATGCTGTTCCGGAAAGGTTGAGATGCCCGTGTCTGCTGGGTCACTGGGGTCAGCTGGGTCACCGCGCCCCTATCTCGAGCTCCTGCCCGCCGTCGACATCGCCGGCGGGCAGGCGGTGCAGTTGGTCCAAGGCGTCGCGGGCTCCGAGAAGCGGTTCGGCGACCCGGTCGAGGCCGCCCTGCGATGGCAGGAGGCGGGCGCCGAGTGGATCCACCTCGTAGACCTCGACGCAGCCTTCGGCCGTGGTCACAACCGCGAGCTCCAGGCCCGGATCGTCGGCACCCTCGACATCGATGTGGAGATGAGCGGCGGCATCCGTGACGACGAGTCGTTGGCGGCCGCGATGACTGCCGGGTGCCGACGGGTCAACATCGGCACCGCCGCGCTCGAGCAGCCGCAGTGGTGCGCGCAGGCCATCGCGACGTACGGCGACCGGGTCGCGGTGGGCCTCGACGTCCGCGGCCGGACGCTCGCGGCCCGTGGCTGGACCCAGGAAGGCGGAGACCTCTACGAGACGTTGGCCAGGCTCGACGGCGAGGGCTGTGCCAGGTACGTCGTCACCGACGTCAACAAGGACGGCATGCTCCAGGGCCCGAACCTCCAGCTGCTGCGCGATGTCTGCGCCGCCACGGATCGACCGGTCGTCGCCTCCGGAGGAGTCACGACCCTCGACGACATCCGAGCGCTCGTGGAGCTGGTGCCGATCGGTGTCGAGGGTGCCATCGCCGGCACCGCGCTCTACGAGGGGCGGTTCTCGCTCGAGGATGCGCTGGCCCTGACGAAGGGGACGGGATGACCCTCGCCGTCCGCGTCATCCCATGCCTCGACGTCGACGGTGGCCGCGTCGTCAAGGGCATCAACTTCCAGGAGCTTCGCGATGCCGGCGATCCCGTCGAGCTGGCCCGGACCTACGACGCGGAGGGCGCTGACGAGTTGACCTTCCTCGACATCTCGGCCTCCCACGAGGGCCGCGCCACCACGATGGAGGTGGTGTCGAGATGCGCCGAGGAGGTCTTCATCCCGCTCACCGTCGGCGGGGGAGTCGCCTCGGTCGCTGACGTCGACCGGTTGCTGCGCGCGGGTGCCGACAAGGTCGCGGTCAACACCGCCGCGATCCACCGTCCCGAACTGGTCGCCGAGATCGCCGACCGGTTCGGCAACCAGGTGCTGGTGCTGTCCGTGGACGCGCGCCGGGCGGCGAACACCGACTCGGGCTTCGAGGTCACCACCCACGGCGGCCGCAAGTCCGCGGGCCTCGACGCCATCGAGTGGGCCACGCGGGCCGCAGAGCTCGGCGCGGGCGAGATCCTCCTCAACGCCATGGATGCCGATGGCACCCAGGACGGCTTCGACCTCGAGCTGATCCGCGCCGTACGCCGCGCGGTCGGGATCCCGGTCATCGCCAGCGGCGGCGCGGGCCGGCTCGACCACTTCGCGCCTGCGGTGGACGCCGGCGCCGACGCGGTTTTGGCCGCCACCGTCTTCCATTTCGGCACCTTGCGCATCGTCGAGGTCAAGGCTGCGCTCGCTGCCGCCGGCCAGCCCGTCCGCTGAGCCCAGCCGCGCGACGGCTCGACCTTGACAGCCCCGCGACCGGGCTTGCACGCTGCCTGAGCCTGCCCTGGCGTGGGGACGCCGGGCCCCGGGCATCTCGTCCGCACCCTCGGAGGAGCCGTGAACCGCACGATCGCCGGTCTGGTCGGTCTTGCAGCCGCGGCCGCAACTCTCGGTCTCGATGGCATCGATGTGTCGCGAGCCGCCCCACCCGACCGCGAGCTGCGCGAGCGGACCGTCGACGCGAGCTACCAGCAGCTCCGGCCCGACAACCGTCCCGACGCGAAGTCGCGGCACTACACGGCGCTCCGCCGGGAGGCCGTCCGGCAACTGCTGGAGGGCACGGCCCGGACGGTGGGCAGGGGCGAGCGGCGCACGATCGAGATGGCCAGCGGCGACCGGGTCGAGTACCCCGTCCAGGACACCGCGCAGCTGCTCACCTTCCTCGTGGAGTACGGCGACCAGAAGGCGGCCGGTGACCCGTTCCCGTCGCATCGCTCCGGCCCGCTGCACAATCGGATCCTCGAGCCGCCCGCCAACGACGACGCGACGTACTGGCTGCCGGACTTCAACCGCGAGCACTACCTCGACATGTTCTTCACCGGCCTCGACGACCAGGGGGGCGAGTCGTTCGCGGCCGCCTACCGCGAGATGTCCAGTGGCCGCTTCACGCTCGAGGGAGACGTCTCCGACTGGGTGAAGGTCCCGTTCGCTGCGTCCCACTACTCGTTGGCGGATGGTGGCGAGCCCGACGACCTGATGACGGAGTTCCTCCAGGACGGCGCCGATGCCTGGGTGGCCCAGCAGTCGGGGCTCGGCAAGACCGACGCCGAGATCGCGGACTTCCTCTCCGCCTTCGACGTCTGGGACCGCTTCGACTTCGACGAGGACGGGAACTTCAAGGAGCCGGACGGCTATATCGACCACTTCCAGGCTGTGCACGCCGGTGAGGATGAGTCAGCAGGTGCTCCGCCGTGGGCGATCTGGGCCCACCGTGGGTCCGTCAACGCCAACGGCAGGGTCGGTCCGGACTTCAACCGGGACGGCGGTGTCGAGATCGGCGACACCGGCTTCTGGATCCGCGACTACACGGTCGAGCCCGAGAACGGCGGGATCGGCATCTTCGCCCACGAGTTCGGCCACGACCTCGGCCTGCCCGACTACTACGACACCCAGGGCGGCAACAACGGCACCGGCTTCTGGACGCTGATGAGCGTCGGATCGTGGTTGGGCCATGGCGCGGGCGACATCGGCACCACCCCCAACCACATGGGTGCCCCGGACAAGCTCTTCCTCGGCTGGTACGACGACGACCTGGCGGTCGTCGACGGCACCGGCGCCCCGCAGATCGTCGATCTCGGTCCCTCCTATCACGCCACCGACCAAGGTGCTCAGGCCGTCGCGGTGACGCTGCCGCAGGGTCACGCGATCCTCGACGTCGTCGAGCCCGACCAGGGGTCGCGCTACTTCTACTCCGGCATGGGCAACGACCGCACCGCGACCGTCACCAGCCCCACCGCGGTGGCCGTCCCTGCCACCGAGCACCCGATGCTCACCGCGCGGGTGAGCTTCTCGACCGAGGACGACTGGGACTACGCCTACCTCAAGGTCTCGACCGACGACGGGGTGAGCTGGGACTACGTCGACACCAACCTGTCGACCGAGACCGACCCCAACGAGCGGAACTTCGGCCACGGCATCACCGGCTGCTCGGGGACCCGGACCCCGCCCATCGGCGGCGTCTGCGATCTGGTGTGGACCGACCTGTCCGCGGACCTGGCGGCGTATGCCGGCCAGCACGTCAAGGTGCGCTTCGAGCTGGTCAACGACGAGTCCACCTACGAGCTCGGCTTCGCGGTCGACGACATCAGGATCGATGGCAGCGTGCTGACCGATGTCGAGGACGGGGCCCCGAGCTGGGTGCTCAGGGGCTTCCGGGTGATGACCGGTTCGAGCTACGCGTATGCCTTCGACCGGTTCTACATCGCCGAGAACAAGCAGCCGATGGGCTACGAGAAGGTGCTGGCCGAGGGGCCGTACTCCCTCAGCTACGACGTGTCGGCCTCGATCGACAGGGTGGACCACTTCCCGTATCAGGACGGTCTGCTGATCTGGTACGTCAACACCTTCTACGAGGACAACGACACCTCGGTGCACCCGGGCCAGGGCTACGCGCTGCCGGTCGACGCCAATCCGGTGTACCGCCCATGGACCAGCCGCACCGGTGCCGCGCTCTACTACTCCGACGGCACCTTGAACACCCGAGACGCCACCTTCGACGTGGACCAGATGGACGCGCTCCACCTCGAGGCCGACGACGTGACCGGCACCATCTACTACGACGCTCGCGGTGGTCCGAGCGTCCCGGTCTTCGACGACTCCAACCCCAACGGCTACGTCGACCTCACCTGGGTGCAGAGCCCGTGGTACTCCGTCCAGGTGGCCGGCGTCGGCTCGATGATCCAGGTGCTCTCGTCCGACGAGACCACGGGACACATGGTGGTCAAGGCGGGCACCCGGTTCGTCGCGATGACCGGGGCCGCCGCCGTCACCGGGCTGCCGGTGACCGGGCAGACGCTGACCGCCATGCCCCCGTCGTACTTCCGGGCCGGCGTCGCGGCGTCGTACCAGTGGCAAGTGGGCGGCCGACCGATCTCCGGGGCCAGCGGGCCGACGTACCGGG
>DOWL01000042.1:2044-17342 GCA_003519585.1 Nocardioides sp. | reverse complement strand
CCCCGACGTCCCGGGTCGCGCCCGGCGACGTCGGGAAGCCGATCGGGGTCCTGATCACGGGCACGCTGGCCGGCCACGCGGCGGCGACCACGACAGCGAGTGCGAGCGGGGCCGCCCAGGCGGCGCCGGTCACGCTCTCGGTCCACGCGCCGAAGAAGGTCAGGGTCGGGCGGCGGGCGAAGGTCGCGATCAGCGTGACCTCGGCGGCCAGCACTCCGCAGGGCAGCGTCAAGGTGACCATGGGTGGCCAGAGGGTGACCGGCCAGCTGGTCAACGGCAAGGTCAAGCTGCGCCTGCCCAAGGTCACCAAGGCCGGCAAGCAGAAGGTGGTCCTGAGCTTCGAGCCCGTCACCGGATGGACTCCGGCGACCACCACCGTGAAGGTCCGCTACACGCCCAGCCGCTGACGGATCGGCTGATCGGTCCGCAGATAACGGATCGGACACCGATCGGGTTCTAGGTGTTCGTTGACCTTGACAACCCCGCAATAGAACTTGCAGGCTGCGCGGGCCCTCCCCGGCAGATTTCCTGCCGAGGCGCGGCCATCTCGTCCATACCCTCGGAGGAACATGTGAGTCGTAAGATCGCTGGCCTCGCCAGCCTTGCCACTGTGGTCGCGACCCTCGGGTTCGCGGCCACTGCTGTTCCCGGGGCCGCGCAAGCGGATCCCGGCCTCGACGGCATCCCGGCCAGCAAGGGCCCGGTGGCGGCCCAGAAGCCTGACAACCGGCCCGATGCGCTGTCACGCAAGCAGACCGCGCTGCGTCAGCGGGCGGTCGACGCCCTGGTCAGCGGCGACGCCAAGACCGTCGGCAAGGGTGCCGACCGCACCATCAAGCTCGACGGCGGCGTCAAGGTCGACTACCCGGCGACCCAGACCGCTCAGCTGCTGACCTTCCTCCTGGAGTTCGGCGACGAGGACAGCAACCCCGCCTTCCCGGACAACACCGCGGGACCGCTCCACGACGAGATCCCCGAGCCCGCACGCAGCGACAACTCGACGTACTGGCTGCAGCACTTCACGCAGCAGCACTACAAGGACATGTTCTTCAACGGTCTGGCCAGCCAGAACGGTGAGTCGTTCAAGAGCATCTACAACGAGATGTCCAGCGGACGGTTCGACCTCGAGGGCGACGTGTCCGACTGGGTCAAGGTCCCCAACGCCGCGTCGTACTACCAGGACGCCGACGGCGAGGAGACCGGCGAGGCGATGACCGCATTCCTCCAGGACGGTGCCGACGCGTGGTACGACGACCAGGTGGACGCCGGCAAGACCCCGGCGGAGATCAAGAGCTACCTGGCGAGCTTCGACATCTGGGACCGGTTCGACTACGACGGTGACGGCGACTTCAACGAGCCCGACGGCTACATCGACCACTTCCAGGCGATCCACGCCGGTGAGGACGAGTCGGCCGGCGCGCCGGCCTGGGCGATCTGGGCCCACCGTTCCTCGGTCAACACCAACGGCGACGTCGGCCCCGCGGGCAACGAGAACGGCGGCGTCGAGATCGGCGACTCCGGCCTCTGGATCCGCGACTACACCACCGAGCCGGAGAACGGCGGCCTGGGCGTCTTCGCGCACGAGTTCGCCCACGACCTCGGTGTCCCCGACTACTACGACACCCAGGGCGGCGACAACAGCACCGGGTTCTGGACGCTGATGAGCCAGGGCTCGTGGAACGGTCACGGCGACGGCGCCATCGGCACCACGCCCAACCACATGGGTGCTCCCGACAAGCTGTTCCTCGGCTGGTACGGGCCGAACGACCTCAAGACGGTCGACGGTTCCGGCGCGCCCCAGCAGGTGGTCCTCGGGCCGTCGTACCACGCCACGGACGTGGGCGCGCAGGCGCTCGCGGTGACGCTCCCGCAGGGCAGCGCGACCATCGACGTGGTCGAGCCCGACCAGGGGACGCACTACTTCTACTCCGGCAACGGCGACGACCGCAGCGCCACCACGACCAGCCCGACCGTCGCAGTGCCGGCGGGCAACCCGGAGCTCACCGCGCGGGTCAGCTACTCGGTCGAGGATGACTGGGACTACGCCTACCTCGAGGTCTCCGCCGACGGAGGGACCACCTGGGACCACGTCGAGACGGACCTGTCGACGACCACCGACCCCAACCAGCAGAACGAGGGCTTCGGCATCACCGGCTGCTCCGGGACGCGAGACGGTGACGGGGTCTGCGACAACGAGTGGACGGACCTGTCCGCGGACCTGACCGCCTACGCCGGCTCGAACGTGAAGGTCCGGTTCGAGATGGTCAACGACGCGGCGTACCACGAGCTCGGCTTCTCGGTCGACTCGGTGGCGATCGACGGCTCGGTCCTGACCGATGTCGAGGACGGCGCGCCGACCTGGACGCTCGACGGCTTCCGGGTGATGGACGGGTCGACCTTCACGCTGGTCTACGACCAGTACTACCTGGCGGAGAACAAGACCTACGACGGCTACGACAAGACGCTGTCCCAGGGTCCGTACAGCTTCGACTACCCGCTGACCGCGCCCAGCAAGGTCGATCAGTACAAGTACCAGGACGGCCTGCTGGTGTGGTACGTCAACGGGCTGTACGCCGACAACGACGTCAGCTCACACCCCGGTGGTGGCCAGGCGCTGCCGGTCGACGCCAACCCCGAGTACGCCTACTGGACCACGGGCGGGGTGCCCGTCGCCTACGCCTCGGGCAACGTGAACTCGTTCGATGCCACCTTCGACGTCGACCAGACCGACGGGCTGCACCTGACGCGCGAGAACGCCTCCGGGACCCGGAGCTTCGACGTCGCTGCGCAGCCGAGCGTGCCGGTCTTCGAGGACACCGACCCCGACGGGTACTGGGACGACAGCGACGACATCACCTCGTGGTTCTCGACCCAGGTCGCCGGCAACGGCACGGTGATCCAGGTCGTCTCGAGCGACGAGAGCCGCGGCCAGATGGTGGTCCGGGCCGGCCGCAAGTTCGTGGCCGTGACCAAGGCCGCTGCGGTGACCGGTACGCCCGCCACCGGGCAGACCCTGACCGCGGTGCCGCCCACGTTCTTCCAGAGCGGTGTCGCGGTGTCCTACCGGTGGCAGGTGGCCGGCCAGAACGTCGCCGGCGCCACCGGGACGACCTACCAGGTCAAGCCGGGCGACGCGGGCAAGGCGATCGGGGTCGTGGTCACCGGCACGCTGGCCGGCTACGACGCGGCGACCAGTACGGCGAGCGCGAGCGGGACCGGCCAAGCCGCGGCCGTGACGCTCTCGGTCGACGCGCCCAAGAAGGTCAAGGCCGGGCACAAGGCCAAGATCAAGGTCACGGTCGGCTCGGCTGCCGGCATTCCGGAGGGCATTGTGAAGGTGACGTTCGGTGGCAAGAAGGTGACTGGTCAGCTGGTCAACGGCACCGTGAAGCTGAAGCTGCCGAAGCTGAACAAGGCCGGCAAGAAGGAGCTCGTCGTGACCTTCGAGCCCACCTCCGGCTGGGCTCCGGCGACCACCACCCTGAAGATCCGCGTCACGAAGAAGAACTGACGCACGTTGAATCGAGCGGAGCCCGGCACCCGACAGGGTGTCGGGCTCCGTGCCGTGTGGGGATGAATCCCAACAGTTCTTGGGATCCCTGAACGCAGGCAACGCTAGAAACCTCGGTCGGCCCCTTGCAGCCGAGCAATCGCCTCGGGTGGGCCTTCGAAGGTGACGTCGTGCAGCTCGGAGCGGCCGAAGAAGAACATCACCAGCTCGCCGGGCCGACCGGTCACCACCACCGGGTCGGCGCCCTTGCGGATGGTGGCCGACTCGGGGGGCAGGTCGTCCCAGACCGTGCGTCGCGCTACGACGGGCACGCCGGCCTTGCGGGTCGACAGCTTCGCGGAGCCCTTGACCAGACTCCAGAGCTCGTCCTCGTCCTCGCGGGTCAGCTCGCGCGGTACCCAGCCCGGCTGCGCCCGGCGCAGGTCCTCGTGGTGGACGAAGTACTCCAGGGTGTTCGTCAACCGCTCGACGCCGGGGATCCGGTACGGCGTCAGGGCCGGCTCGCGCACCTGCTCGACCAGCTCCGGGAACGGCCTGCTCGCGGCGCGGGCCATGGCGCGCTCGGTGACCCCCTCCAACCGCGACAGGGTGATCCCCGCCGCCGGCCCCCACCAGCCACGCTCCCGCACCAGGAGGTGCGCCGCCAGGTCACGGGCGGTCCAGGTCCCGCACAGCGTGGGGGCGTCGGGACCGACCTGGAGGGCGGTGTCGCACAGGGCGTGGCGCTCGCGGCGGTGGAGGGGGAGGGTCACGTTGCTGAACGGTAACGGGTTGGTCCACTGTCCCCGGCCGGGAATAGCCTGCAGGGACGTCCGGGTTGCCCTGCAGTCCGTGACGGACGGGTCGCACGGACGAGACGTAGACGAACGAGAGAGCGTGGTCGGGTGAGCGAGGCAGGTGCGGTGTCGTCCGCGTCGCCGCGACAACGGGCCGCCACCACCTCCGAGGGGTTCGGCGTCCTGTGGGTCGCGATCAAGCGCGAGCCGTGGATCTTCACGCTCTCCACGATCGGAAGCCTGCTGTTCGGGGCGCTGACGGTCGCCGACGCGTGGGTGCTCGGCTGGGCGACCGACCACGTCCTACTCCCCGGCTTCCGAGACGGCCACGTCGACGAGCGGCTACTCATCGCCGTGCTCGCGCTGTTCCTCGGTGTGGCCCTGCTGCGGGCGGTCGGCATCGTGGCCCGCCGGCTGGGTGCCGGGATCATGCAATACCGCATGCAGGCGCACAGTCGCCGCGCGGTCACCCGGCAATATCTCTCCCTGCCCATGGAGTGGCACCAGCGACACCCGACCGGCGAACTCCTCTCCAACGCCAACTCCGACGTCGAAGCGGCCTGGGGGCCGATCGCGCCGCTTCCCATGGCCGTCGGCACGGTCGCGATGATGGCGATCGCCATCGGCCAGATGTTCCTCGCCGACGTGGTGCTCGCCGTCGTCGGCCTGCTCATCTTCCCCGCCGTGATCATCGCCAACCTCGCCTACCAGCAGTTGGCCTCGCCGCTGATGACCCGCGCGCAGGAGTTGCGGGCCGAGGTCAGCGAGATCGCCCACGAGTCGTTCGACGGCGCGATGGTCGTCAAGACGCTCGGCCGGGAGAGCGAGGAGGCCGCCCGCTTCGCGGCCAAGGCCCACGAGCTGCGCGACGTCAACACGCGCGCGGGCTGGATCCGCGCGGCCTTCGACCCCACCCTCGCGGCGCTGCCCAACATCGGGGTGCTGATCGTGCTCGCGGTCGGGGTCAGCCGAGTGCTGGGCGGCTCGACCCAGGCCGGCGACGTGGTGACCGTCGCCTACCTCCTCACGATCGTCTCCTTCCCGATCCGCTCGATCGGCTGGCTGCTCGGCGAGTTCCCACGCAGTGTGGTCGGCTACCGCCGGATCCGCCGAGTGTTGCGGGCCAAGGGCGAGATGCCGTACGGCGCCACCCCGGCTCCGCCGGCGACGTCCCTCGGTGCCCGGCTCGAGGTCGAGCACCTCGCCTACTCCTACCTCCCCGACCAGCGGCTGCTCGACGACGTCGGGTTCACCGTCGAGCCGGGCCGCACCGTGGCGATCGTCGGCGCCACCGCCTCCGGCAAGAGCACACTGACCGCGCTCCTCACCCGGCTGGTCGACCCCGACGAGGGGCGGATCCGGATCGACGGTGTCGACCTGCGCGACCTCGCTCGCGGCCAGCTGGCCGAGGTGGCCGCAGTCGTGCCGCAGACCGCGTTCCTCTTCGACGACGACGTCCGGGGCAACGTCACCCTCGGTGCCGACCTGTCCGACGCGCAGGTGTGGGCGGCGTTGCGCGCGGCCCAGGCGGAGGGGTTCGTGGCTGCGCTCCCGCGCGGGCTCGACACCAGGCTCGGCGAGCGCGGGACCTCACTATCGGGAGGCCAACGGCAGCGGATCTCGCTGGCGCGAGCCCTGGTCCGGCGACCCCGGCTGCTGGTCCTCGACGATGCGACGAGCACGGTGGACCCCGAGGTCGAGGCCCGCATCCTGGCCGCTCTGCGCGAGGGCGCGGTCGGTGGCGAGACCGATGCGACGCTGGTGGTGGTCGCCTACCGCAAGGCCACGATCGCGCTGGCCGACGAGGTGGTCCACCTCGAGGACGGCCGCATCGTCGACCGCGGCACCCACGCCGAGCTGCTGGCCCGGAGCCCGTCGTACGCCCGGCTGGTCAACGCCTACGAGCACGGCGACCACCCGCCCCACGAGCCGGAGCCGGTCGACCTCGTCGAGGGCATCGACGGCGTGGACGGGATCGACGGGATCGACGAACTGGCGGGGGAGGGGCTGCGATGAGCACCCTGCTCAACGACGGCACCGCCATGGACTCCGGCGAGGACATCGCCGCCCTCGACACGATCCGGCGCGGGGTCGCGATCAGCCCGGAGCTGACCGAGGGTTTCCGCGGCACCCTCGCGCTGGCCGTGATCGCCTCGTTCGGGCAGGTCATCGTCCCGATCGTGGTTCAGCAGACCCTCGACCGGGGGCTCAACGGCGACGAAGGCCCCGACGTCTCGTTCACGGTGCTGATGGGGCTGCTCGCCGCGGTCGCGATCGTGGTGACGAGCGTGGCGTCCTACCTCATGACCCGGCGGCTGTTCACCACCTCCGAGCGCGGTTTGGCGACGCTGCGGATCAAGGCGTTCCGCCATGTCCACGAGTTGCCGCTGCTCACTCAGAACACCGAGCGCCGGGGAGCGCTGGTCTCGCGGGTGACCAGCGACGTCGACCAGGTGAGCCAGTTCCTGGTCTTCGGCGGGCTGTTCTTCATCATCAGCACCGGCCAGGTGCTGGTCGCGACCGTGGTGATGGTGATCTACAGCTGGCAGCTGGCGATCGTGGTCTGGGTCGCGTTCGCACCGCTGTTCCTGTCCCTGCGCTACTTCCAGCGCAAGCTGTCGGCCGCCTACGGCATCGTGCGCCGTCAGATGGGCGCGATGCTGGCCGCGATCTCCGAGCCGGTGGTCGGGGCCGCTGTGGTCCGTTCCTACGCCGTCGAAGACCGCACCCAGAGCCGGATCGACGAGGCGATCGACGGGTTCAAGTCGGCCAGCACGACAGCCCAGAAATACACGGTGGTCTCCTTCAGCCTCGGTGGCATCTCGGCCGGACTCGCCAATGCTGGCGTGATCATCATCGGCATCTGGCTGGGCTTCGCCGACCAGATCACCGCCGGCACGGTGGTGGCCTTCGCGTTCCTGGTCACGCTGTTCGTCGGGCCGGTCCAGATGGGCACCCAGATCCTCACCGACGCACAGAACGCCCTCGCCGGGTGGCGCCGGGTGATCGGCATCCTCGAGACCCCTGCCGACCTCGTCGATCCCGGCGTCGACGGCGAGATCCTGCCGCGTGGACCGCTCGACGTGCGCTTCGACCATGTCTGGTTCGCCTATCCCGGCGGCCCACCGGTGCTCCAGGACATCGACCTCGCGATCGAGGCCGGCAAGCGGGTCGCGGTGGTCGGCGAGACCGGTTCGGGCAAGTCCACGGTGGCCAAGCTGCTGACCCGGCTCATGGACGCCGGCGAGGGCGCGGTGCTACTCGACGGGGTCGACGTACGCCGGATCGCGCAGGCCTCGCTCCGCCGTTCGGTCGTGCTGGTGCCGCAGGAGGGCTTCCTTTTCGACGACACGATCGCCGCCAACGTCCGCTACGGCCGGCTCGACGCCTCCGACGACGACATCTTCGCCAGCGCGGCCGAGCTGGGCCTCGGCGACTGGCTGGCCACCCTGCCGGCCGGTCTCGACACCCAGGTCGGTCAGCGCGGCGAGTCGCTCTCGGCCGGCGAGCGGCAACTGGTCGCGCTGCTGCGGGCCCAGCTCGCCGATCCCGACCTGCTGGTCCTCGACGAGGCCACCAGTGCCGTCGACCCGCAGCTGGAGATGCGGATCGGCCGCGCTCTCGAGCGGCTGATGTCCGGTCGGACCTCGGTGACCATCGCACACCGGCTCTCCACCGCGGAGTCGGCAGACGAGGTGATCGTGGTCGACCGGGGCCGCGTGGTCCAGCGGGGTCCGCACACCGAGCTCCTGCGTGACCCCGAGGGCATCTACGCGGGGCTGCACCGCTCCTGGGTCGCGCAACAAGGGCGTTGATCCTTGCGTGTCGAGACCTCCGCAGTGGGGAGCCGGACTTCACCGGGGACAATGGCAGGGTGAGTCTCGATCCCGACGTAGCCGCCCGGCTCAAGCGCAACGCCGACGGTCTGGTGCCGGCGGTCGTGCAGCAGCACGGCACCGGCGAGGTGCTGATGCTGGGCTGGATGGACGAAGAGGCGCTCGCCCGCACCCTGACGACCGGCCGCGCGACGTACTGGAGCCGCAGCCGGCAGGAGTACTGGGTCAAGGGCGAGACCTCCGGGCACCGGCAGTGGGTTCGCGAGGTCCGGCTCGACTGTGATGGAGACACGCTGCTGGTGCGGGTCGACCAGGAGGGCCCGGCCTGTCACACCGGCGAGCACACCTGCTTCGACGCCGACGTGCTGCTCGCGGCCGATGACTGACCGGCCCACGGACCGCCGCCGCTTCGGGGCGGTGGTCGGTGCGGGGCTGGCTGCCGCGGCGCTCGCCGCGGTGGCCGGGCACCAACCCTGGGCGCAGGGGAGTGCTCCGGGTGGGCTGGGCGAGCTGACCTCCACCCAGGAGGCTGGTCGGGTGCCGGCCGCCACCGCGCTCGCGCTGGTCGTCCTGGCCTGCTGGGGCGTGCTGCTGGTCACCCGGGGCGTGGTCCGCCGGATCGTGGCCGGGCTCGCGCTGCTGGCCGCCGTCGGGTTCGTCGTCGTCGTGGTGGTCGGGTTCGGCAGCGCCCCCGATGCGGTGCGCGACGCCTACCGCGACCTCGGCGTCTCCGACCCCGACGTGAGTCGCACGGCCTGGCCGTGGGTGGCCGCCCTGGCGGGCGTGCTCATGGTGGTGACGACCGCGCTCGCCGTACGCCTGGTGCCCACCTGGCCCGAGATGGGCCGTCGGTACGACGCCCCGGCCGGTGCCGCCGGCGCGGGAGGGGTCTCACCGGGTCCCGCGGACGCCGAGCCCGCCGACCGGGACAACCTCGACCTCTGGAAGGCGATGGACGAGGGGCGCGACCCAACGGCATGACGACGGCCTACTGACCCGGATCGAGCTCGGGGTCACTAGACTTCGGCACATGTCAGCGCACCACGGGAACACCCCGGCCGCTTGGACCGCCGTCGTCGTGGGCCTCCTCGGCTTCACCGTCGGAGGGATCGGGCTGATGTTCGACCCGGCTCAGATGACCGTCTTCTGGGTCGGCGTGGGGATCGTGGTTGCCGCCGCCGTGGTGTTCGTGGTCATGGACCGGATGGGGTTGGGCGACCACTGAGCGCTCCGCTGGCTGCCGTCGTCGCGCCTCCCGAGGCGCCCGCCACCCGCGGGCGACGGATGCTGGCGCCCGCGGCGACGATCGGCACCCTCGCGCTCACGACACTGGCCCTGCACTTTCGCGACCCGCACCAGAGCGGTTCGTGGGGTTTCTGCCCGAGTGCGGCGCTGGGGATCTATTGCCCCGGGTGCGGCGGCCTGCGGGCCGTCAACGACCTGACCAACGGCGACGTGGGTGCGGCCCTCTCGAGCAACGTCCTGGTGACGTTGATGATCCCGGTCGTCTCCGCCCTGCTCGCGCTGTGGGCGTTCGACCGGTGGCGCGGACACACCCGCGTCGTGCCGTGGGGTCGGTTGCGCCCCCTGGTGGTGGCGCTGGTGACGGTGATGTTCCTCTTCGCCGTGGCCCGCAACACCGGGGCTGGGGCCTGGCTGGCGCCCTGACCCCAAGCCCGGTGCTGGCCAGATCAGCAAGGCTCAGCTGACCCGGATGGCGATGTTGATGATGAGGCCGAGCACCGACAGCACGGTGCCGATGATGCCGCAGATGTAGCCGGCGTTGACGGCTCCCGAGCCGCCGATGGTCCCGCCTGACGCGGCGATCTCCTTCTTGGCGGTGTTGCCGAGAATGATCGCCGGGATGCCGGTGAACAGGCCACAGCACGGGATGCTGAGGATGCCCAGCACCAGGATCAGCGTCGCCCGCGGGTGGTTGGCGCCGGGGGCACCGGGCATCGGTGCGCCGTACTGCGGCGGCGGGGGCGGGGGCGGGTTGTCGTAGCTCACGAGCGAGGCTCCTCGAGGAGTCGGGTCCGGGGTCGTCTCGGGGACCCTACCTCCGACCGGCCGATTCGCCGCCCAATGACAGACTTGGCCCGACACGACCGGCGATGCTGAGGGGGACGGAAGGGATGTCTGTGCTCGACGACATCGTCGCGGGCGTCCGGACCGACCTCGCGCAGCGGCAGTCCGCGACCAGCGAAGCAGACCTGCGCGCGGCGCTCGCCGACGTCGATCCGCCCCGCGATCCCATGCCGGCCCTGCGCTCCGCGGGGTCGAGCGTGATCGCCGAGGTGAAGCGACGCAGCCCCAGCAAGGGTGACCTCGCCGAGATCGCCGACCCGGCCGCCCTCGCGCGGCTCTACGCCGCGGGCGGGGCCGCCGCGATCAGCGTGCTCACCGAGCAGCGGCGGTTCGGCGGCAGCCTCGCCGACCTGCGGGCGGTGCGCGCGGCGGTCGACACGCCGATCCTCCGCAAGGACTTCGTCGTCGAGCCCTACCAGGTGCTCGAGGCTCGCGCCGCCGGCGCCGACCTGGTCCTGCTGATCGTGGCCGCCCTCGACGACGACGCCCTCCGCCGGCTGTACGACCTGGCCCGCGAGCTCGGCCTGACACCCCTGGTCGAGGTGCACGACGAGGCCGAGACCGCCCGCGCGGTCGACCTCGGTGCCGAACTGGTGGGGGTCAACGCCCGCAACCTCAAGACCCTCGAGATCGACCCGGCGACGTTCGGGCGGCTCGCGCGCCACATCCCGGACGATCGGGTGAAGGTCGCCGAGTCCGGGATCTTCGGCCCGGCCGACGTCACCCGGCACATCGCCGAGGGAGCCCGCGCGGTCCTGGTCGGCGAGGCGCTGGTCAAGGACGGCGACCCCCAGGGCGCAGTGCGGGCGATGACCGGGATCACCGCGTGACCGCCCCCTTCGACGCCGACGAGCGCGGCTGGTTCGGCGACTTCGGTGGCCGGTTCATGCCAGAGGCGCTGATCGCGGCCCTCGACGAGCTCACCGTCGCCTGGCAGCAGGCGATGGTCGATCCGGTCTTCCTCGCCGACTTCGAGACCATCCTGCGCGAGTACGCCGGCACGCCGAGCCTGCTCTACGACGCCACCCGGCTGACCGAGAAGATCGGTGGGGCGCGGATCCTGCTCAAGCGCGAGGATCTCAACCACACCGGCGCGCACAAGATCCGCAACGTCCTGGGGCAGGCGCTGCTCACCCGGCGGATGGGCAAGAAGCGGGTCATCGCCGAGACCGGCGCCGGGCAGCACGGCGTCGCGAGCGCCACCGCGGCGGCGTACTTCGGCCTCGACTGCACCGTCTACATGGGCTCGGTCGACACCCGGCGGCAGGCGCTCAACGTGGCCCGGATGGAGCTGCTCGGCGCGACCGTCGTGCCAGTCGACTCGGGCAGCGCGACGCTCAAGGACGCCATCAACGAGGCGCTGCGCGACTGGGTCAGCACCGTCGACCACACCGCCTACCTCTTCGGCACGGCCGCCGGACCACACCCGTTCCCGAGCATGGTCCGCGACTTCACCCGCGGCATCGGTGACGAGGCCCGCGAGCAGTGCCTGGCGCTGACCGGCCGATTGCCTGATGCGATCGCGGCCTGCGTGGGCGGCGGCTCCAACGCGATCGGCCTGTTCACCGCCTTCCTGGGCGATCGCGACGTGCGCATCTACGGCTTCGAGCCCGGCGGCGACGGCGTCGACACCGGCCGGCACGCCGCCACCATCCACGCCGGCGACGCCGGGGTGCTGCACGGGGCCCGGACCTTCGTGCTACAGGACGAGGACGGCCAGACGATCGAGTCCCACTCGATCTCCGCCGGGCTCGACTACCCGGGCGTCGGCCCCCAGCACGCCCACCTCGCCAAGAGCGGCCGGGCCGACTACCTCCCGATCACCGACGCGCAGGCGATGGACGCCCTCGCCCTGCTGGCTCGCACCGAGGGGATCATCGCCGCCATCGAGTCCGCGCACGCCCTGGCGGGAGCCTTCGACGTCGCGCGCGAGCTCGGGCCCGACGGGCTGGTGCTGGTCAACCTCTCCGGTCGTGGCGACAAGGACATGGAGACCGCACGGGAGTGGTTCGGACTCGCATGACCACCGCCACTACCGCCGCCGCATTCGCGCGGGCCCGGGCGGAGCACCGCGCCGCGCTGGTCGGCTACCTCCCGGCCGGCTTCCCCGATGTCCCGGGCGGCATCGACGCGATCAAGGTCCTGGTCGACTCGGGCTGCGACGTCATCGAGATCGGGTTCCCCTACAGCGACCCGGTCATGGACGGTCCGACCATCCAGGCGGCGGCCCAGCAGGCGCTCGAGCGTGGCGTGCGCACGACCGATGTCCTGCGCACCGTCGAGGCGGTTGCCGCGACCGGCACTCCGACCGTCGTCATGACCTACTGGAACCCCGTCGAGCGGTACGGCGTCGACCGCTTCGCGCGCGACCTCGCGGCTGCGGGGGGCGCTGGGCTGATCACGCCCGACCTCACGCCCGATGCCGATCCGCTCTGGCCTACCGCCGCTGACGCCCGCGGCCTCGACAAGGTCTACCTCGTGGCGCCTTCCTCGACCGACGAGCGGATCGCGATGACCGTGGCCGCGTGCCGGGGTTTCGTCTACGCCACCGCCGTGATGGGCGTCACCGGTGCGCGGACCACCACCAGCGACCTGGCCGCACCGCTGGTCGCCCGCACCAAGGCGGCCACCGACCTCCCGGTCGGAGTCGGCCTCGGCGTCAGCAACGGCGACCAGGCCGCGGAGATCGCGGCGTACGCCGACGGCGTGATCGTCGGCTCGGCGTTCGTCCGGGTCCTGCTCGACCACGCCGACGACCGCGCCGCGGGGCTCCGCGCCCTGGGCGCGCTGGCCGAGGACCTCGCCGCTGGGGTACGGCGTGCGTAGAGCGGCGTCCGCACTCGTCGCCGCCGTCCTCCTCGTCGCGATGGCCGGCTGTGGCGGCGACGACACCCCGCCGGGCGAGCTGCACGGCACGGTCGTCGACCCGCCGTTCGACGTCGCGCCCGACGCGCTGGCCGACGTCGACGGGGCGCCGTACTCCCTGGTCGACGACACCGACAAGCGACTGACGCTGGTCTTCTTCGGCTACACCAACTGCCCCGACATCTGCCCGACCGTGATGAAGAACCTCGCTTCGGCGATGACCCGGCTCGACGACGCGGATCGCGACGACGTCGACGTGGTCTTCGTGACCACCGACCCCGAGCGCGACACGCCCGAGGTGCTGCGCACCTATCTCGATCACCTCGATCCGACATTCATCGGCGTCACCGGTCCGATCGACGAGATCGCGGCGGTCGGCAAGTCGATCGCGGTCGGGATGGGCGAGGAGCTGCCGACCGGCGGCTACGACGTCGATGCCCACACCACGCAGGTGACGGGGATCGACGTCGACGACCAGGCCCCGATCTACTGGAGCGCCACCACCTCGTCGGCGCAGTTCGCCGAGGACATCCACACCCTGCTGGGAAGTTCATGATCACCCTGTCGATCCCGAGCCCGTCCAACGGCGTCTGGCACCTCGGCCCGGTCCCGATCCGGGGCTATGCCCTGGCGATCATCCTGGGCATCGTCGCCGCGATCTGGATCGGCGAACGACGCTGGATCGCGCGCGGCGGCCGGGCGGGGGAGGTCCAGGACCTCGCGGTCTGGGCGGTGCCGTTCGGGTTGATCGGCGGCCGGCTCTACCACGTCGCCACCGACCACGAGCGCTACTTCGGCGCCGCCGGCGACCCGTGGCAGATCCTCTACGTCTGGCGCGGCGGCCTCGGCGTCTGGGGCTCGATCTTCCTGGGCGCGGTCGGCGCGATGATCGCCGCGCGGCGAAGACACATGAAGATCGCCCCGATGGCCGATGCCCTCGCGCCCGGGTTGCTCGTCGCCCAGGCGATCGGCCGCTGGGGCAACTGGTTCAACCAGGAGCTGTTCGGCAAGCCCACCGACCTGCCCTGGGCACTCGAGATCGACCCCGAGCATCGGCCGCCGGGCTACGAGGGTGAGGCCACCTTCCATCCGACGTTCCTCTACGAGTGTCTCTGGGACCTCACCGTCTTCGGGGTGCTCATCGCGCTGGATCGGCGGTTCAAGTTCGGCCACGGACGGATGCTCGCCCTCTACGTCATGGGCTACACGCTCGGCCGGGGCTGGATCGAGATGCTCCGGATCGACACCGTGGAGTTGGACGACGTGGGTGGGCTCAGGTTCAACGTCTGGACCTCCCTCGTGTTGTTCGTCCTCGCCGCGATCTACTTCGTCGTCAGCCTCAAGCTCCGCCCGGGGCAGGAGGTCGAGATCTACGACGAGGGCTACGGCCCGCAGCCGGTCCTCACCCCTGCGGGTGGGGACGCATCCGGCGGTGCCACCGCGCCGGACCCGGCCGACCCCGATGGGACTGCCCACGACCCGGAAACGCGGTCGGGACCACCCCCCGACGCTTGATAGGCTGAACCGCTCTCGCTAGGGCCAATGTCGTCCCCTGCACCCGCTTCATGCTGCACCAGGCGGATCCCGTCCAGGGATCCCACGACGACGACGGGAGATGGACCTGTGCCCTACCAGCACTCGTTCCCGCCGCCCCAGGGGCTCTACGACCCGCGCCACGAGCACGACGCCTGCGGCGTCGCCTTCGTGGCCACGCTCACCGGGGTAGCCAGCCACGACATCGTGGCCAAGTCCCTGACCGCGCTGCGCAACCTCGAGCACCGCGGTGCAGCCGGGGCCGAGCCCAACTCCGGTGACGGTGCGGGCATCCTGATGCAGATCCCCGATGCGTTCCTGCGGGCCGTCGCGGCCGAGGCCGGTTTCGAGCTCCCGCCTCCGCGCGCGTACGCCGTCGGCACGGCCTTCCTGCCCGGCGACGACGAAGCAGTGGCCAAGACCCGCACCCAGATCGAGGAGATCGCGGCCGAGGAGGGCCTCACCGTCCTCGGCTGGCGGACGGTCCCCACCCAGCCCGACTGCCTCGGCGCCACCGCTCTCGGCGTGATGCCGCAGTTCGCCCAGCTGTTCGTGGCCGGCTCGGGCAAGCGCTTGACCGGCATGGCCCTCGAGCGGGTCGCGTTCTGCCTGCGCCGGCGCGCCGAGAAGGAGACCGACGTCTACTTCCCGTCCCTCTCGTCGCGCACCCTCGCCTACAAGGGCATGCT
>DOWL01000042.1:329-1841 GCA_003519585.1 Nocardioides sp. | reverse complement strand
AACTGGATGCGAGCCCGCGAGGCGCTGCTGTCCTCCGACCTGATCCCCGGCGACCTCGAACGGCTCTACCCGATCTGCACGCCCGGCGCGTCCGACTCGGCGTCGTTCGACGAGGTGCTGGAGCTGCTGCACATGGGCGGCCGCTCGCTGCCGCACGCCGTGCTGATGATGATCCCGGAGGCCTGGGAGAACCACGCCGAGATGGATCCGGCCCGCCGCGCCTTCTATGAGTTCCACTCCTCGCTGATGGAGCCCTGGGACGGCCCTGCCTGCGTGGTCTTCACCGATGGCGAACAGATCGGCGCCGTACTCGACCGCAACGGACTGCGGCCCTCTCGTTACTGGGTCACCGACGACGGTTTGGTGGTGCTCGCCTCCGAGGTCGGCGTGCTCGACCTCGACCCGGCCTCCATCGTCCGCAAGGGCCGGCTGCAGCCGGGCCGGATGTTCTTGGTCGACACCGAGGAGCACCGGATCATCGAGGACGACGAGATCAAGTCGACCCTCGCGGCCGAGCACCCGTACGCCGAGTGGCTGCACGCGGGGTTGGTCCACCTCGACGACATCACCGACCGCGAGCACATCGTGCACACGCACGCCTCGGTGACCCGCCGTCAGCAGATCTTCGGCTACACCGAGGAGGAGCTCCGGGTCCTGCTCACGCCGATGGCCAACACCGGTGGCGAACCGCTCGGCTCGATGGGCACCGACTCGCCCATCGCGGCGCTCAGCGACAAGCCGCGGCTGCTGTTCGACTACTTCGCGCAGCTGTTCGCCCAGGTCACCAACCCGCCCCTCGACGCGATCCGCGAGGAGCTGGTCACCTCGCTGGCCGGCTCGATCGGCCCCGAGGCCAACCTGTTGGAGCCCACGCCGGCCTCGTGCCGGCAGATCGTCCTGCCGTTCCCGGTCTTCTCCAACGACGACCTCGCCAAGATCCGGCACATCAACCGCGACGGCGACATGGTCGGCTTCCAGACCCACGTGGCGCGCGGTCTCTACGACGTCGAGGGCGGCGGTGCCGCCATGGCGGCCCGGATCGACGCGATCTGCGCCGAGGTCAGCCAGGCGATCGCCGACGGTGCCCGGATCATCGTGCTCTCCGACCGGCACGCCACCCAGGAGCTCGCGCCGATCCCGTCGCTGCTGCTCACCGGCGCGATCCACCACCACCTGGTCCGCGAGAAGACCCGCACCCATGTCGGCCTGCTCGTCGAGGCCGGCGACGTGCGCGAGGTGCACCACGTCGCCCTGCTCATCGGGTACGGCGCGGCCGCGGTCAACCCCTACCTCGCCATGGAGTCGGTCGAGGACCTCGCGCGGGAGGGCTACTACGTCAAGACCGAGCCCGAGGTCGCGGTCAAGAACCTCATCAAGGCGCTCGGCAAGGGCGTGCTGAAGGTGATGTCCAAGATGGGCGTCTCCACCGTCGCCTCCTACACCGGCGCGCAGATCTTCGAGGCGGTCGGCCTGTCGCAGACGGTCGTCGACAAGTACTTCACCGGCACCACC
>DOWL01000042.1:0-165 GCA_003519585.1 Nocardioides sp. | reverse complement strand
GACAAGTACTTCACCGGCACCACCTCCAAGCTCGGCGGCGTCGAGCTCGACGTCATCGCCGAGGAGGTCGCCCGGCGCCACGCCACGGCGTACCCCCGCGGCGGCATCGCGCCGTCGCACCGTGAGTTGGCCATCGGCGGCGAATACCAGGGGCGTCGGGAGGGC
>DOWL01000078.1:20832-21456 GCA_003519585.1 Nocardioides sp. | reverse complement strand
CCTCCGGGCTCAACCACCGCACGAGCCCGACGCCCGACCTCGTGGGAAGAATCGGGCGCCGGGCTCGTGCAGCCGCCTGTTGGTCTTTGGTTACTTGGTCGTCGCGATGCCGATCCCTTCGATCCGCACCGGCTTCTTGGTGAGCGTGACGATCCGCAGCTTGCCCGAGCGCGCCTTGGGGAACGGCTTGAGGGTCAGGACCCTGCTATCGGCGCGCGGCCCCTTGAGGTTGACGGTGCCGATCAGTTTGGTGCCGAGGTAGACCTTGACCTTGCCCGACCGTGGCGTGCTGCCGACCACCAGTGCGAGCTGACGGACGCCCCGGACCGCCTTCTTGGCGACCAGGACCCGCCCCTTGCCGCGGGTCTGCCACGACGTACCGAGGTAGGACCTGGCGGCGCGCTGCTTCTTCCAGCCGAGTCCGTTCGCCTTGAGGGCCTTCGCCCCCTGCGGAACGCTGAACACCACTCGGACCGGGGTCGCGTCGGTCTGTCCGTCCTTGGCTGCCGCGATGGTCATCACGTGGGTGGCCGGCTTGAGCCCGGTCACGGTGTACGGCGAGGTGCACGGCGCCGAGACCCCGTCCAGGGTGCAGGCGAAGCTCGACCCGGCCACCGAGGCGCC
>DOWL01000078.1:20220-20723 GCA_003519585.1 Nocardioides sp. | reverse complement strand
TCGACCCGGCCACCGAGGCGCCGAACTCGAAGGTCGCGGACGGCCCCAGGAGCCACGCGCCGGGACCTCGGCCGAGGACCGTGTCGGGCAGCTGTGCGGTCGGGAGCGTGCTGGGCACGGCCACGGTGGCGTTCCCCGTCGTGCCGGCGTACCGCCCACCGAGGGTGACCGTGACCGTCCGCGTGCCGACGACCGTCAGGGGGCAGGTGGCCCGGCCCTGCTTGGTCACCTCGGTGACGCAGAGGGTCTGGTCGGTCGCCGCGTCGGCGAACCGCGCCGTCGCGGTCGTGAGGTCGCCGTCGGTGCCGTCGTCCTGGGTCACGACTGCTCCAAGTGCGATCGTCTGCCCTGTCGCTGCCGAGGTCGGTCCGGTGTAGGTCACGTGCGCGTCCTCGTCGGTCACGGTGATCCGCAACGGGAACGACGCGGTGTCGGTCCCGTGGGTATCCGTGATCGTGACGGTGGCGTGGTAGGTGCCTGGAGTGCCGACCACGATGCCCTGC
>DOWL01000078.1:19814-20053 GCA_003519585.1 Nocardioides sp. | reverse complement strand
CCCGCCACACGGCACTCGCGGGCCGGCCGATCCGCTCGAGCCAGAGCCCGTCGGGGAGACCGGTCGCGGTCCCGACCAGCCGGGCACCCTTGCGATCCGAGCTCGCCGAGTAGGACGACGCCACGCCGTCGGAGTACTGCGTGCCCACCGCGCGGGGACCGCCCTCCGTGACCTGCAGCCCCTTCAGGATCTGGACCTTCAGGTCGGCCGAGCCCTCGCCCGCGAAGCGGCCGCCGACG
>DOWL01000078.1:18401-19685 GCA_003519585.1 Nocardioides sp. | reverse complement strand
AGCGGCCGCCGACGGTGAGGGCGAGCGTGCGGGCCTGGTCGGCCGTCCACTCGCAGGTGGCCGTCCCGATGCCGGTGGCCTCGTCGACCTCCACCGGGACGTCCTGACAGTGCGCCGGGTCGTCGCCGAAGCTGACCGTGGCGAACTTCTCCAGGTCACCTGGCTGGTTGTCGCCCTCCTGGGTCACCTTGGCCGTGAGCAGCACCGACTCGCCCTCCGGCACCTCGGTCGGGCCGTCGTAGCTGACCTTCGCGTGCTCAGCCTGGACCGTGATCGTCAACCGGAACGACGCTGTATCGGTCGGGTGGTTGGTGTCGACGACGGTGACGGTCGCGTCGTAGGTGCCCGGGGCGTCGTCGACAACCCCGACGACCTGCCACGTCGGGCTGGCGGACGTACCGCCGTTCGACTCGATCCGGAGCCCGTCCGGGAGTCCGGAGGCGGTTGCGCTCAGCGATGCGCTCGGGCGGTCCGAGCTCGCCTCGAAGCTGGTGGTCACGCCGTCGGAGTACTGCGTGGTCGCCGTGCGTTCTCCGAGCCCGCCGGCCACGTCGATGCCCTTCGGAGTCCAGACCGTCGCGGTGACCGCGGACTTGCCGGTGAACGGCCCGTTGACCTCCAGGCGGATGGCGCGGTCGACGTCCGCGGTCCAGTCGCACGTAGCGGTTCCGACGCCCTCCGGGTCGACCACCACCGGCACGTCCGCGCACAGCGCAGTGCCGTCGCCGAAGGTGACGGTGGCCAACGCCAGGTTTCCGAGACTGTCGTCCGTCTCCTGAGTCACTCGCGCCGTGAGCGTCACCTTCTCGTCCTTCTGCACTCGACCGGGACTGGTCATCGACACGGTGGCCTTCTCGCGGCCGACCGTGATCCGCATCGGGAAGGTCGCGGTGTCCGTCTTCACGTTGTCGTCGGCGATCGTGATCGACGCGTTGTACGTGTCAGGTGGGCCCGCCACCGTGCCGGCGACCTTCCACTTCGGGTTCGCCTCGGTGCTGCCCTCGACGCGCTCGATGTGGAGACCCTCGGGAAGCCCGGTCGCGGTTGCCTGGAGGGCCGGTTCGATGCGGTCCGAGGTGGCCTCGAACGTCGTGTCAACGCCGTCGGAGAACTCCGTCGTCTCGGAGCGGAGGCCGAGTCCGCCGGTCACCGTCAAGCCCTTCTGAACCCTGATGGGGGCTTTGGTCTCACCGGTGAACGAGCCACCTAGCGCGACGGTGAGGTTCTGGTCGCTGGCGGCCGTCCACGTGTACGTGCACGAGGCCGTGCCCACGCCCGTGGTCG
>DOWL01000078.1:16703-18268 GCA_003519585.1 Nocardioides sp. | reverse complement strand
ACGCCCGTGGTCGGGTCGACCACGACCGGCGCCGTACACAGCGGGCCGAAGAGCACCGTGGCCTTGGACAGATCGCCAGGGGATCCGTCGCTGGGCTGCTTCACCTCGGCCTTGAAGGTGACCTGCTCCCCCTTCCGGACCGAGGTGGGACCTAGGTAGGTCACCGTCGCGTCCTCCGGCTGGACGTTGAAATAGGCCTTGGCCGTTTGATTCCCGGCCAATCCTGGACGACCGTCGCTGACGAAGAACGTGGGGAAGTAGCTCTTCGGGGTATCGGTGACCTTGCCGGTGATCCGCCACGTCGCCTCTGTCTTGCTTCCGGAGCGCTCCAGCACCAGCCCCGCCGGAAGTGGGAAGTTGCCGAGCTCCGCCTTCAGTTGGGCATTCTGGTCCGTCCAGTCGGTGGTGGCATAGAACCGCAGGTCCACCGGGTCGGAGTACTGCACATCGGTGAGGTAGGGCGGAGGCGACACCACCAGGCCGAAGCCCGGCCCGAGGGTGGACGCCGCGTCGGCGAACCAGCCACCGCCGACCACGACACCGACGGTGCGGTCATCCCGGTCCGCGGTCCACGGGCAGGACGCCGAGCCGACGCCATTGGCATCGACGTCGACGGTCGTGGTCGAGCACAGGGTGCGCTTGGTGACGGTGTCGACGAAGTACACGGTGGTCTTGCTCAGCTCACCCGGGTTGCCGTCGTTCTCCTGGCGCACCTCGGCGGCGAGAGTCGCCTGCTCCCCGGTGGCCACCGAGGTCGGTCCCCGGTAGGTCGCCGAGGCCTGCTCGGTCTTCACGGTGAAGGTCATCTTGAACTGGGCGGTGCTGATCTCGTCACCGACCGTGACGACGACGCTGAACGGGGCAGCGGGAGCGGCGCTCACCGTGCCGCCGATCGTCCACGTCGCGCTGGTGTCGGTCCCGTTCGGCACGAGCGTCAGACCCTGCGGCAAGCCGGTCGCTGAGGCGCTCAGCCTGGCACCTTGCTGATCCGAGGTGGCCGAGAACGAGACGTCCACACCGTCGGAGTACTGCACGGCCACCTGGGAGGCCACGGGCTGGGTCACCACCAGGCCCTGGGCCGCCGCCGCCGGCTGGGCCACGCCCGAGCCGAGCGCGAGCAGCGTCGCCACCAGGGTGAGCAGTAGCGCCCGCACGATCGTCTTCTGATGTGAGCTCATGAGATACCTCCACGCATCGCAGTGGGGCGCCTGTCGAGACGCCGGGGGAGACCGATCCGCTGATCCGTGCCGGTGTGGTGCACGGAGCGGCCGCCGTACCGACCGCGGCGAGGCTCGCGGTCGCGGCGGTCACCGCCGCTCGGGCGGTCTTGCGCTCCTGGGTGGCCTTCTTGACCTTCGCTAGCCGGGCCTTGATCACCTTGGCTCTCTGCGCCTTGGTCAGGCCGGTGGCATGGCGCACCTTCTTCAGCGCCTGCTTGGCCTTCGCCACCTTGGTGGTCGCCGACGTGACGTTGCCGTGTGCGGCAGTGACCGCGCCCTGCGCCGCGGTCACTGCCGCGGTCAGACTCGCGCAGTCGTAAGCCGTGAACCGCGCCTCGGCGGGGG
>DOWL01000078.1:16151-16528 GCA_003519585.1 Nocardioides sp. | reverse complement strand
CGCATCCTGATTGCCGACCGCATCGGTGGACCGGACCCGGAAGACGTGCGGACCCGGAGTCACCGAGAGTGTCGTGGGCGAACTGCAGGCGGCGTACGCCGCGCCGTCCAGCGAGCACTGGAACGTCGCGGGAACCGCGGTCGAGGTGAACGCGAACGGCACGCTCAGCGCCTTGGCCGTGCCACCCGGAACCGTGGTGAAGCTGGTGTCGGGCGCCCCGCTGACGGGGTCGGCCAGCGGCTCGGTCCAGATGCCGACGTCGTCGACGGTCATCACGTCGGCCTGCGTCGTCGGCAGCACCTGGTGGTACTGGAAGGTCACCGTGTGCAGTCCGCCGCCGAACCTGCTCACATCGACCGACTGCAGGGAGTAGACAG
>DOWL01000078.1:15605-15943 GCA_003519585.1 Nocardioides sp. | reverse complement strand
GCTCACCGTCGAACAGCACCGTGAGGCGCTGGTCGGACGACCCTGCGACGCTGCCGTTGCGGAACCAGTACGACAGGGTCGCTCGCTGCTGGTACGGCACGAAGACCTCTTGGGAAGCCTGCGCGTCGTAGTCCTCGGGCGTCGAGCCGGAGGCGGTGCCGCCGCTGAAGAGCAGGACGCCACTGCCCTTGCGGGGTGCGGTCGGATCCGGTCCGGGGCTGCCGCCCCGGACGAGGAGCTCGTCGTCGCCGGTGCTCCACGTCGTCCAGACGGGGTTGTAGCCGACGCCGTTCGAGACCCGGGTGGACTCGAAGCCGCCGTCGACGACGAGCTCGCCA
>DOWL01000078.1:15125-15447 GCA_003519585.1 Nocardioides sp. | reverse complement strand
CCGCCGTCGACGACGAGCTCGCCAGCGGTCGCAGGCTGGGCGGTGCCGAGGGCCAGCCCCGCCGTGGTCATCACGGTCACGACCAACGCGGCCGGGCGGGAACGCCAAGTGCGCGCGCTCATGCCGCAGCCCCAGCCTCAGTGCAGGGGGCCGCCGCGGACCGCGCGGTGGCGAGCTGAGCCGTCGCCTGCGCCCGGGTCGCCTTGGCCGTCATGAGCTTCCTGGTCGCTCGCTTCACCGTGGCCTGCCTCACCTTGATCGTGGTCGCCGACTGGCGGGTCTGTTGGGCCTTCCGCAACGCCGTGCGCGCCTTCCGCACGGC
>DOWL01000078.1:13090-14985 GCA_003519585.1 Nocardioides sp. | reverse complement strand
CGCCGTGCGCGCCTTCCGCACGGCCTTCTTGGCGGCCGTGAACCCGCTCGTCGCCCGGTCCGCGGCCTGCTGGGCCGAGGTCGCCGCGGCGCCCAGCGTGGGGCAGTCGTAGGCGGTGAACGTCACCTCGGCCGGCGTCGCGTCGACCAGTCCTTGGCTGTCCGCGGCCCGGACCCGGAACACGTGCTGGCCGGGAGCGACCGTCATCGTGGTCGGCGACGTACAGGTGGTGTACGCCGCCGCGTCCACGGCGCATTGGAACGTCGCCGCGGCATCGGCCGAGGCGAACCCGAACGGCACGCTCAGGGACCTGGCCCGGCCACCGGACGGACTCGTCGTCAGCCGGGTCTCGAGCGACGATCCGTCCGCGAGCTCGATGCTCACGTCGTCGACGGTCATCGTGTTCCGGCCCTCCGTCGGCTTCGTGTAGACGAAGGCCAGCTCGTGCCGGCGACCGTCGGCGAAGTCGCGGAGGCTCACCGACTGCTGGAGGTACGCGGTGTCCGCACGAGTGGCCTCGACGTGCGACTTGACCTCAGCGCCGTCGATCGTGACCTTCAACGTCGCGTCGTACGGCGGGCCGACGGTGCCGTTGCGGAAGTAGTAGGTGAGGGTGGGGTTCCCGGCCGGGATCAGCACTCGCTGGGACACCGTCGCGGTGTGGCCGGCGTTGCGCTCGGCGGCGCCGCCGAACCGCGCCCAGCCGGCGCCGGAACGCGGCCCGGCAGCGCCGTCCTGACTACCGCACTCGGACTGCGTGCCGGACTGGCCGTCGGACTGGAGGCACAACGCCGAGCCGAACAGCGAGTCGGTGCTGGTCCACGGTGCACTCGGCCCGGTGGTCTCGAAGGCACCGTCGCCGAGGAGCCCGTCGGCGGTGGCGTGGGGGACGGCACCCGGCGTCCAGACGAGGGCCACGGCGACCAGCGCCGTCACCACCATCCGCACGGCCGCGGGCCGTCGTACCTGCTGGGTGGGGGGACGTTCGCGGAGCGAGGCTCCAGCGAACCTGAGGTGGGGGAATCTCATACCTCGAAGTGTTTCGAGGGCGCGTGCTCACCGGCCGACCGCGAGCGCAGGCCCACGGCGATGTGATGCGCGGGATCGCTGGCTCGATCGGGTGAGCCGCTTGACCGATCGGTGGCTCGACCGGGTCAGGGCGATGTCCGATCGGATGAATTTCAGCCCGCGAGGTGGGTGCGGCCCACCTCGTTCTCCTTCTGCAGAGCCTTGCGGAGCAGGTCGGCAATGAGCCCCTCGATCTTGCCGCCGACCAGGGGGATGCCGACCTTGATCTCCATCGACACGGTCTCGGTCGTTGTGCCGTCGGCCTCGTGCAGCGTGATCGTGCCGGCCATCTGTCCCGGCTTGCCCGGGATCTCGACCTCGACTTCGGCGTTCTCGAGGTCTGACCAGAGCTCGGTCTGGATCAGGTTGATCTCGTCGCCCACGAACTTCTTCGCGAAGCCGGGCATCCCGGCCGAGGCCTGCACCTGGTCGACGACCACCTTCATGCCGCTGCCGCCGGGTCCGACGCTCACGTCGGTGCGCAACGCGCCCTGTGCCGCGCACACGGCCTCGCGGAACGACGGCTCCATCAACATCTCGCCGACGTCGGTCAGAGGTGCTTGGTAGGTCAGCTCGTAGGTCAGCTTGGTCGCCACGCGGACCATCATGGTGCATGTCGGTCGACGACCCCAGATGGCTACGGTGAGGCCATGGTGGAAGAGCAGGAGCAGTTCGTCTCCTTCGGCGAGCAGGGGGCCCAGCTGACCTACGGCAGCTACCTGCGACTGCCGCAACTGCTGGACTCCCAGCACCTCGAGTCCGATCCACCGGCCCACGACGAACTGCTCTTCATCACGATCCATCAGGTCTACGAGCTGTGGTTCAAG
>DOWL01000078.1:11893-12974 GCA_003519585.1 Nocardioides sp. | reverse complement strand
GTCTACGAGCTGTGGTTCAAGCAGCTCCTCCACGAGACCGTGGCCGCGCGCGAGGCGCTGACGGCGGGCCGGCTGTGGTGGGCGCAGCATCTCCTGCAGCGGGTGCACGTCATCGAGCGCGTCCTGGTCCACCAGGTCGACGTGCTCGAGACGATGACGCCGCAGGACTTCCTGGAGTTCCGGCAGCGGCTGGCGCCGGCCAGCGGGTTCCAGTCGGTGCAGTTCCGTGAGCTGGAGTTCCTGTCCGGGGCCAAGGACCCGCGGTACGTCGACCGGTTCAAGGGGCTCACCGAGCAGGAGAACCAGCGGCTCCGCCGGCGCCTGCAGGAGCCGACCCTGTGGGACGCGTTCCTCGACGTACTCCGCGCCCGCGGCCTCACGGCCGGCAGCGACGACGAGATCCAGCAGTCCCTGCGTACGGTCGCCCACACCCGCGAGGAGTACGCCGACATCTGGGCGGTGAGCGAGGCACTCCTGCAGCACGACGAGCTCGCCGCCAACTGGCGGGCCCGGCACGTGACGATGGTCGAGCGGATGATCGGGTCGAAGTCGGGCACCGGCGGGTCGAGCGGCTCGACGTATCTCCGCAGCCGGCTCCCGCTCCGCTACTACCCGCTGCTGTGGGAGCTGCGCTCCGAGCTGTGAGACCGACCCGGTGCCGGCCACCACGTGCAACACCCGCGCTGAGTGACCTGACTGGCTGGCAACCCGCCGGGGGTCCTACTGTCGGCAGTGTGTCAACGACGACGCACCAGTCCACGTCCGAGCAGTCCAAGATCGAGTTGATCGACAAGGCGATCGCCCTGGCTCAGGCCGGCAAGGGCACCGGCGGCCCACCGCACGATCAGGTGGGGGAGCTGCTCCGCGCGTACTACCGCCACGTGGCCCCCGAGGACCTGGCCGATCGCAGCGAGATGGACGTGTACGGCGCGTTCGCGGCGCACTACAAGCTCGCCGCCGAGCGCCCCCAGGGCACGGCCAACGTGCTGGTCACGGCGCCGAGCCTGGCCGACCAGGGCTGGTCCGCGGCCGGCCACAGCGTGGTCGAAGTGGTCGTCGACGACATGCCGTTCCTCGTCGA
>DOWL01000078.1:10102-11781 GCA_003519585.1 Nocardioides sp. | reverse complement strand
CGACATGCCGTTCCTCGTCGACTCGCTCACCATGGAGCTCTCCCGCCAGCTGCGCGACGTCCATGTCGTGATCCACCCCAACTTCGACGTGGTCCGCGACATCACCGGTGTCCTCCAGTCGGTCACGCCCGTGCCGGACGGGTCGTTGCAGCCGGAGGGAGAGGCGGTCCGCGAGTCGTGGATGCACGTCGAGATCGACCGCCTGCCGGAGGGCGACGACCCCGACGCGATCGTCGAGCAGATCCAGCGGGTGCTCCGCGACGTCCGGGAGGCGGTCGAGGACTGGCAGAAGATGCACAGCCAGATCGACGAGATCGTGGCCGGACTCCGCGGCGACCCGCCCGCGCTCGACCCCGAGGAGGTGCGGCAGGCCGCTGAGCTCCTCGAGTGGCTGGGCGGGGAGCACTTCACCTTCCTCGGCTACAAGGAGTACAAGCTGGAGTCGCACGACGGCGACGACTATCTCCGCGCCGTCCCCGGCACGGGGCTCGGGATCCTCCGCGCCGACCAGGACCTGTCGGAGTCCTTCGGGCGGCTACCCGACGCGGTCAAGGCCAAGGCGCGCGAGAAGACCCTGCTGGTGCTGGCCAAGGCCAACTCGCGGGCGACCGTGCACCGCCCGGCGTACCTCGACTACGTCGGGGTGAAGACCTTCGACGAGAACGGCGAGGTCGACGGCGAGCGGCGCTTCCTCGGCCTGTTCTCCAGCGCGGCCTACACCGAGTCGCTGATGCGGATCCCGCTGATCCGCGAGAAGGCCGCGGCGGTCCTCAAGCGCAGCGGCTTCGACCCGCGCAGCCACGCGGGCAAGGCGCTGATGGACACCCTCGAGACCTACCCTCGCGACGAACTGCTGCACACCCCGGTCGACGAGCTCGCGCCGATGGCCGAGGCCGCGATGAGCGCACGCGAGCGACGCGCGCTGCGGATGTTCATCCGCCGCGACACTTACGGCCGCTACGTCTCCGTCCTGGTCTACCTGCCCCGCGATCGCTACAACACCGGCGTCCGCGAGCGGTTCGAGCGGATCCTCCAGGAGCAGCTCAACGGCGAGTCGGTGGAGTTCACGGTCCGCATCAACGAGTCGACGACGGCGCGCGTGCATTTCGTGGTGCACCTGCCCAAGGGTGACACGATCCCCGACGTCGACACCGCGGAGATCGAACGCCGGCTCACCGACGCGTCCCGGTCCTGGCGCGACGACTTCACCCAGGCGGTGATCGCGGAGTACGGCGAGGAGGTCGGCACCACGCTCGGCCGGCGGTACGCCGAGTCGTTCCCCGAGGCCTATAAGGAAGACTTCTCACCCCGCACGGCTGCGGTCGATCTGGGCCGCCTCGAGGCGATCCGCACCGAGTCCGCCCAGGACAGCGGGCTCGACCTGTCGCTCTACGAGCACCTCGACGCCGGCCCGGGGGAGGCGCGGCTCAAGGTCTACCGGATCGGCGCGCAGCTGTCCCTGTCGGAGGTGCTGCCGATGCTCTCGTCGATGGGCATCGAGGTCGTCGACGAGCGGCCCTACGAGCTCGAGGGGCTCGAGCGGTCCTCGATGATCTACGAGTTCGGTCTGCGCTACGGCCGGTCGCTGCCCAAGGGCTCCCGCGAGCTGTTCCAGGACGCGCTGCGCGCGGTGTGGGACGGCTTCAACGAGATCGACGGCTTCAACGGTCTGGTGCTGG
>DOWL01000078.1:9486-9937 GCA_003519585.1 Nocardioides sp. | reverse complement strand
ACGGCTTCAACGGTCTGGTGCTGGGTGCGGGGCTGACCTGGCGCCAGGCCACGGTGCTCCGCGCGTACGCGAAGTACATGCGGCAGGGCAACAGCCCGTTCGCGCAGGACTACATCGAGGACGCCCTGCGCGGCAACGTCGACATCACCAAGCTCTTGGTCGCGCTGTTCGAGGCTCGCTTCGACCCGAGCCGATCGGGCGGGGCGGATGAGTCGGGCGAGGAGGGCCTGGAGACCCGGATCATGTCCGCGCTCGACGACGTGGCCAGCCTCGACCACGACCGGATCCTGCGCTCCTACCTCACCCACATCCGGGCGACGTTGCGGACCAACTACTTCCAGCGGGGCGAATCCGGCGGGCCGCACCCCTACATGTCCTTCAAGCTCGAGCCGTCGGCGATCCCCGACCTGCCGCAGCCGCGGCCGAAGTTCGAGATCTTCGTCTACTCGCC
>DOWL01000078.1:0-9255 GCA_003519585.1 Nocardioides sp. | reverse complement strand
GATCGTGCCGGTCGGCGCCAAGGGTGGCTTCTTCTGCAAGCAGCTTCCCGACCCCGGTGAGCGCGATGCGTGGCTGGCCGAAGGGGTGGCCTGTTACAAGACCTTCATCTCCGGCCTGCTCGACATCACCGACAACCTCGTCGACGGCGTCACGGTGCCGCCGCCCGACGTGGTGCGCCACGACGGTGACGACTCCTACCTCGTGGTCGCGGCCGACAAGGGCACGGCGACGTTCTCCGACATCGCCAACGGGGTCGCGCTCGACTACGGCTTCTGGCTCGGCGACGCCTTCGCCTCCGGCGGCTCGGTGGGCTACGACCACAAGGCGATGGGCATCACGGCCCGGGGTGCCTGGGTGTCGGTCCAGCGGCACTTCCGGGAGCGCGGCATCGACTGCCAGACCGAGGAGTTCACCGCGGTCGGGATCGGTGACATGAGCGGCGACGTCTTCGGCAACGGCCTGCTCTGCTCGGAGACCACCCGGCTGGTGGCGGCCTTCGACCATCGCGACATCTTCCTCGACCCGGCGCCGGACCCGGCGGCGTCGTACGCCGAGCGCCGCCGGCTCTTCGACCTGCCGCGGTCGAGCTGGCAGGACTACGACAAGAGCCTGGTCTCCGAGGGCGGTGGCATCTACTCGCGCGCGCTGAAGTCGGTGCCGATCAGCGAGGCCGTCCGCGAGGTGCTCGGCATCGACGCCTCGATCGACAAGATGACGCCGGCCGAGCTGATGAAGGCGATCCTGCAGGCCCCGGTGGACCTGCTCTGGAACGGCGGCATCGGCACCTACGTCAAGGGCGAGAGCGAGACGCACGCCGAGGTCGGCGACAAGGCCAACGACGCCATCCGGATCGACGGCTCCCAGTTGCGCGCGCGGTGCGTGGGCGAGGGCGGCAACCTGGGGCTGACCCAGGCCGGACGGATCGAGTACGTCCTCTACGGTGGTGACGCCGGCGGCAGCTCCGAGGACGGCGGCCGGATCAACACCGACTTCATCGACAACTCCGCGGGCGTCGACACCTCCGACCACGAGGTGAACATCAAGATCCTGCTCGACCGGGTGGTCAAGGACGGCGACCTCACCGAGAAGCAGCGCAACGCGCTGCTGGCGGAGATGACCGACGAGGTCGCGGCCCTGGTGCTGCGCGACAACTACGAGCAGAACCTCGCGCTGGCGAACGCCGTCGCCCACGCCCCCTCGTTGCTGCACGTGCACGAGGACTTCATGCGCCGCCTCGAGCAGGCGGGCACGCTCGACCGTGAGATCGAGGGGCTGCCCTCGCGTCGGACCGTACGCCGCCGCCTCGACCGCGGTCGTGGGCTCACCCCACCCGAGCTGGCGGTGTTGATGGCCTGGACCAAGATCGTCCTGGCCGATGAGCTGCTGGCCGGCGACCTGCCCGACGACCCCTACCTGGGACAGGACCTCACGGCGTACTTCCCCACGCCGATGCGCGCGTCGTTCCAGCAGCAGATCGGCGCGCACCCGCTGCGCCGGGAGATCATCGTGACCCAGGTCGTCAACGACCTGGTCAACGGCGCCGGGATGACCTACTGGCCCCGACTCGCGGAGGAGACCGGCGCCAGCGTCGCCGACCTGACCCGGGCCAACTTCGTGGCCCGGGAGATCTACGGCTCGCTGCCCTACCGCACCGAGCTGAAGGGCTGGGACAACCGGCTCGACGCCGCCCTGCAGACCCGGATGCGGATCCAGATGCGGACCCTGGTCGAGCGGGCGTCGCGCTGGCTGGTCACCCACCGTCGTCCACCGCTCGACAGCCAGGCCACGGTCGATCAGTTCGCGGCACCGGTGCAGGCGACCATGGCCCAGCTCCCCGAGTTGATGTCGGGGCGGGAGTTGGAGACCTACCACGAGCGGCTGGCGGCCTACGAGGCGCGCGGCGTGCCCGAGGAGCTGGCCCGCCGGGTGGCGGTGCTGGAGCCGGCGTACATGCTGCTGGGCATCGTCGAGGTCGCCCAACGTGAGGGGTTGGCTCCCGAGGAGGTGGCCCGGGTCCACTTCGCGCTCGGCGAGCGGCTCGGCCTCCCGGTGCTGCTGCAGCGGATCGTGGCGCTGCCCCGCGAGGACAAGTGGCAGACCATGGCCCGCGCCGCACTCCGCGACGACCTGCACGGCGTGCACACCGAGCTGACCGCACAGGTGTTGCGCGGCACCTCGTCCGACGACACGGCCCCGGCGCGGATCGGCGCCTGGGAGGATGGCGACGCCGCCCAGGTCGCCAAGGCCGCCAAGACCTTGAACCAGATCTGCGCCGAGGACGAGGCCGACCTCGCGCGGATGTCGGTCGGGCTGCGAGTCGTCCGCGGGCTGCTGTCGGGGTAGCTCAAGTCACCTGCGATGCAGGACGGCCCGCAACTGCATGAATCGGAAGAGCCCGGCGGCGCCCGAGATCTCTTCGTAGCTGTCGACCTGCTCTGCGATGAACTCGCCGCGCCGCTCCACCGGCAGCCGGTCGGTCCACGCGGTGCAGCCCATCGCCGACCACTGCAACAGTGCCTCGCGCGAGCCGAAGTCCCACTCCCGGTCGGCCACGGTCGCCTCGTCGAGCGTCAGGCCCGCCGTCGCGGCCAGGTCGGCGTACCGGTCGGGGTCGACGTGGACGAAGGGTGCCTCGAAGCCGTGGAACCACGGCGCCCAACGGGCTTCGCCGCACAGCGTCATCGTGACGGCCTCGAGGCTGGGGCGTGGGCCCGCGCAGACCATCTGGATCGTCGCCGATCCGCCCGGCTTGAGCGCCGCGGCGATCTGCTCCAGTGCCCGTTGCTGTTCGGGCACCCAGTGCAGCGCGTTGAACGACACCGCCGCGTCGAAGCAGCGTGTGAAGGGCAGCGCGAGCGCGTCGGCAAGGACGAACCACGGCCGCGACTCCTCGCCGGTCGCGGTCGTCTCTGCGGTGGCGACCATCCGAGGCGATCGATCGGCCCCCACGACCAAGCCCTGGGGAGTCAGCTTCGCGATGGCGGCGGTGAGGAAGCCGTCGCCGCACCCGATGTCGAGGACCCGGTCGCTCGGACCGAACTCGAGGCTCGACAACGCCTCGCTGATCATCCGTCGCTGCAACCCGCCGAGCCGCGCGTACTCCTCGCCACTCCAGTCCGTCACCCGCCCATCGTGGCACTCAGCATGGCTCAGGTGCCGGGTGGCACCGGAAGGCAGAGCTCGTTGCCCTCGGGGTCGGTGAGCACCACCCAGGCGTGGGGGCCCTGGCTGCCCTGGCCGATCCGGGTCGCGCCGAGGCTGAGCAACCGGTCGAGCTCGGCGGTCGTCGGGTCGACCCCGGGTCGAAGGTCGAGGTGGACGCGGTTCTTCACGGTCTTGGCCTCGGGCACCTGGACGAACAGGATCCGCGGAGCCCGGTCGGTGCCCTCGGGGTGGTTGATCGCCGCGCCCGAGGCCCACACCAGCCGGTCGTGGTGGTGGGTCGTGTCGTCGTCGGTGGCGAACCCCTGGTCGACCATCGAGCGGATGAACTCCTCGTCCTGCGGCTCCACCTGCCAGCCGAGTGCCTCGGCCCACCAGTCGGCGAGCGGGTGTGGGTCGGTGCAGTCGACGACCACCTGGACGGCGTACACGGGGTGTGAGTCGGTCATGAAGTCAGTCTCGCCGTGTCCACCGACACACCCACGCGGGATGGGTGGTCAGACCACCAGGACGGCGACGTCGGGGTCCAGCCGGCGCATCGCTGCTCACCAGCCCGCGAGCCGATCGATCTCCTCACGCTCTGCATCCGTCATCGGTCCGCCGGACTCCTCCAGCGCCTCCTCGAGCTTGAGGACGAAGTCTTCCGACTTCTCCCGCTGCTCCATCGCCTCCGCGGCGTAGGCCGAGACACCTGCAGCGCGCCCGTCGCAGACCGCCCGCTGTGCCGCGTCAAGTCGCTCCTGCGGCACCGTGACGGCGATCTTCGCCCTGCGCGTCATACCAATGATCATGCTGCCGCTCTCCCATGTCCGATCAGCTGTCGGCAGCCACTGTGCCCGGTCCCGAAGCGCGGCGCGAACGGTCATCCACAGGCCTGCACGGGTAAGCACCAGATAACGATTAGCCCCTGTCGGTGGCTCGATCTAGAGTCGTTGACGATGACAACCTCGGAGCACACGGAGACAGCGGGCGTCCACTCGCTGTGGCGGCTCCGGGGCTATTTCCGGCCTCATCTCCGCGCGCTCTCGGTCATGGCGGCGGCCGCGCTGGGCGCGGTCGGGCTCACGATCACCATCCCCCTGGTGACCAAGGCGATCATCGACGGTCCGATCGCCGAGCGAGATCTCGACGCACTGCTCCCGCTCGGGCTGCTGGCCCTCGGCCTCGGGGTGCTCGAGGCGTTCCTCATCTGGGTACGCCGATGGGTCCAGGCCGACGCAGTCCTCGGGCTCGAGACCGAGATCCGGCACGATCTCTACGAGCGGCTCCAGGCGCTGCCGATGAGCTTCCACACCGAGTGGGAGTCCGGCCAACTGCTCTCCCGCGCCACCCAGGATCTCTCCGCGATCCGCCGGTTCGCCGGGTTCGGGCTGCTGTTCCTGGTCCTCAACATCCTCCAGGTCACCGTGGTGACCGGGGTGCTCCTGCACCTCTACTGGCCGCTCGGGCTGGTCGTGGCCGCGACGGCGCTCCCCGTCATCTGGCTCTCGATGCGCTTCGAGAAGCGCTACGTCGTGGTCTCGCGCCGGGTCCAGGACGAGCAGGGCGACCTCGCGACCCGGGCCGAGGAGGGCGCTGTCGGCATCCGGGTGATCAAGTCCTTCGGCCGCTCGGACCACATCTCGCGTCAATACGAAGCGGCCGCGAAGCTCTATGCCACCTCGATGGACAAGGTCCGGCTCTCGGCGAGGTTCTGGACCTTCCTCGAGGTGATCCCCAACCTCGCCGTGGTCATCGTGTTGCTGATGGGTGCGATCGGAGTCGGCAAGGGGCTGCTCACCCCGGGCGAACTGGTCGCGTTCATCACGCTTCTGCTCTCCCTGGTCTGGCCGGTCGCGTCGCTGGGCGTGATCCTGGCGATGGCCCAGGAGGCGATGACCGCGAGCGCCCGGATCCTCGAGATCTTCGACACCGAGCCCGACATCGTGGGCGGCACCCGCAGGATCGATCAGCCGCGGGGGCACCTGCGGTTCGAGGCGGTCGACTTCGCCTTCCCTGACTCCGACGAGTCGGTGCTCCGCGGGGTCGACCTCGATCTCGCGCCCGGCGAGACCGTGGCCCTGGTCGGCGCGACCGGCTCCGGCAAGACGGTGCTCACCTCCCTCGTCCCGCGGCTCTACGACGTGACCGGCGGTCGGGTGACCATCGACGGCGTCGACGTACGCCAGCTCGAGCTCGGCCAGCTGCGCTCGCTGGTGGCCACCGCGTTCGAGGAGCCGACCCTCTTCTCGATGAGCGCCCGCGAAAACCTCACCCTGGGTCGCGATCCCGATCTCGACCCCGCCTCCGAAGCCGAGATCGAGCAGGCCCTCGAGGTCGCGCAGGCCGGGTTCGTGCACGAGCTGCCGTGGGGTCTCGACACCCGGATCGGCGAACAGGGCATGGCCCTCTCGGGCGGCCAGCGCCAGCGGCTGGCCCTGGCGCGCGCGGTGCTGGCCCAGCCCAAGATCCTGATCCTCGACGACACGCTGTCCGCTCTCGACGTGCACACCGAACGGCTGGTCGAGGAGGCGCTCCAGCGGGTGCTGGCCGACACGACCGGGCTGATCGTCGCCCACCGCGCGTCGACGGTGCTGTTGGCCGACCGGGTGGCGCTGCTCCAGGACGGCCGGATCACCCACGTCGGCGACCACCGCGAGCTGCTGGCCACGGTGCCCGCCTACCGCGACCTGCTCGGCTCGGACGCCGACCTGCCCGTGCTCGCCCACGAGGAGGTGGGCGCATGACGACCGAGACACCGGAGGTCCCGGTCGACGAGACCACCGCGTGGCGCGGGCTGGCTCAGGTCGACGCCGACGAGGCTGCCGAGCGGATGACCGCGGGCACGCTGGGCGGCGGCTCGAAGCGGCTGCTCGGCGAGTTGCTGACGCCGTACAAGCGAGCCATCCAGCTGCTGATCGTGATCGTCGTGGTCGAGAACGCCGCTCGGCTGGCGATCCCACTGCTGGTCGCGCTGGGCATCGACTCCGGCATCCCACCGATCCGCACCGACGACGACCTCCGGCCGCTGCTCGTGATCGTCGCCGCCATGCTGTTCGCGACGCTGACCCAGGCGGTGGCGCGGCAGCTGTTCCTGGTGCGCTCGGGCAAGATCGGCCAGGACATCCTCTTCGAGATCCGGCGCCGTGTGTTCCGGCACTTCCAGGTGCTCAGCCCGGCCTTTCACGACGCCTACACCTCGGGCCGGGTGATCTCGCGGCAGACCTCCGACGTCGACGCGATCTACGAGATGCTCGAGACCGGGTTCGACGGGCTGGTCACCGCCGCGCTCACCCTGGTCGGGACGGCGGCGCTGCTGCTGTTCCTCGACGTCAAACTCGGGCTGGTCGCCCTGCTGTGCGGGCCGTTCCTGGCCTGGATCACGGTGTGGTTCCGGCGGGAGTCGGCGTCCTCCTACAAGGTCACCCGCGAGAAGGTCGCGCTGGTCATCGTCCACTTCGTGGAGTCGATGGGCGGCATCCGCGCGGTGCAGGCGTTCCGCCGCGAACCCCGCAACCAGGAGATCTTCGACGACGTCAACGACCAGTACCGCCGCGCCAACCTCGTCGCGTTCCGGCTGGTCGCGTGGTTCATGCCCGGCATCCGGCTGATCGGCAACCTCACCATCGGCGTCGTCCTGATCTACGGCGGCTACCGCGCCTACCAGGGCGACGTCACCGTCGGCGTGCTCGCGGCGTTCCTGCTCTACCTGCGCCAGTTCTTCGAGCCGATGATGGAGATCAGCCAGTTCTACAACACCTTCCAGTCGGCCTCAGCGGCGCTGGACAAGTTGGCCGGCGTGCTCGAGGAGGAGCCCTCGGTCGCCGAGCCCACCACCCCGGTCGAGCTCGGCGAGGTCCGCGGCGAGCTGCGCTTCGACGACGTTCGGTTCGAGTACGTCGAGGACCGGCCGGTGCTGCCCGGTCTCGACCTCACGGTGCCGGCCGGACAGACCCTCGCTCTGGTCGGCACCACGGGGGCCGGCAAGACCACGTTGGCCAAGCTGGCGACCCGCTTCTACGACCCGACCGGAGGCCGGGTGCTGCTCGACGGCATCGACCTGCGCTCGATCCGCTCCACCGAACTGCGCGACAACGTCGTGATGGTGACCCAGGAGAACTACCTCTTCTCCGGCACGATCGCCGACAACATCCGCTTCGGCCGGCCCGAGGCCACGATGGCTGAGGTCGTCGCCGCGGCCCGGGCGCTGGGCGCCCACGAGTTCATCACGGCCATGCCGGAGGGCTACGACACCGATGTCGCCAACTCCGGCGGTCGGCTCTCGGCCGGCCAACGGCAGCTGGTCGCGTTCTCTCGCGCCTTCTTGGCCGACCCGGCCGTGCTCATCCTCGACGAGGCGACGTCCTCGCTCGACGTACCCTCCGAGCGGCTGGTCCAGCAGGCGCTGCGCACCGTGCTCGCGGGTCGCACGGCGGTGATCATCGCCCACCGGCTCTCGACCGTCGAGATCGCCGACCGGGTGCTGGTGATGGAGCACGGCCGCGTCGTCGAGGACGGCTCACCGGCCGAGCTGATCGCCGGTGGGGATGGCCGGTTCTCCGCCCTCCACGAGGCCTGGCTGGAGTCGCTGGCCTGAGCCGTCGTCTTTCAGGAAGCTCAGCGGCCGGCGATCCGCGACAGGAGCACCGCGCGGGTCGGGGCGTCGCACTTGGCGAGGACGGCCCGGACATGGTCGTTGACCGTGTGCTCGGACAGCGCGAGAGCGCGGGCTATGGTCCGGGAGTCGGCACCGGTCGCGAGTTGGCCCAGCACCTCCCGCTCCCGCGGGCTGAGACCGTGCGCCAGGGCGAACACCTCACGCCGCTCGGCCACCGTGCTGACCTCGATCGTCACAGCCAGGTCGACCGCGCCGGTCATCCGCTCGGCGCGCAGCGTCACCCAGCGGCCGGCGCCGAGGTGGACTCGCGACCACGCCGGCCCGACCGGCGCGCCGGCCTCGGCCGCCACCAGGGCCGCGGCCACGTTGAGGGCCGCCGCCGGGATGGGATCGGGGATCGGCTCCTCTCCGGGTGGGTTCAGCTCGCGCAACGCGGCGTCGGCGGTGGCGGTCCTGCTCACCACGCGTAGTCCCGAGTCGAGCAGCAGCACAGCGGGTCCGGCCAGCTCGAGCGGCTCCGCCTCCTCGATGAAGGTGCGCGCCTGCGCGGCCCGGATCCCCTCGGTGAGCGGGCCGGTGAGCGCGCCCAGCAACGAGACCTCGGCGCTCGTGAACCGGCCTCCGCAGCGCCAGAGGTCCAGCCACGCCCAGCAGCCGAACCGGTCCGCGTAGACCGACGACGCGACATCGCTGACCCCCATCGCGTCGAGCACCTCGCGCCACAGCTGGGAGCGCGCGAGGTCGCCGTCGGAGGCCGCGTGCAGCCCGGCGGCCGGCGTCCCGCCCCGCCGCAGCTCGGTCCACCGGTTGAGCGGCGTGAGATAGCGCTGCCGGCCCAGCTCGGGCAACTGCGGCCAGGCGAGCATCGGTACGTCGGCCAGCGGCGAGGTCCCCACGCAGGTCACCGGGTCGGTCAGCAGCCACACGTGCGCGTCGTACGGCACCGCGCGGCGTACCACTTCCAGCGCTGCCTCGCGCAGCGCCTTCGGCGTGAGCGGCTCCCGGCAGAGCCGCTCGACGCGGTCGAGGACGGCGGCGTCGGACACGTCGCGAGCGTACGGCGACCGGCGCAGCGGCGGACCCCTCAGAACCTGGGATGGTGCTGGTCCCGGCGACCGGTGAGCGTGGCGGCATGGCAACCCTTCACATTGAGAACACCGTGCACGACTACGACGACTGGAAGGCCGTCTTCGACAAGTTCGACCAGCAGCGCCGCAGCCGTGGAGTGCGCTCCTACCGCGTGGTCCGTGGCCACGACGACCCGCACCAGGTCATCGTCGACCTGGAGTTCGACTCCACCACCCGGGCCGAGGAGTTCCGTGAGTTCCTGCGCGGTGTCTTCGCCACTCCACAGTCCCAGGCCCAGCTTGCCGAGCACCGGCCACCCACGATCTTCGAGGTGGTCGACGAGCAGGTGTTTGGCACCGCCGCAGCGAAGGCACCGGACCTGATCACGTCCCAGCCCCGTGTTGCCGGGTTTCGACACGCTCGCTGC
>DOWL01000221.1:14322-14535 GCA_003519585.1 Nocardioides sp. | reverse complement strand
TCGACACCGAACGCGCCAGCGCGCGTTCGGGCTCAACCACCGCTGGACTGCAGCCAGCCCGCCACCAGCGCCACGAACCGATCTGCGTCGTCGGCCCAGGGGAAGTGGCCGGCGCCGGGCATCACGATCAGCCGTGCGGGAAGACCGCGGCGACCTCGGCCATGGCGGCGGGTGGGTTGCCGACGTCCACGGCCCCGGCCAGCACCAGCACCG
>DOWL01000221.1:11887-14221 GCA_003519585.1 Nocardioides sp. | reverse complement strand
GGCCCCGGCCAGCACCAGCACCGGGGCATCGAGCGCGACCAGAGCCGTGCGGGTGGCGTCCGGGTCGAGGGCACCTTCGGCGACGAACGCGGCGGCCTTCGCCTCGTCGCGGCGCTCGTCCATCCAGGCCTCGTAGGCCCGGGTGTCGGCGTCCCAGCGGCCATGGGTGAACGGCGAGATCGCCGACCAGTCCGCCTCTTCACCGACGCCGGCCTGGACCCGAGCGAGCGCGGCCGCGGCGTCGGCGTACCACGGCTCGCCGACGCGAAGCCTCGCCATCTCGGAACGGGCCCGGTCGGGGATATCGATCCCGAGCCCGCGGACGCTCGGGGTCACGAGTAGAAGGCGCTCGACCCGTCCGGGGTGGGCCGCGGCGTAGGCATAGGCGAGGTTCGCGCCGGCCGAGTGCCCGAGCAACGCGATCCGGTCGTGGCCGAGATGGCGGCGGACCGCCTCCACGTCGGTGACCTGGCGATCGCAGCGGTACGACGCTGGATCGGCCGGTTCGCCGGACGCGCCGGTGCCGCGCAGGTCGAGCCGGGCGAACGCGCGGTGCGAACCGAGCCCGCCGAGGTCTCCGAGGTAGCCGGAGTCGAGCATCGGGCCGCCGGGCAGGCAGACCAGCGAGGCGGTGGGGTCGGTCAGATGGACGGCGAGGGACGTGCCGTCGTCAGCGGTGGTGCGGGTGAGCTCGACTCGGCGACCCTATGTCACGCGCGGAGCGAACCGCTCGGCAAGCACGCGGGCCACCTGGTCGGGCCCGGGCATGCCGGCGATCTCGGCGGCCACGCGGCCAGCACCGGTCCGCAGCGTCTCGTCGTTCAGCAGCCGTTCGACCGCGGTGCGCACGGAACCTTGGTTCACCTCCGGCGGCGCGAGCATCAACGCCGCGCCGCCCGCGACCCCCGCCACCACCTCCCGCAGCAGCTCGGGTCGCCGCTGGACGGTGCCCAGGGTGACGTAGATCAGCGGTTGCGCGGGAGGCGTGGCGATGCCGGCTTCCGCGACCGACCGCAGGGGTTGGCGGTTGCCGATGTGCGCCACCGACTCGGTCTGCACCGACGTCGGGCAGATGTCGAGGTAGCCGGATCGGAAGCACCCGGCGTACGGCGAGCCCGCGCTCGCTCCACAGCTCGGCCAATAGCTCTCGAGCCTCGTCGAGGATCGCGACCGGGATGGCCGTCCCGAAGGCGTGCGTCACGCTCGGCAGGCCGAGGAGCTCACCGACCAGGGGCGCGGCGAGCTCGGCGTGCTCGTGGACGAGCAGGTCAGGCTGCCACGCTCGCGCGATGTCGACCAGGTCGGCGGCCATCGGGGGTGTCAGTGCGGCACCGAACATCCTCGGGAAGACGTACGGCGCGCGCTTGGCTCCCTCGAGGGTCTCCGCGACGTCGAGCACGGCGGCCCGCAGAGCCCGTTCCTCGGCACCGCTCGCACCGGCGGCAACGGTCTCGATGCCCTGGCTGTCCACCAGGACTCCCGCCTCCACGGCGGTCGCCCACAGGACGAGGAGAAGAGGACCCGCAAGGCGCTCAGGCCTTGCGACCGATGACGTAGAGCCGGTCGGTGGTCTCGTCCCGTGCGGTGAACGCCCCGCGGTGGTACCACTCCACCTCGGTGAGACCGGTCGCCTCGAACAGCGCGACGATCTCGGCGCGGTCGTGGAGCACGAAGTCGAGATCCACCTCTACGTCGAACCAGTCGGTAGCGTGCCGCACCTCGGCGCCGGTGTGCACCGCCACCACCAGCCAGCCATCGGCCGCCAGCGGACGGGTCAGGGCGGCCAGCGCCTCGGGGAGCTCGGAGGCCGCGAGGTGGATCAGGGAGTACCACGCGAGCACCGCCGACCACCCGGGCGCGGAGGTCGGCCGCATCAGCCGGCGCAGATCGCCCACCTCGTACGAGCCGTCGGGGAACCGTCGACGCGCCTCCTCCACCATCGAGGAGGACAGGTCGACCCCGGTCGCATCGGCCCCCGCCTCGGCGAGGTACGCCGTCACGTGGCCTGGGCCGCAACCCACCTCGACCACCGGGCCGCCGTCTGCATGCGCGGCGACCCGGTCGAGCAGCCAGGTCTCGAACGGCAGGATCGCGAGCTCGTCGGCCACGTTGTCGGCGTACACCGTCGCCACCGCGTCGTAGGACTCCCGCACGCGCGCGTCCCGCGACTGCGCGCCGCTCGCCAGCACCGACTCGCGGTCGACCGGCGGCCCGGCCTCGTGGCCACCATCGCCGTCGGTGATCGGCACGTCGCCGAGCAGGTGCAGCCACCGCGCGTCGTGCTGACCGCGTTGGCGCGGGAGCTCGCGGACCAGCGGCTCGGGCCGGGCGGCG
>DOWL01000221.1:10954-11783 GCA_003519585.1 Nocardioides sp. | reverse complement strand
ACCAGCGGCTCGGGCCGGGCGGCGAGGTCGGCCAGCACGGTCTCGACCTCGCCCCGGTCGGCGAACGCGTGCAGCCGGTCGGTCCTGGTCTTGAGCTCGCCGGGTGCCTGGGCGCCTCGGAGCAGCAGGACCGTGATCAGCGCCCGTTCGGCGTCGTTCAGCTCGAGCGTCTCCGACAGGAGCTGGTGGTACTTCAGGGTTCGGCGGCCGCTGTCGGCCCAGACCACCCGCACCAGCTGACGGTCCTTGAGTCGGCGGAGCGTCGCCTCGACGGTCTGCTCGTCGTACTCCACGACCGGCTCGCGGCTGCTCGACTGGTTGCAGCCGGTGCGAACGGCGCCAAGCGTCATCGGGTACGTCGCGGGGACGGTCACCTGCTTCTCGAGGAGCACGCCCAGGATCCGCTGCTCCTCGGCATCGAGTTCAGGGAGGGCCACGGGCACAACCTAGTAGAGGAGGCCGACAGCGGGGAGCCGGATACTGGGCGCATGAGCGTTCTCGACGGCTGGGTCCTCGGTGAGCACACCGCGAGCGGCATCACCCACACGACGTACCGCAAGGGCAGCGGCCCCGGCGTCGTGGTGATCTCCGAGATCCCGGGGATCACCGATGACGTGGTGGCCTTCGCGGAGGAGGTGGTCGGTCAGGGGTTCACGGTGGTGCTGCCGCACCTGTTCGGCCGGGTGCCGTCTCCCGAGTCGCCGACGGCGATGATCGGCTCACTGCGGCAAGCCTGCGTCAACCGCGAGTTCAACAAGCTGCGGCTGCGCCAGACCTCGCCGATCGCCGACTGGCTCCGCTCGGTGGCCCGCGAGCTGCACGCCGAGCT
>DOWL01000221.1:10167-10821 GCA_003519585.1 Nocardioides sp. | reverse complement strand
GTGCTTCACCGGCGGCTTCGCCCTCGCGATGATGGTCGACGACTCGGTGGCGGCGCCGGTGGTCGCCCAGCCGTCGCTGCCGTTCCCCCTGGGCAAGGCTCGCGCCGCCGACCTCAACCTCTCCCCCGCCGATCTCTCCAGAGTCAAGGAGCGGGCCGCCGCAGGCTGCGACGTGCTCGGGTTGCGCTACACCGGAGATATCGCAGTCGGCACCCGGTTCGAGACCCTGGCCCGCGAGCTCGGCGACGCGTTCATCCGGGTGGAGTTCCCCGGCCGCAAGCACTCCACGCTCACCGCCCACCGCCAGCAGGAGGGCGTCGACCGAGTGCTCGCGTTCTTCCGGGAGAAGCTGCTCAGCGGCTGAGGATCAACCCGCTGGTCGGCACGCCGGTGCCGGCAGTCACCAGCACATGCGGAACGTCGGGCAGCTGGTTGACCGACGTACCGCGCAGCTGGCGGACCGCTTCGGAGATGCCGTTCATGCCATGGATGTAGGCCTCACCGAGCTGGCCGCCATGGGTGTTGAGCGGGAGCCGGCCGCCGACCTCGATGGCGCCGTCCTTGACGAAGTCCGGGGCCTCACCTCGACCGCAGAAGCCGAGCTCCTCCAACTGCATGAGGACGTACGGCGTGAAGTGGTCGTAGAGGATCGCC
>DOWL01000221.1:9566-10092 GCA_003519585.1 Nocardioides sp. | reverse complement strand
ATCGTAGAGGATCGCCATCGGCATGTCGTCGGGGGCCAGCATCGACTGGCGCCACAGCTCACGGCCGACGACACCCATCTCGGGGATGCCGATGTCGTCGCGGTAGTACGACGTCATCACGAACTGGTCGGCGCCCGAGCCCTGGGCTGCGGCGACGACGACGGCCGGCGTCTCGCGCAGGTCACGAGCCCGCTCGACCGAGGTGACCACCAGCGCGACCGCTCCGTCGGATTCCTGGCAACAGTCGAGCAGATGCAGGGGATCCACGATCATGCGCGAGGCCTGGTGGTCCTTCAGAGTGATCGGCTTCTCGAAGAAGAACGCGTGCGGGTTGGTCGCGGCGTGCCGACGATCGGCGACCGCGACCCGGCCGAAATCCTCGGACGTCGCGCCGAACTCGTGCATGTAGCGACGCGCCTGCATCGCGACGGTCGCGGCCGGGGTGCCGAGCCCCATCGGGTAGGTCCAGGCGTTGTCGAGGCCGTTGGTGTTGACCTGGGTCGCGGCGGCCAGCGAGAACTGGCCG
>DOWL01000221.1:0-9484 GCA_003519585.1 Nocardioides sp. | reverse complement strand
CGGCGGCCAGCGAGAACTGGCCGAACCGCGACTCCGAGCGCTCGTTGAACCCGCGGTAGCAGACCACGACGTCGGCCACCCCGGTCGCCACCGCCATCGCCGCCTGCTGGACGGTTGCGCACGCCCCGCCTCCGCCGAAGTTGATCCGGCTGAAGAACCGCAGCTCCGGCACGCCCAACTCCCGGGCCACGGCGATCTCGGACGAGGTGTCCATGGTGAACGTCGTCAGCCCGTCCACATCCGTGGCCGCGAGGCCACTGTCGGCCAGCGCGGCGCGCACCGCCTCGACGGTCAACTGGAGCTCGGAACGACCCGACTCCTTGGAGAACTCGGTGGCCCCGATGCCGGCAATCGCAGCCTTCCCGGAGAGCGTCACACGGCCACCTTGACTGTCCCGGTCACGTGATCGCCCAGCGACACCCGGCCGACGACCTCGATGGTGGCGATGCCGTCCTCGACCGAGGCGACCGACCCGCTGAAGGTCAGCGTGTCGTAGGGATGCGCGGGGGCGCCGAGCCGGATCGCGATGGCCTTCACCTCGGTGTCCGGGCCGGCCCAGTCGACGACGAACCGTTCGACCAGCCCGTTGGTGGTGAGGATGTTCATGAAGATGTCCTTCGACCCGGCCGCCTGGGCGATGTCGCGGTCGTGGTGCACGTCCTGCCAGTCCCGGGTAGCGATCGCGGTGCTGACGATGGTGGTCGGCGTCAGCGGCAGACTCCATTCGGGCAGCGCGGTGCCGGTCACGAGATGTTGCACTGTCACACCTTTCGCCAGACCGGGAGGCTCAGCTCTTCGTCGACCTCGCGGAACTCCACCCGCAGCGGCGTGCCGATCTCGATCTCCGCCTGGCCGTCGGCGGACACTGCGTCCACGACCTCACCGACCATCCGCACCCCCTCGTCGAGCTCGATCAGCGCGATCACGATGGGGAGCTCCTTGCCCGGGACGGGCGGGTGCCGGTGTACGACGTAGGAGAAGACGGTGCCGGTGCCCGCGGCGATCTGGTACCCCCGGTCGTACGCCGGGCAGCTCTGGCAGGCCGGGCCGGGCGGGAACCGCTTCGCGCCGCAGGCGTTGCACGTCTGGATCCGAAGCTCGCCGAGCTTGGTGCCGTCCCAGAAGAACTGGGAGTCGCGATTCACCATCGGCCGGACCGTCACGGACGCTCCTTCGGGATGAACTTCAGGACCCGGAACAGCATGGTGGCCACCACCTCGTCGCCGACGTACCAGACGTTCCGCGAGGTCACGAACCAGCCCTCGCCCATCGCGGTGGTCTTCGGCCCGGCGACCGAGTCGAGTGCACTGGTGACCCGCGGCCGCTCGCCGACCCGGAGGTAGCGCTCGTAGCTCTGCTCGCAGTTGGTCCCGAGCACGGCGGTGTACCCCTCGGCGGTGAGGAACTCGGTCATCCGGCTGAGCGGATCCTCGGGCCCCCGCCGGCGGCCGAGACCGGGCATCGTCCACACCTGCGCCATCGACGGCGGCGCCTCGCCGCGCCGGAACCGGTCGTTGTCGTAGCCCATCGCATCAAGCCAGGTACCGATCGTCGACTGGTGCACCTCGTACGGCGCCAGCATCTCCGAGCACTCCCCCAGCGCGATGATCCGGTCGGCCTCGGCTCGGATCCGGGCACTGCGCTCATCGCTCACTGGTCATTCACCGGGGCACCCGCGGCAGTCCCAGGCCGAACATCGCGATCAGCTCGCGCTGCACTTCCTGGACACCGCCTCCGAAGGTGAGGACCAGGTTGCGCTTGATCTGACCGTCGAGGTAGCCCATCAGCTGCTTGGTCTCCTCGTCCGACGGGTCGCCGTACCGGTGCACGACCCGGGTGAGCTCGTCCAGGAGATGCTGCACCTGGTCGGCCGCGAAGACCTTCGACGAGGACGCGTCCCCGACCGAGATCTCACCCTGCCCGGCGGCCCGGGCCACCTCCCAGTTGAGCAGTTCGTTGACCCGGAACACCGCGGTCGCCTGGCCCATCAGCCGTACGACGTCGGGGCGGTCGACGACCCCGGCCTTGGTGGCCCAGTCGGCGACCCGGTCGCGCAGCCCCTCGATCCGGCCCGCCGGGCCAAGCATCACGCGTTCGTGGTTGAGCTGGGTGGTGATCAGCTTCCAGCCCTGGTTCTCCTCGCCGACGAGCATGTCCACCGGCACTCGGACGTCGTGGTAGTAGGTCGCGTTGACGTGGTGCGACCCGTCGGCGGTGATGATCGGTGTCCACGAGTAGCCGGGGTCGGTCGTGTCGACGATGAGGATCGAGATGCCCCGGTGCTTGGGGGCGTCGGGATCGGTGCGGACCGCAAGCCAGACGAAGTCGGCCTGGTGCCCGCCGGTGGTCCACAGCTTCTGGCCGTTGACGACGTAGTGGTCCCCGTCGCGCCGCGCGGTGGTCCGCAACGAGGCCAGATCCGTGCCGGCGTCGGGTTCGGAGTAGCCGATCGCGAAGTGCACGTCGCCGGCCAGGATCCGCGGGAGGAACAGTTCCTTCTGTCGCGGACTGCCGAAACGGATCAGCGTCGGGCCGACCGTCTGCAGGGTGACCGCGGGCAGATGTACGTCGGCGTACTGCGCCTCGTTGGCGAAGATCGTCTGCTCGATCTCGCCGAGGCCGTGGCCGCCGTACTCGCGCGGCCAGCCGACGCCCATCCAGCCGTCCTCGCCCAGCTGGCGGACGATCCGCTGGTAGCTCTCGCCGTGCCGGTCGCGGGCCAGCTCCTCCTCGTCGTACCGGCCGGAAAGGGTCGCGAAGTAGCTGCGGATCTCCTGCTTGAGCCGGCGCTGGTCATCGCTGAGCTCGAGGTTCTTGGTGGTGGGGTCCTCGACGCGGACCGCCTCGGCTCGTACGTCGAGCGCGTAGGTGATGTCGCTGACCCAGCTGAGGTAGTGGTGCAGCGGGTAGGTCTGGTCGACGCCCATCCCGCCGTGCAGGTGGTGGCAGGTACGAAGCGCCTGGAGCCCCTCGGCGCAGGTCCAGTACGCCGCAACGGCTAGGTCGTCGTCGGCCGCGAGACCCTGGTCGAGCCGCCAGGCGGCGTTGTCGGCGGCGAGGTCGAGGGTCCGCGAGGCGATGTAGACATCGGCGATCTGCATGGCGACCGCCTGGAACTCCGCCAGGGTGCGGCCGAACTGGGTGCGTCCTTTGACGTACGACGCGGTGAGGTCGCGCGCACCGGCGACCAACCCGGCGGCGGTGAGTGCGAGGCCGGCGGTCCACAGGCCCGTCAGCGTCGTGGCCGCATCGACCACCAGCTCCGCGCGGGCCGCGTCGAAGACCACAGTGTGGGTCGTGAGGCGGGCGCTGGAGCTTGACTCCAGCAGAGTCACCCCCGGGTCGCTCACCTCGACGAGCGCCACGACGTCGTGGCCATCCTGTCGGGCGATGACCAGCAGATGGCTGGCTTCGGCGGCGTAGGTCACGCCCGCCTTGCGGCCGGTCACGGTGCCGTCGGCGTAGCTGGTCGGCGCCAGCTCGCGCACCGCCGGCGTGAGGATGCGCGTGCCCAGGGCCACGTCGGCCAACAGCTGGCGTTGCTCGGTGCTGCCATGGCGGGCGAGGGTCAGGACGCCACAGCAGAGCGTCTCCCAGACGGGCAGGTGCCGGGCTCTCAGACCGGTCCCGCGGAGCAACACGCCGACCTCGGGCAGGCCGAGCCCTTCCCCGCCGTACTCCTCCGGGACGGGCAGCCCCAGCAGCCCGGCCTCGGCGAGCTCCTTCCAGCCGCCGTCTCTGTCGAGGACATCGGCGAGCACGGACCGGACCGCCGCCAGGGACTCGGCCGTGCTGTCGTCGGTCGCCACGACAAAACTGTAACGTGTTCTAGTCCCGAGGGCTATCGACCGGTGAGTGGTGTCGAGTTTCGTCGGCTGACCGACGAAACTCTGGACCGCCGCACCTCAGTCATTCCACGATCACTACTGGTGGACCAGCGCCTGCCGTTCGCGGCCGTCGTCGCTGCCGGGGTCGGTGACCTCGTCGAGGTCGAAGCGGACCCGGTGGATCAGCCCCTCGAAGGCGTTGCGCACCGGCAGGTAGTCGTCGACCACCGGCGTGCCACGGTCGACGCCGATGTTGAAGGTCTCGTCGAAGGAGAAGTAGTAGGCGGTCGTCGTCGGGATCCGGCCACTGCCCACCGCCGCCCCGTCGACCTCCAGCACGACCTCGGCACCGCTACCGGGCGGCCCGCCGTCGTAGTGGAAGCGCACCACGAGGTCGTGTCGCCCGGGCACGATCGGTTTGCCTCCGCGGACCACGGTCAGGTCGCGGCCGGCGAAGTTGTAGGCGTAGTGCGGTACGCCGTGGACGAGGTAGAGCGACCAGCCGCCGAACCGACCACCCTGGGCGACCACGACGCCTCCGGTGCCGGTGACGACCTCGAGATCGGCCGTGATCACGTGCGAGCGGTTCTTGACGTTGGGCGCGGCCTCCTCGGTCAACCGGCCGACGCGGGGGCCGAAGGAGAGTGAGGAGCGGCCCAGGTGGAGGTCGAGCCGGCCGGCCACGTCGGGGTTCTCCCGCTCGGTGACCCGGTCGTCGAGCGGGAGGACGTGGTGCTTCTCGGCCTCCTCGTCGAAGACCCGCTGGAGCTCGGCGAGGCGCGCCGGGTGCTGCTCGGCCAGGTCGTGGGCCTGGCTCCAGTCCGACGCGTGGTCGTAGAGCTCCCAGCGATCCTGGTCGAAGGGGCGGTCGGGCGTATCGACCATCTCCCACGGGATGCCGTGCCGCGTCACCGCGGTCCAACCGTCGTGGTAGACGCCGCGATTGCCGATCATCTCGAAGTACTGCGTGGTCCGCCGGTCGGGAGCATCCGCGTCGTCGAACGAGTAGGCCAGGCTGGTTCCCTCGATCGGCTGCTGCTCGACCCCGCCGTACACCGCCGGCGCCGGCACCCCGGCCGCCTCGAGGATGGTCGGCAACACGTCGATCACGTGGTGCCACTGGTGCCGGATCTCGCCCCGGGCCGCGATGCCGTTGCCCCAGCGCACGATCATCCCGTCACGGGTGCCGCCGAGGTGGGCCAGCTGCTTGGTCCAGGGGTACGGCGTGTTCATCGCCAACGCCCAGCCGACCGGATAGATCGCGTAGGTCGTGGGGTCGCCCAGCGTGTCGAGCCGCGCGGCCATCTCCGCGGTGTCGTCCTGGATGCCGTGGCCGACCAGGTGTTCGCGGAGGGTGCCCCTGGGGCCGCCCTCACCGGAAGCACCGTTGTCGCCGAGCAGGTAGAAGATCAGCGTGTTGTCGAGGACACCCATATCGTCGAGCGCGTCGACGAGCCGCCCCACCTGGGCGTCGGTGTGCTCGGCGAAGCCGGCGTAGGTCTCCATGAACCGCGCGGCGACTCGTCGCTCGGTCTCGTCCAGCTCGTCCCAGTGCGGGACGCCGTCCGCCCACGGCGCCAGCTCGGCCGACTCCGGCACGATGCCGAGCGCCCGCTGCCGGGCCAGCGTGGCCTCCCGCTGGGCGTCCCAGCCTGAGTCGAACTCGCCGGCGTACCGGTCGCGCCACTCGGGGGCGACGTGGAACGGCGCATGGGTGGCACCGAACGCGACGTAGGTGAAGAACGGCCGGTTCGGGGTGATCGCCTGCTGGTTCTCGATCCAGGAGATCGCGTGCTCCACGAGGTCCTCGGAGAGGTGGTAGCCGTCCTCGGGCAGCTTGTCCGGCTCGACGGCGTAGCGACCCTGGTAGAGCTGCGGGTACCAGTGGTTCATCTCGGCGCCCATGAACCCGTAGAAGTAGTCGAAGCCCTCCCCCATCGGCCAGCGTTGGAACGGCCCGGACGGGCTGACCTCCACCGGTGGGGTCTGGTGCCACTTGCCGATCGCCGCGGTGCAGTAGCCGTTGCCGCTGAGGATCTGTGCGATCGTGGCCGCGCTGGCCGGCCGGTAGCCGTGGTAGCCCGGCTCGGGCGTCGACATCTCGCTCGTGACGCCCATGCCCACCGAGTGGTGGTTGCGCCCGGTCATCAACGCCTGGCGGGTCGGGCTGCACAGCGAGGTGACGTGGAACCGGGAGTACAGCAACCCCTCGTCGGCCAGCCGCTGCGCGGTCGGCATCTCGCACGGACCGCCGTACGCCGACGAGGCGCCGAAGCCCATGTCATCGATCAGCACGACGACCACGTTGGGTGCCCCGGGGACCGCCTCGACCGGCCGGATGGGCCGGGCGCCGGTGTCGACGTCGAGCGGCAGCCGGGTGCGGTCGGGTCCGTCCGGCGTCGCCTCGGCGGCGGTGCTCATCCGGGTTCCTCCTGAGTGGGTCGCGATGGCGTGACGGCGTCCAGCACGGCGTGCAGGCCGAGGTAGCTCAGGTCCCGCGCCTGACGGTCCACGAGCGGGTCGTCGTAGGGCCACAGCGAGGTCTTCACCACCACGGCGCCGGTGCTCCGGTCGGCGCAGGCGAACTGCCCGCGGCTGCCGTCGGCGGTGACCCGGCGGCCGGTCGCGTCCATCGGCCACCAGTGGTAGCCGAAGCCCGCGAAGCTGGTGATGCTGCTCGGCAGTCGGCCGACGCCGAGGAACGGGTACGGCGGGCGCGCGGCGGCGTGGACCCAGTCGGGGTCCAGCAGTGGCTCGCCGCGGTCGGTGGTGCCGGCGACCGCGAGCAATGCGACCTTCGCCCAGTCGCGCGCAGTGGCGGCCAGGCCGCCGCCGGCCAAGGCAACCCCGGTGCCGTCCACCGCCACCGCGCTCTCGTCGACGCAGCCGAGATCGCCCCACAGCCGCTCGAGGTCTTCGACGTAGTTGCGGCCGGTGGCCCGCTCGCGGATCCAGTCCAGGACCTGGGAGTCGGCGGTGTTGTAGCTCCACCGCGTGCCGGGCGCAGCTCCGGCGCCGATCTCGGAGAGCAACGCGCGCGAGTCGCCCGAGGGGAATGCCGAGAGTAGCCGCGACGCCAGGCTGGTCGCGTCGCGATGGTCCTCGACCCAGTCCACACCGGAGGTCATGGTGAGTACGTCGACCACGGTCGCTACGCGATACCCCGTGGCTCCGAGTTCGGGGACGTGAGCGGTGACGGGATCGGTCAGCGCCAGCGCCCCATCGCGCACCGCCCGGCCGACCAAGTGGGCCAGGACCGACTTCGTCATCGAGGCCCCCAGGAACCGGGTCTCCGGGCCCAGCCCCTCGGCGTACCACTCGTGGATCACCGCGCCGTCCACGACGACCAGCAGCGAGGTCGCGGATGTCTCGGCGAGCCACTCGGCAAGTCCGCGGACCCGCCCGGCTCCGACGACCTCCACCGCGAGCTCGCGCGGTGCCGAGGGCAGCTCGCGCGGCTGCGCCGCCGGCGCCGAGACGTGCGACCACCCCGGCTGCAGCTGCGGGTCGGTGAAGACCAGCGTCCCGAGGCGGGACCCGGAGTCGGCGGCCAAAATTCGCTTCTAGTCGATGCTCGGACTGTTGGCCAGCAGCTTGCGGGTGTAGTCCTCGCTGGGCGTCTCCATCACAGTGACGACCGAGCCCGCCTCGACCACCCGGCCTGCCTGCAGGATCTCCACGCGCGCGGCGATGGAGCGCACCAGCGCGAGGTTGTGGGTCACGAAGAGCATGCTGATCCCCCGCTCCTGCCGCAGCCCCTCGAGCAGCGCGACGATCGAGCCCTGCACCGATACGTCGAGCGCCGAGGTGATCTCGTCGCAGATCATCAGGTCCGGCTCGGCCGCCAAGGCTCGCGCGATCGCGACCCGCTGCCGCTCACCGCCGGAGAGCCGGCTGGCCTCGTAGTGCAACATCCCGGAGCCCAGCGCGACCTGCTCCATCAGTTCGAGCACCCGATCGGTCGCTTGCTTGCCGCGGGCCAGCCCGAACAGCTCCATCGGGCGCTTGATGATCTGCTCGATGGTCAACCGTGGATTCAGGGAGAGGTAGGGGTTCTGGAAGATGTACTGGATCCGTCGCCGGTCGTCCGCGCTGCGCCTGCGGGCACTGGTGGCGAGGTCGCGGCCCTCGAAGGTGGTCGAGCCGGTCCACTCCTTGTGCAGGCCGCCGACCGCTCGGGAGATGGTGGTCTTGCCGCTGCCGGACTCACCGACGAGCGCCACCACCTCGCCCTTGGCGAGGTCGAAGCTCACGTCGTGCACGACCTCCTTGCGGCCGTAGAACACGTTGAGCCCACTGACCGACAAGATGACGTCTCGGGCCTTGTCGGGGTCGGCGTCGGGCACGGTGCCACGGTTGATGTCCCAGACACCGATCTCCTCGACCCGGATGCACCGCACCTCGTGATCGGTCGCGATCGTGCGCAGCTCCGGCACCTGCTGGCGGCACTGGTCGATGGCGAAGGAGCACCGGTCGTTGAACCGGCATCCGTCCGGCCGCGCACCGGGTGCCGGCGTACGTCCCGGGATCCCCTTGAGGGCGCGCGCCTGGCTCAGATGCGGGATCGAGTCGAGGAGCGCGCGCGTGTAAGGGTGCGAAGGGTTCGCGAAGATCGTGTCCTTGGGGCCGAGCTCGGCGATCTGGCCGGCGTACATCACCGCCACCCGGTCGGCGATGTGGCGCACCACGCCCAGATCGTGGCTGATGAACACATAGGCGAGGTTGCGCTTCGCCTGCAACTCCCGCAGCAGGTCGACGATCTGCGCCTGCACGCTCATGTCGAGCGCGCTCGTCGGCTCGTCCAGCATCACGAACTTCGGCTCCAGCACCATCGCGCGCGCGATTGCGATCCGCTGCCGCTGGCCACCGGAGAACTCGTGCGGATAGCGGTCGAGCGCGCGCGGATCGAGGCCGACGTCCGTGAGCGCCTGCGCCGCCTGCGCGCGCCGCTGCTCGTACGTCCAGTCCGGCTTCTGGATCGCGAGCCCTTCCTCGATGATCTCGAAAATGGAAAGCCGCGGCGAGAGCGAGCCGTAGGGGTCCTGGAACACGATCTGCATCTCGCGCCGGATCGGCCGCAGCTCTGCGTTCTTGAGCGGCTGGATGTCGCGGCCGGCGAACAGGATCGCGCCTTTGCTTTCGACGAGGCGCAGCAGGCCGAAGCCCAGCGACGACTTGCCCGAGCCGCTTTCGCCGACGACGCCGACCGTCTCGCCGGCGCGGACCCGGATCGAGACGTCGTCCACCGCCTTCACGTGATCGACGGTGTGGCGGAAGATGCCGGCCTTGATCGGATACCAGACGCGGAAGCCCTCGGTCGCCATCACCTCGGCGGCGCCGGCCGCGACCGGCGCGGGCGTGCCGCGCGGCTCGGAGCCGAGCAGGCGCTGCGTGTACTCGTGCTGCGGCGCCTTGAACACCTCGGCGACCGGGCCGGTTTCGACGATGCGGCCGCTCTGCATCACGGCGACGCGGTCGCAGGTGTGGCGCACGAGGCCGAGATCGTGCGTGATGAACAGGAGGCCCATGCCGAAGCGCCGCTGGAGCTCCTTGAGCAGCTTCAGAATCTGGGCCTGGATCGTGACGTCGACGGCGGTGGTGGGCTCGTCGGCGATCAGCAGCTCGGGATCGTTGGCGAGCGCCATCGCGATCATCAC
>DOWL01000130.1:29449-29636 GCA_003519585.1 Nocardioides sp. | reverse complement strand
GGGCCAGGCGATCTTCTTGTCGGCCACCATCACGGGCGCCCCCTCGAGCCCGGCCAGCCGGTTGGCGGCCTGCTCGACGATCTTGAGCGACTCCCACATCTCGTTGAGCCGGACCCGGAAGCGACCGTAGGAGTCGCAGGTGTCCCAGGTCTGCACCTCGAAGTCGTAGTCCTCGTAGCCGCTGTAG
>DOWL01000130.1:29046-29277 GCA_003519585.1 Nocardioides sp. | reverse complement strand
CGGTGATGCCCAGCGCCAGGCAGCCGTCGAGCTCGAGGTGGCCGACGTTCTCCAGCCGGCCCTTGAAGATCGGGTTGGCGTTGCAGAGGGCGGCGTATTCCGGCAGCCGCTTCTTCATCAGCGCGATGAACGCGCGGATCTCGTCGAGGGCGCCGGGCGGAAGGTCCTGGGCCACACCGCCGGGGCGGATGAAGGCGTGGTTCATCCGCAGGCCGGTGATCAGCTCGAACA
>DOWL01000130.1:28597-28731 GCA_003519585.1 Nocardioides sp. | reverse complement strand
CGTCCTCGATGTCGAGCAGCCGCTCGACGCCGAGCACGTAGGTCATCTCGTTGAAGAACGGCGAGAGGTAGTCCATCCGGGTGCAGAAGGTGGTGCCCTGCACCCAGGAGCGGTACTCCATGTTCTTCTCGATG
>DOWL01000130.1:28027-28357 GCA_003519585.1 Nocardioides sp. | reverse complement strand
ACGGGTGCTGCGGGCCCATGTTGACCACGACCCGCTCGTCGGCCTCTTCGGCAACGCCCTGGGCGATCTGGTCCCAGTCCTGGCCGGTGACCGTGAAGACGCGACCCTCGGTCGTGTCACTGGTGCCGGCGTAGAGATCTTCGGTGGTGCTCATCAGTTGTACGACCTCCGCTGGTCGGGCGGCGGAATCGTCCCGCCCTTGTACTCCACGGGGATGCCTCCGAGTGGGTAGTCCTTGCGCTGCGGATGGCCCGGCCAGTCGTCGGGCATCAGGATCCGGGTCAGCGCGGGGTGGCCGTCGAAGATGATCCCGAACATGTCGAAGGTCTC
>DOWL01000130.1:27752-27904 GCA_003519585.1 Nocardioides sp. | reverse complement strand
AACATGTCGAAGGTCTCGCGCTCGTGCCAGTCGTTGGTGGGGTAGGTCGCCACGGTCGACGGGATGTGCGGGTCGGCGTCGGGGCAGGTGACCTCGAGCCGGATCCGGCGGTTGAAGGTCATCGAGAGCAGGTGGTAGACCGCGTGCAGCTC
>DOWL01000130.1:27048-27553 GCA_003519585.1 Nocardioides sp. | reverse complement strand
GCTCGAAGCGCAGCGCGGCGTCGTCGCGGAGCACCCGCGCGACGGTCGGGAGGTCCTCGCGGCGTACGTGAAAGGTGACCTCACCGCGGTGGACCACGACGCTCTCGACGGCGTGGGCCACGCCGGCGTCGGCCAGGGCGGTGTCGAGCGCCGCGGCGACGTCCTCGTGCCAGCCCTCGAGCGGCCGGTGCGCGGGTGCCGGGAAGACGATCGGCTGGACCAGCCCGCCGTACCCACTCGTGTCACCGGACCCGGTGACCCCGAACATGCCGTGCCGCTCGCCGACCGCCGAGACCTCGGGGTCGAGGGTGGCCGGCGCGTTCTCGGGCTGGTCGGCGCCCTGGTGCTCCTCGGTCACCGCAGCAGCCCCTTCATCTCGCTGGTGGGGAGCGCCTTGAGGGCGTCGTTCTCACGCTGCTCGATCTGGTTGCGCATGTTGACGCCGAGCGGCCGGGTCTGGACCTGCTCGTGCAGCTTGAGGATCGCGTCGATGAGCATCTCCGGA
>DOWL01000130.1:26774-26934 GCA_003519585.1 Nocardioides sp. | reverse complement strand
TCGCGTCGATGAGCATCTCCGGACGCGGCGGGCAGCCGGGGAGGGACATGTCGACCGGGACGACGTGGTCGACGCCCTGGACCACCGCGTAGTTGTTGAACATCCCGCCGCTGCTCGCGCACACGCCCATCGCGAGCACCCACTTGGGCTCGGGCATCTG
>DOWL01000130.1:26148-26534 GCA_003519585.1 Nocardioides sp. | reverse complement strand
ATGGCGCAGCAGGCCAAGCCGAAGGTGGCCGGCCAGAAGGACGCCTTGCGCATGTAGCCCGCGACGCCCTCGACGGTCGTCAGGAGTACGCCGCTCGGCAGCTTCTCCTCGATACCCACAGGTGATCCCTACGTCTCTCTAGGTCCTAGTCCCAGTCCAAGCCGCCGCGACGCCATACATAGGCGTAGGCGACGAAGACGGTGGCGATGAAGATGACCATCTCGACGAGGCCGAAGAACTTCATCGCGTCGAAGTGCACGGCCCACGGGTAGAGAAAGATGATCTCGATGTCGAAGACGATGAAGAGCATCGCGGTGATGTAGTACTTCACCGGGAACCGGCCGCCGCCCACCGGCTGCGGCGTCGGCTCGATGCCGCACTCGTAG
>DOWL01000130.1:25645-26046 GCA_003519585.1 Nocardioides sp. | reverse complement strand
GTCGGCTCGATGCCGCACTCGTAGCTGTCCAGCTTCGCCCGGTTGTAGCGCTTCGGCCCGACCATGCTGCTCATCAGCACCGACCCGGCCGCAAACAGGAACGCCAGGGCCGCAAGGACCAGGACTGGGATGTAGAGCTCCACCGCCACGCCTTCTCTCACCACTGCTTGCTCGGCTCTCTCAGCCGCTCCGCACCACCGTGACAGGGTGTGACCCAGGTCCCATTCGTGAACTTGTGAACGCAATCACTAAGTGGCGCGCTGCTCATACTGCCACTCGTCCTCCGAGCCGTGAAGTCGGGGGCATCCAGCCTCTGACCTGGGCAAATAAGGCACGAAAACGTTCCCTAATTCGACACCACCGCTGGTTGAGCCGCCAGCGCAGCGAGCGTGTCGAAACCA
>DOWL01000130.1:0-25487 GCA_003519585.1 Nocardioides sp. | reverse complement strand
TCCCTGCGGCGGTTTCGACACCGTCGGCGCTGGCGCGCCTCCGGGCTCAACCACCGATCCGTCAGGCCGTGGCCCGGTGCAGCGCGACGATCCCGCCGGAGAGGTTGCGCCACTCGGGCCGCAGCCAGCCGGCTTCGGCGACGAGCGCGGCCAGGCCGGCCTGGTCGGGCCAGGCGCGGATCGACTCGGCGAGGTAGACGTAGGCGTCGGGCGAGGAGGACACCGCGCGGGCGATCGGCGGCAGGGCCTTCATGAGGTATTCGACGTAGAGGGTGCGGAACGGCGCCCAGGTCGGGTGGCTGAACTCGCACACCACCAGCCGGCCGCCCGTGCGCGTCACCCGACGCAGCTCACGCAGGCCGGCCAGCGGGTCGACGATGTTGCGCAGCCCGAAGGAGATGGTGACGGCATCGAAGGTGCCGTCCGCGAACGGCAGCCGGGTGCCGTCGCCGGCCGTGAACGGCAGGGCCGGCCGAGCCTGCTTGCCGACCCGGAGCATCCCGAGCGAGAAGTCGCAGGGGACGACCATCGCTCCGCGATCGGCGAACGGTTGGCTCGACGTACCGGTGCCGGCAGCCAGGTCGAGGACCCGCTCTCCGGGCTGAGCGTCCACGGCGTCGAGTACGTCGCGGCGCCAGCGGCGGTCCTGGCCGAGCGAGAGTACGTCGTTGGTGACGTCGTACCGCTGTGCGACCGCGTCGAACATCCGCCGTACGTCGGCAGGTTGCTTGTCGAGGTCGGCGCGGGTCACGCCGGACAATCTAGGGGCGGCGTGTCGGCAACCGGAAAGCGCCGCCAGGCGTCACTCTGACGACCAGACTCCACTTCCCCTTGGGGAGCCTCACAGAGATGTGCCTCGCATGACCTCGTTCCGTCGCGCCGGCCTCGGCCTGCTCACCGTGCTGCTGCTCGCCGTGGCGGCCACCGCCGTCGGCTACTCGATGCGCCGGTCCACAGGCCCCGACCTCGAGCGCTCCGCGCCCGTCGTGTCCACGCCCTCGCCCGTCGCCCACGAGCCCGAGCCAGCCGTCGAGCCGGCCGTCGAGCCAGCGGTCGAGCAGCCCACCGCCTACCCGCCGCGCTCGCAGCACCGGCCGATCCGCGGGATGGAGCCCGGCAACCCGCTGCTGCAACGCGGCGACACCGGGACGCGGGTCCGCGACCTCCAGGCGCGACTCGCGGCGTTGGCGTGGTACTTCGACCGACCAGATGGCCGGTACGACGCGGACACGGTCGCGGCGGTCCGCGGCTTCCAGCGCAAGCGCGAGATCCCGGTCACCGGCCGGGTCGACCAGCGCACCCTCGACCGGCTCCACGCGATGACCGGCGAGCCGACCCGCGACCAACTGGGGCTGCACAACGTCCCCGGCCCGCTCGACCCGCGCTGCCGCACGGGCCGGGTGCTCTGCGTCGACAAGTCCAGCCAGACCCTGCGCTGGGTCGTCGACGGGCAGGTGCGCAAGACCGTCGACGTGCGGTTCGGGGCGACGTACACCCCGACCCGTGAGGGCGTGTTCTCGGTCTACCTCAAGAGCCGTGACCACGTCTCGAGGCTCTACGACTCGCCGATGCCGTTCGCCATGTTCTTCTCCGGCGGCCAGGCGGTCCACTACTCCTCGGACTTCGCCGCGCGGGGATACTCCGGCGCGTCGCACGGGTGCGTCAACGTTCGCGACTACGACGCCGTGGCGTGGCTCTACGACCAGGTGCAGGTCGGTGACGAGGTCGTCGTCTACTGGAGCTGAGCCTGGTCCCGCGTGCGGGCCGCTCCGACGTGAGGTCGGACACGGCGGCGGTCCAGGTTTCGGGCGAGACGTCCGGCCGTGAGTACGCTCGACCCTTGTGACGAGTGGCCCCACCCCGGACGTCTCGGTCGAGACAGCCGGCGCACCGCTCGTCGTCCGCACTGTCGCGCTGGAGCTCCCCGCCGACGCATCGCTGCTCGACATGCTGCCCGAGGACCACCCGGTCACGTGGCTGCGCAACGGCGACGGTCTGGTCGGTTGCGGCGTCGCTGCCGAGTTGCGGCCCAGCGGACCCGGCCGGTTCGCTGAGGCCGATGCCTGGTGGCGCGACATCTCGGCGCGGGCGATCGTGCGCAGCGACGTACACGAGCCGGGCAGTGGCCTGGTCGCGTTCGGGACCTTCGCGTTCGCCGACGACTCGGTCGAGTCGGCGCTCGTCGTCCCCGAGGTGATCCTCGGACGCCGGGGCGACACCTCGTGGCTGACCACGGTCTCGTCGGTGGGCGGACTCGATCAACTCGATCGTCGCCTCGAGCTCGCGACCAGGCCGCCCGCCCCGGTGGGCGTCAGCTTCACCGACGGCGCCCTCAACGGACAGCAGTGGATGGCCGCCGTCGGCGAGGCGGTACGGCGGATCAACGCCGGCGACCTCGAGAAGGTCGTGCTCGCCCGCGACCTGGTCGCCACGGCCGACGAGCCGATCGACGTGCGCTGGCCGCTGCACCGCCTGGCGACGGGCTACCCCACCTGCTGGACCTTCCACGTCGACGGGATCTTCGGCGCGACGCCCGAGCTGCTGGTCCGCCGGGAGCGCGGCCTGGTCACCTCCCGGGTGCTGGCCGGGACGATCCGCCGTACCGGCGACGACGCGCGCGACCTCACCCTCGCTGCCCGGCTGGCGCGCTCGTCGAAGGACCTGGAGGAGCACGAGTACGCCGTCCGCTCGGTCGCCGAGGCGCTCGAACCGCACTGCTCGTCGATGAACGTGCCCGAGGCGCCGTTCGTGCTGCACCTCCCCAACGTCATGCACCTCGCCACCGACGTGGCCGGCGTCGTCCACGATGCCGCGACGGTCAGTTCGCTCGAACTCGCCGCCGCGCTGCACCCGTCGGCCGCCGTCGGCGGTACGCCGACCCAGGACGCCATCGCCCTGATCGCCGAGCTCGAGGGGATGGACCGCGGCCGGTACGCCGGACCGGTCGGCTGGATGGACGCCAAGGGCGACGGCGAGTGGGGCATCGCGCTCCGCTCGGCGGTGATCGACGGCGCCACCGTGCGCCTGTTCGCCGGCTGCGGCATCGTCGCCGACTCCGACCCCGACGCCGAACTGGCCGAGACGCAGGGCAAGTTCGTGCCTGTCCGAGACGCGCTGTCCAGCTAGTGGTCACTAGTCTCCCGGCGTGACGCAGCTACCGCTCCCACCGCTGGAGCTGCGCGAGCTCGTCGGGCCGACCGACCCGTCGTACTTCGAGAACGCGACCGGCGAGCCCATCTACGCGGGGCTGCCGACGGAGCAGTGGCGCAGCTACCTCGACTTCGGCTGCGGGTGCGGTCGCTCGGCCCGCCGCCTGCTGCAGCAGACCCCACGGCCGGAGAGGTACGTCGGCTTCGACCTGCACGCCGGGATGGTCCGCTGGTGCCAAGAGAACCTCGCGACGGACGGCTTCGAGTTCCACCATCACGACGTCTACAACCCGGGCTTCAACCCCGATCCGCACAAGCCGTGGGTGCAACCCTTTCCGGTGGCCGACCGGACCGTGTCGATCATCGAGGCGTGGTCGGTCTTCACCCACCTGCTCGAAGCGCAGGCCGAGCATTACCTCGACGAGGTGGCTCGAGTGCTCACCGACGATGGACTGCTGATCGGCACCGTCTTCGTCTTCGACAAGGCCGCCTTCCCCTTCATGCAGGACAGCCAGAACACGCTGTACATCAACGAGACCGACCCCACCAATGCTGTCGTCTTCGACCGCGGCTGGCTCAGCAACGGGCTCACTGAGCGTGGCCTCGAGCTCGTGCACGTGGAGCCACCGGCGATCCGGGGCTATCACCACCAAGTCCGGATCGGCCGGGTCGGGCAGGGCCGGACGGCAGTCGACTGGCCCGCCGACGACGCGCCGTACGGCCGCTTGGCGCCGCCGTTGGTCCGGGCCGGCGCCGAACGGATCGGCCTGGACGACCACGTCCCGGAGGCCGCCGAGGTGCACGTCCGCGCGCCGATGCCGCCGACCGACCTACTCCTCCCCCAGTACGACGCCGCGCAGGCACGTGTGGCCGAACTGGAGGGGGAGGTCGCAACACTGCGCACGCGGGTCCGCAAGCTGCGCAAGCGGGTCCGCCGTCTCGAGGCGGAGCCAGGGGCTGAGCGGTTAGAACAGCGAGTTGGGGAGAGTGTCAGTGATGGGGCCGTCCGGTAGGTCGGCAAGCGACTCGTAAGGGTCGACGACCCGTCCACGGCTCTCGGCCCGCACCTCGCGGTACAGGTCACGCAGCGACGCGGTGCCCAGATAGAACCGACCGCGCGTCTCTCCGCGGGCGACCAACAGTCCAGCGGCGACCATGGCCTTCAGATCGCGGTTGGCGGCGCCGTACTCGAGGTCCGCCCCGTCCTGGTAAGCGGCTCGGCGCAGCCGGAGGCCCTGCGCCGCGGTGAACAGGCCGTTGACGCACCTCGACGGCAGACCGCGCTCCTCGACCATGTCGTCGAGGCGACTCCACAAGGAGTCGGACTCTCGGAGGCGGAACCACACCGTCTGAGCCTGCATGTGGTGCGCCCTCAGGTTGAAACGCACCCACGACATCGCGTCGCGATCGGGGTTCCAGCGCCCCTCGCCCGTGCGAGCCAGGACGTCGTAGTAGGCGGCGGTGTTGCGGCCGAGCCACTCCTCGATGCTCGCGAACTCCTGTCCGAGGATCTGGTTGCGGGACAGGATCAACGTCTGCAGGCACCTCGCCATCCGGCCGTTGCCGTCGCGAAACGGATGGATCATCACCAGGTTGAGGTGGGCCATCGCGGCCGCGACGAAGATGGGTTGCCGACCGCCGTCGTCGTCCTGGAGCTCCAACTGGTCGAGCAACTCCGCCATCAGCCCCGGCACCAGCTCGTGGTCAGGACCTTCGTAGACGATCTCGTCACGGTCCTCGTCTCGGACATAGATCGGCCCGCGTCGATAGGTTCCGGGGCTCTTGTCCAGGTCGTGGCCGAGCATCATGAAGTGCAGGCCGCGGATGAGCGACTGGTCCATGTGGAAGTCGGGGTCATCGGCCAGCTGCTGCACGTACGCCATCGCGTTGCGGTAGCCCGTGACCTCGAGCACGGTCCGCTGATCCGCATCCAACGCTTCGTCGTCGTTGTCGAGGAGCGCGATCGCGTCGTCCAAGGAGACGTCGTATCCCTCGATGCTGTTGGAGCCACGCATGGCACGAGCTCGCAGGTTGCGGCGCAGCTGCCCACGCCAGCGCCGGGTCACGCCGAGGAAGTACCGCATCTCCCGGCGGTACTCCTCGATGCCCTCGATGACGCGGCAGTCCACGGCATCGAGCTCCGGGACTCGAAATATCACTCGTCCAGTGTCGCAATGAATAGATCATCTATTCAAGTGGATAGATGATCTATTCATCTATCCACGCGGCTCAGCTTGCGACGCGAGGTCCAGGTGCACCCGGTTCCACCACGCCATCGTGAGGGCGGTCGGCTGGCCGGTGGCCGTGACGAGCAGGCCGGGGTCGAGGGTCCACACGAGTGACACCACGTCGTTGGTCTCGGTGCAGAACAACCGGCCCGCTGCCTCCGACTCGGGGTCCAGGCCGCCGTGCACGTGCTCGGCCACGGAGATGTCGGCCCGGTGGCGACGGTCGAGGTTCCAGCTGACCTCGCCGTTGGCCTGTTTGCGGGTGCAGTCGCCGACGTTGCGTGGCTCCGAACCGTCCGACAGTCGGGTCACGGCCCTCGCGTAGGCGTCGTACAGCTCCTGTGGTGTCGGGTACGTGGTCAGGATGGCCGCGCGGATGTTCGGGGCCGGGTTGAGGCAGGCGACCGTGCCGTCGCGGGCGCCGCACGAGTCGGCCGGCAACAGGTCCGAGTTCGCTTCCTCGACGGTGGCGAGCAGCTCGGCCTCCGGCCCGGCCGCGGCCGTAACCGCCCCACCCTCGCCGGACCGGTGTCCGGTCAGCCTGGGCAGCAGCGCGACGACGAGCAGAACCACGGCGACCGCGACGACCGCGGCGACGACCCGCCGCTCGATGCGAGCCACCTCCTCGACGCCGACCTCGGGCTCCGGCTCGGGCTCCGGCTCTGGCTCCGGCTCGGGCTCCGGGGCCGGGCCTGAGCCGGGCTCGAGGGGGTCGAGCACCCCGGTGACCAGGCGAGCGGCCGAGGGATCCCCCCAGTCGAAGGGCACCGGCACCGCCCGCTCGATCACGGGGTGGCATCCGGAGACCCCACTCTCGAGGTCGAGGCGGACCACCCGCAGCGAGCAGGCCTCGGCGTGCTTGGCGGCCAGCCGGCACGACTGCGACTCGGCGTACGCCGACGAGACCAGCGCGACGTACACCTGGCAACTCTCGATGCGGGCGACGATCTCGTCCCACCACGCGCGCCCGGCCGCTTCGTCCCGAGTGAGATCGTCCAGGTCATCGAACGCCTCGTGCCCGAGCTCCCGCACGGCCGCCTCGACCTGCGCGCCGATGGCGCGGTCGCGGTAGGCGCAGCTCACGAAGACACGACTCATGGCTCCCCCCGAGCCGTCGAGACAGGCGGTCCAGACCAGCCAACGTACCTTGGCAGCGCTGGTCATCCCCAACGTCGGTGACGTCGCGACCCAGGTCCTAGGGTCGGCCCATGCCCTCCGGCGCACACGACCATGCCCACGATCCCCGCAACGACGAGATCCTGATCTGGGTCAACGGTGAGCTGAAGCCGAGGGCCGAGGCAGTGATCTCGGTCTTCGACTCCGGCTTCGTGCTCGGCGACGGGATCTGGGAAGGCTTGCGGATCCACGACGGGCACCCGGCGTTCCTCGAGCAGCACCTCGACCGGCTGTGGGAGGGCTCGGCGGCGTTGATGATCGACCTCGGCGTCAGCCGCGACGACCTGACCCGGGCGGTCTACGCGACGCTCGACGCCAACGGCATGACCGACGGCGTGCATGTCCGGCTGATGTGCACCCGGGGGGTGAAGTCAACGCCGTACCAAGATCCCCGGGTCACCGTCGGCCCGGCGACCATCGTGATCATCGCCGAGCACAAGTTGCCCACGCCGGACACCGTCGAGCACGGCCTCGCGCTGTTCACCACGCATGTCCGCCGCGCGACGCCCGACACCCTCGACCCCAAGCTCAACGCACACAGCAAGCTCAACGACATCCTGGCGTGCATCCAGGCCTACCAGGCCGGCGCCGACGAGGCGCTGATGCTCGACCCGCACGGCTTCGTGGCCACCTGCAACAGCACCCACTTCTTCGTCGTGAAGGGCACGCCCGAGGAGCCTGAGGTGTGGACCTCCGACGGCCGGTTCTGCCTCGGTGGGATCACCCGGGGCAACGTGCTGGCGATGAGTCGCCACCACGGCATCACCGCGCATGAACGGACGTTCAGCCTCACCGACGTCTACAGCGCACAGGAGGCTTTCGTCACCGGGACGTTCGCCGGAGTCGCACCGGTGCGTTCGGTTGACGGCCGCACCATCGGGTCGGGCGGTCGCGGCCCCGTCGTGGCGAGACTGCAGGAGCTGTACGCCGACTGGGTGGCTCGAGACGTGGCCGGGCGGACCCGACCGTGACCATGCCGGGCGGCGTCGTACGCGTGGGCATGTGGTCAGGCCCTCGCAACATCTCGACGGCGATGATGCGCTCCTGGGAGAACCGGCCGGACACCGTCGTGGTCGACGAGCCGCTCTATGCGGAGTACCTCCTGCGCACCGGCGTCGACCATCCCGGCCGCGACCAGATCATCGCCGCTCAACCGACCTCGCTGACCGCCGTGGTCGCGGAGCTGATGGCACCCCTCCCCGCCGGCCGGACCGTGCACTACGCCAAGCACATGGCGCAGCATCTCGACCTGTCCGTCGACGCAGACTGGACCGATGAGTTCCGCAACGTGCTGTTGATCCGAGATCCCGCCGAGGTCGTCGCGTCCTATGTCCGGTCGCGTGAGACGTGCGAGCCCGAAGACATCGGCCTGCTCCAGCAGCACTGGCTCCTGGACCGATGGGATGCCCTCGACTACGACGTACCGGTGATCGACTCGGCCGACTTCCTGCGCGCTCCCGAGGCCTACCTCCGGTGGTTGTGCGACTGGCTCGACATCGGGTTCACCGATCGGATGCTGTCCTGGCCGGCCGGGCCGCGCGACTCCGACGGGGTGTGGGCGCCGTACTGGTACGACGCCGTGCTCGCCTCCACCGGCTTCGAGCCCTACCGGCCGCGCACCGTCGATCTCTCGCCGCACGACGCCGAGGTGGCGAGGGTCTGTCGGCCGGCGTACGACGCCATGCACGAGCGGCGGGTGCGCCTGTAGCAGCGGGGTTCTCAAGTCACAGGTCCTCGCGGTCGGCTCGGCGGACCCAGGTGAGTCCCCGCGGGCCGGCCAGCTGTTCCATCTGCGCGGCGAGGAAGGCGTGTCCGGTCTCGGAGTAGATCCGATCGTGGATGGCCAGGTTGGTCGGTGCCCCGACCGCGCGGACGAACTCGATGGCCATCTCGCTGCGCAGCCACGGCGCGGAGGCCGGGCAGAGCAGTACGTCGACGGGCACGTCGGGCGTCGCGAGTGCGTCGCCGGGGTGGTAGACGGTCTGGTCGCCGACGGTGATCAGGTAGCCGGAGTTGTAGGGCTGCGGCAGCTCGGGGTGGATCACGTTGTGCAGTTCGCCCACCGCGCGGACCGGCAGCCCGACGTCGAACGCCGCTCCGGCCGGAACGGCAGTGGTGCGCTCGGCGACGTCGGGAGCGTCGGCCGCGAGCTGGTCGGCGACCTGGCCGACCGTGAACACGGGCGCATCGGTGGCGCGGAGGTTGTCGGGGTGCAGATGGTCGGGATGCAGGTGCGTCACCAGCACCGCCGTCGCAGCGTCGACCGCCTCGGGCTCGGTGAACACCCCCGGATCGAGAACCACCACCTGACCGTCGTGCTCGATCCGGACGCAGGCGTGGCCGAACTTGGTGATCCGCATGAACCGATCATTCCGCACCCTGCCGCGGATCACAGGAGGTGAGGACGGCCACCAGGGCCGCCGACGAGAGGAACCGAGATGCAGCGGATGGTGACCTACCGGGTCAAGGTCGGGCGTGCGGAGGAGAACACGGCGTACGTTCGCGAGGTGATGGCGGATCTCGCGGCGCGCGAGACTGAGGGCGTGACCTACTCGGTCTACCTGCTCGACGACGGCGTCACCTTCCTGCACGTCGTCGACGAGGAGGGCGACGGCGGGAAGGTGCAGGTGTCGGAGGCGTTCCAGCGGTTCACCGCCTCGTTGATCGAGGATCGCTGCGCCAACACGCCCGAGCTGCACCCGATGACCCTCGTGGGGAGCTACGCGGGATGACGTTGGCGTCGGAGGAGTTCGCCGAGCAGGTCGCGCCGCTGCGGCCGGGACTGCTGCTGCACTGCTATCGGATGCTCGGCTCCTCCCACGACGCCGAGGACGCCGTACAGGAGACGTTGCTCCGCGGCTGGCGCGGGGTGGACCGGTTCGAGGGGCGCAGTTCACTGCGCACCTGGCTCTACTCGGTGGCCACCAACGTGTGCCTGAGGGAGATCGAACGGCGGGGGCGGAGGCTGGTCCCGGTCGACCTCAGCCCCGCCTACGACCCGGCCGACGGGATCGGACCGCCCCTCACCGAGACCGCGTGGCTGGGGCCACTTCCCGACGCCGGCCTCGCCTGGGGCTCCGCTCCGGCCGAAGCGGTCTACGAACAACGGGAGGGGGTGGAGCTGGCCTTCATCGCCGCGTTGCAGCACCTGCCGCCACTGCAACGGGCGGTGCTGGTGCTGCGCGACGTCCTCGCCTTCTCGGCGATCGAGACGGCCGAGATCCTCGACACGACGGTCGCCTCGGTCACCAGCGCCCTGGCTCGGGCCCGGGGCTCGGTGCGCGCGGTGCTGCCGGATCGCAGCCAGCAGGAGGTGCTCCGCGAGGTCGGCGACGACGCGGTCCGGGCCACGGTGGCGGCGCTGATCGCCGCCTGGGAGCGCTGCGATGTGGACGGGGTGGTGGCGCTGCTGGCCGAGGACGTCGAGTTCTCCATGCCGCCGTACGCCGAGTGGTACCGCGGCCGGGCTGCCGTCGCGACGTTCCTCGCCTCGCTGCCGCTGGCCCCCGGCCGGCGCTGGCGGGTGGAGCCGGCCAGCGCGAACGGCCAGCCCGCGCTGGTCTTCCGCACCTGGGACGAACGGGTCGGAGCGTTCCTGGGCCACGGACTGACCGTGCTCACCTTCGGCGCCGGCGGCGTCACCGGGTTCACGTCGTTCCTGGACCCGGCGTACGCGCCCTGAGAGCCCTAGGCTCCGTGCATGGCGCTCCCCGACGGTGTGGTGATCCGGCGGGCGGTGCCCGCGGACGCGCAGGCGCTGGGCCACCTGCACCTCGACGTCTGGGACGACGCCTACACGGGGTTGATGCCGCAGGGGATCCTCGACGACCGCCGAGACCGGGCCGACGATCGGGTGGAGAGCTGGCGCGAGATCCTGACCACCGCCGACGAGCCGACCTTCGTGGCCGAGGACGGCGACGCGCTGGTCGGATTCGCCACCGCCGGACCGGCACGCGACAACGACGTGGACATCGACCTGGAGCTCTGGGCGCTCTACGTCAGGCAAGCGCACTACGGCACCGGTGTCGGTTATGCGCTGTTCGAGACCGTCGTCGGCGACCGAGCCTGCTACCTGTGGGTGCTGGCCAACAACGCGCGGGCGATCGCGTTCTACGAGCGGCAGGGCTTCCGACTCGACGGCACCGAGGACGAGCACGACGAGGGGCTGCACGTGCGGATGGTGCGCGCGGGGACGTGAGGGACATGGCCTAGGTTGCCGCCATGGCTGCCCGCACCTTCGACCTCGGCGATCCTGCCTTCGACGTCACCTCGGCGCAGGTGCACGAGGCGCGCGAGGAGGACTGGTACGTCGAGACGACGTGGGGTTGGGCCGTGCTGCGGTACGCCGAGGTGAGCGCGCTGCTGCGTGATCGGCGGTTCCGGCAGGGCAACGCCCGATGGCCGGCCCAGAACGGCATCCACTCGGGCCTGTTCTCCGACTGGTGGCAGGAGACGCTGCTCTCGCTGGAGGGCGAGGACCACGCCCGGATCCGCAAGCTGATGGTGCCGGCGTTCAAGAACCGCGTCATCGCCGAGCTGCGGCCGACCTTCCAGGGGATCGCCAACGAGCTGATCGACGCGTTCGCGCCGCGCGGGCAGGTCGAGTTCATCCACGAGTTCGCGGAGCCGTACGCCGCCCGCATCATCTGTCTGCTGCTCGGGCTGCCCCAGGATCACTGGCCGCAGGTCGCGCGCTGGGCCGACGACCTCGGGGCGTCGTTCTCGATCGACGTGGGCAACCAGGTGCCGCGGATCGAGGCGGCGCTGAACGGACTGGCCGGGTACGTCGAGGAGGTGGTCGCCGACCGGCGCGCACACCCACGCGACGACCTGGTGACGACACTGGTCTCGGCCGACCAACTGACCGACCACGAGCTCTCGGTCGCGCTGGTGTTCCTGGCCTTCGCCGGCATGGAGACGACCCGCAACCAGCTCGGGCTGGCGCTACAGACGCTGCTGCAGTACCCCGACCAGTGGGCGCTGCTCGCGGAGCGGCCCGAGCTCGGCAGCAACGCGGTCGAGGAGGTGATGCGGGTCAACCCGACCGTCACCTGGGTGACCCGGGAAGCGCTCGAGGACGTCGACTTCCAGGGGCTGCACATCCCGAAGGGCGGCATCGTGCAGATGCTGTCGCACTCGGCCGGCACCGACCCGCGCGCCGTACCCGACCCGTCCTTCGACATCACCCAGCAGCGCCCGCCGCACCATGGCTTCGGTGCGGGTATCCACCACTGCCTCGGTCACTTCGTGGCGCGCACCGACATGTCCGTGGCGCTGCCGCTGCTGGCGGAGCGGATGCCCGACGCGGAATGCGACGGCCCCGGCGAGTGGTTACCGGTCTCGGGGAACACCGGAGCGGTCCGGTTCCCGATCCGCTTCCGACGCACGCCATCCACCCAGGAGACCTGATGCTCGCGATCACCGGATCCACCGGCGCCGTGGGCGGGCGGGTAGCCCGCGCGCTCGCCGACCTCTCACCGCGGCTGCTGGTCCGCGACCCAGCGCGGGCACCCGCGGGCTTCGCCGACGTCGCGGCCTGCTCGTACGACGCCCCGGCCGGCCTGGACGGCGTCTCCCTGCTGTTCATGGTGTCCGGCGCCGAGGCGGTAGACCGCCGCGAACAGCACCGCACGTTCATCGGCGCCGCCGCCGACGCCGGGGTCGGCCATATCGTCTACACCTCGTTCGCCGGCGCGGCGCCGGATGCGACGTTCACGCTGGGTCGTGACCACTGGGACGCCGAGCAGGCGATCCGGGAGAGCGGCATGACCTACACGTTCCTGCGCGACAACTTCTACAGCGATCTGCTGCCGTACTTCGCCGACGCGCAAGGGGTGATGCGTGGCCCGGCCGGCGACGGTCGGGTGGCGGCGGTGGCCCGAGCCGACGTCGCCGACGTGGCAGCCGCCGTCCTCCGCGCGCCGGCGGACCACGCCGACGCGACGTACGTCCTCACCGGCCCCGAGGCGCTCACGCTGACCGAGGTGGCGCAGCGCACCGGGAGGACCTTCGAGGACGAGACCGTCGAGGAGGCCTACGCGAGCCGACGAGCGGCCTACCCGGACGCCGAGGACTGGCAGCTCGACGCCTGGGTGTCGACCTACACCGCGATCCGCGACGGGTCGTGCGCCGAGGTGACCGGCGACGTCGAGCGGGTCAGCGGCCACCCCGCCCGGACGCTGGAGCAGGCGCTCACGCCGTAGCGTGGTGCACGTAGCACCAGCGCCAGTCCTCCCCCGGCTCGGCGGTCTCCATGACCGGGTGCGTGGTGTCGTGGAAGTGCGCGGTGGCGTGCTGGCCGACCGAGGAGTCGCAGCAGGCGACGTTGCCGCACTCAAGGCACTGCCGCAGCGCGACCCACTCGAGCCCCTCGTCGAGGCAGCGTTGGCAGATCGGCCCCTCGACGGTGTCGATCACCGGATAGCGGTCGAGGTCGTCACAGCTGTAGCCGGTACGCCGCAGCGTGGTGTACTCCTGCAGCTCGTGGCGCTCCTCGTTGGCGATGTCGAGCATCGACTCCTCGACGTCGAGCATCGCCAACACATCGGCGACCACGTCCGAGTCCACCTTGCCGGAGTCGCGGATCTTGAGCACCTTGGTCCGCTCGGCCTCCAGCATCGAGAGCCGGATCCGGGCGTAGAGGTCGCTCGGCGACTCGCGGTCCGCGACCGTGCTCAGCCGCTCCCACGCCGCGAAGTTGCGCTGGTCGAGCCGCTGCCGGATCAGCTCGACGACGCCCTGGCTGTCGTCGTACTCGAGCTCGTCGAGCCGGTGCAGCGCCGCCTTCGACGCCTGCTGGAGCAAGGTGGCGCGGGCCAGTGCGTCCTCGACCGGGTCGGGGCTGCGCACGTGCAGCCGCCGGGCCACCCAGGGCAGCGACATCCCCTGGATGAAGAGCGTGCCGGCCACCACCGTGAAAGCCATCAGCAGGAGGACCTCACGGTTGGGGGTGTCCTCGGGGATGACGAAGGCCGCCGCCAGCGTGACCACGCCACGCATGCCGGCCCAGCCCAGGATGAACGTCGAGGTCCACGGCGGCTTCAGCCCGGTGATCGGGTCGGGGCCCGGGCGGACGATGAGGTAGCGCGCCGGGAACACCCACACCAGCCGGAGCACGATGCAGGCCACGAGGGTGGCCGTGCACACCGCCACGATCCGACCCCACGACAGCTCGCCGTGCCCGGCGCCCTCCACGATGGAGCTGGCCTGTAGCCCGATCAGCAGGAAGACGGTGTTCTCGAGGACGAAGGCGATGGTGCGCCAGTTGAGTCGCTCGGCGATCCGCGACTGCGCGGTCTGCAGGACCGGCGCCTTGTGACCGAGCAGCAGGCCGGCGACCACGACCGCGATCACCCCCGACGCCTCGAGCTCCTCGGCCGCGACGTACGCCGCGAACGGCACCACCAGGGACATGCCACTGTCCATCACCGGGTCGGTGAGGTAGCGGCGCACCTTGGCGACCACGAGGAAGACCAGGAAGCCGACCAGCACGCCGCCGCCGGCCTTGATCACGAAGTCCAGCCCGACGTGGGTGTAGCTGAAGCCGTCGCCGGCCGCGACGGCCAGCGCCGTCCCGAGGGCGACCAGCGCGGTCGCGTCGTTGAGCAGCGACTCGCCCTCCAGGATGGTGACCAGGCGGCGCGGCAACCCGATCCGGCGCCCGATCGCGGTGGCCGCCACCGCGTCGGGAGGAGCGACCACCGCGCCGATCGCGAAGGCGATCGGCCACGAGATCCCGGGGACCAGCTCGTGTGCGACCACGCCGACACCGAGCGCCGTGAACGCCACCAACCCCACCGACAGCAACAGGATCGGCCGCTTGTTGACCCGGAAGTCGACCAGCGAGGTGCCCTGGGCCGCGGCGTACAGCAGCGGGGGCAGCAGCCCGAAGAGGACCACCTCCTCGGAGAGCTCGACCTCGGGCACTCCGGGCGCGTACGACGCGACCACGCCGGCCACGATCAGCACGAACGGCGCCGGGATGTCGACCTTGTCGGCGATCCACGTGCAGACGAGGACGCCGATGGCCAGGCCGCAGAGCAGGGCGGTGATCTCCACATCGAGCATTCTCCCGACCCGCGCGCGACCCACCTAACGTGTCCGCGCAGGGCGCAATCGTGATCAAGCGGGAAGGCGCGAGGTGGCGCAGGATCGGAGCGTGACGACCCACACCGACCTGTTCCTCGAGTTCGTCGACCACCTGGCCGACGCACTCGACGAGGATCCCTCCGGCCGCTTGCCAGGCGAACTGTCGGGCGAGCAGGTCGCGGCGCGGTTCCATTTCTCCCGGTTCCACTTCGACCGGGTGATCCGCAGCGTCGCGGGCGAGTCCCCGCAGGCGTTTCGGCGGCGGATCCTGCTCGAGCGCGCGGCGTACCGCATGGTGACGACCAAGGCACCGCTGATCGACATCGCCGTCGAGGCCGGGTACGGCTCACACGAGGCGTTCACTCGCGCCTTCGGCCGCGCGTACGGCGTACCGCCGGCGGCCTGGCGCAAGGCACCGGGCCGGATCCGGATCGCGGCGCCGAGCGACGTCCACTTCCACCCACCCGGCAGCCTTCGGCTGCCCGCCCGAGACAAGGTGACCTCGATGGACCTGATGACCCGCATGGTGGAGCACCACATCTGGCTGACCGGCGAGATGGTGCGGCTCGCCGCCCGGCTGACCGACGAGCAGCTCGACCAGCCGATCGAGCTCGACGTGGACGACGACCGGCAGACGATCCGTTCGCTGCTGTCGCGGCTGATCGGGCAGCTGGGGATGTGGAACGCAGCGGTGGCGTTGCGCGAATACGACTGGTCGGTCGAGGAGCACGAGTCGCTGAGCTCGATGCGCGAACGGCTCGCCGCCGAGGGTCCGACCTTCCTCACCCAGGTCCGGGAAGTGGTCGAGCAGGACCGGCTCGACGACACATTCGTGGACGCGCTCTGCGAGCCGGCCGAGGTCTTCACCTTCGGCGGCATGGTCGCCCACGTGCTCACCTTCGCCGCTCACCGGCGCACGCTGGTCGTCCTCGCGCTCGCCAAGCACGGCGTCGAGGAACTCGGTTGGGGTGACCCCATGGTCTGGGTGGCCCAAAGCGGGTGAGGCGACCCGGCCCCAGCACCGGTTGACTCGGGCGTCAACCATCGTGGGGAGGCGAGGCGTGAGCAACGGTTCGGGTAAGGCAGGCATCGTCCTGCTGACGCTGGCGTCGGGTCAGTTCCTGATGACCCTGGACAGCTCGGTCATGAACGTCTCCATCGCCCAGGTGGCCGAGGATGTCGGCACCACGGTCACCGGCGTCCAGACCGCCATCACGCTGTACACGCTCGTGATGGCCACGATGATGATCACCGGCGGGAGGATCGGCACCATCATCGGCCCCAAGCGGGCCTTCACCATCGGCTGCGTGATCTACGCCGCGGGCTCGTTCACCACCGCCCTGGCCCAGAACCTCACTGTCCTGATCCTCGGCTGGTCGTTCCTCGAAGGCATCGGCGCCGCCCTGATCATGCCCGCGATCGTGGCGCTGGTCGCGTCGAACTTCCCGGCCGCGGCGCGACCTCGCGCGTACGGTCTGGTCGCCTCCGCCGGTGCGATCGCCGTGGCCGCCGGACCGTTGATCGGCGGCGCGGTGACCACGCTCTGGACCTGGCGCCTGGTCTTCGCCGGGGAGGTCGTGATCGTCGTGGCGATCGTGCTGCTCACCGGCCGGATCCAGGCCGTCCAGGCCGAACGCGGCCGCGGCCGGTTCGACGTCCTCGGCGTGGTCCTCTCGGCGGCCGGGTTGGGGATGGCGGTGTACGGCGTGCTGCGGTCCTCGGAGTGGGGCTGGGTGCTGGCCAAGCCGTCGGCGCCGTCGCTCTGGGGGCTCTCCCTCACCCTGTGCTTCATCGTGGCGGGCGCCGTCGTGCTGCTCGCCTTCTTCGCGTGGGAACGTCGGGTGCTCGCCGCGGGTCGCGAACCCTTGGTGCGCACCGCGATGCTGCGCAACGCGCAGTTGACCGGGGGGATGACGATGTTCTTCTTCCAGTTCCTGATCCAGGCCGGGCTCTTCTTCACCGTGCCGCTCTTCCTGTCCGTGGCGCTGGGGCTGAGCGCCTTCGAGACGGGCGTCCGGCTGCTGCCGCTCTCGGTCACCCTGCTGATCGCCGCGATCGGTGTCCCCAAGGTGTGGCCGCAGGCCTCGCCGCGCCGCGTGGTGAACTGGGGCCTCGCGGCCCTGCTGGTCGGCATCTTGTCGTTGATCGTCGCGCTCGACGCGGGCGCCGGACCCGAGATCGTGACGGTTCCCCTGCTGTTCGCCGGGCTCGGCGTCGGAGCGCTCTCCTCCCAGCTCGGCGCGGTGACGGTCTCCGCGGTGCCCGACGAGGAGAGCGGAGAGGTGGGCGGTCTCCAGAACACCGCGACCAACCTCGGCGCCTCGCTCGGCACGGCCCTGGTCGGCTCGGTGATGATCTCGGCACTGTCGGCGAGCTTCTTCGCCGGGATCGCGAACAACCCCGCGGTGCCCGCCGAGACCGTCAAGCAGGGCGAGACCCAGCTTGCCAGCGGCGTGCCGTTCCTCTCCGACGAGCAGCTCGAGACCGCGCTGACCGACGCGGGGCTCCCCGAGGCCGAGGTCGAGGCGATCAGCGACGTGAACGCCACCGCCCGGATCGACGGGTTGCGGATCAGCCTCTCGGTGCTGGCACTTCTAGCGGTTCTCGCGCTCTTCCTCACCCAGCTGTTGCCGACCCGGCCGGTGGGCGCCGGACCACCGGCTGGCTAGTGTCCTGACTACGGCCGCAGCGCGCGGATCGCCAGATCGAGCTCGCGTCGTCGCGACCGGTCCACGACCGCCTCGACCACCTCGATGCCGCCGTTCGGCACCGAGAGCGCGTGCTCCAGCTCGGCGAGAGAGTCCACCCGCCAGTGGGGCGTGCGCGAGGCCTGGCAGAGGGCGGCGAGGTCGACGTGGTGCGGAGTGCCGAAGAGTCGCTCGTAGGCGTGGGCGTACTCCTCCGCCCCCTGTTCGAGGGTCGAGAAGATGGAGCCGCCGTCATCGTTGGCGACCACGATCGTGAGGTTGTCGGGGCGTGGCTCGTCGGGGCCGAGGACCAGGCCGCCCGCGTCGTGCAGGAAGGTCACGTCCCCCATCAACGCGAGGTTGCGGTTGCCCGGACGGCGGGCCAGCGCCGCGCCGATGGCGGTCGAGACGGTGCCGTCGATGCCGGAGAGGCCCCGGTTGGCCACCACCTTGTGATGGCTGCCCACGTCGTAGGCCGTGGCCATCAGATCGAGGTCGCGGATCGGGTTGGACGCACCCACCAGCAGGTGGCCGCCGACCGGCAGCGCGCGACTCACGGCGCCGGCGACGTGGTACGCCGTGAACCCCGCCGCGTCGATCAGCGCGTCGAGCTGGCGCGAGACCGACGCGTCGGCCTCCTGCCACGCGGCCAGCCAGGCCGGGTTGTCAGCGCCCGCTACGGCGATCGGCCCGGGCATCGGTGTGACCGGGTAAGGACGGCGCCACTCCGGGTGTGTGTCCAGCACCTCGACTCCGGGGCGCGACAGGAGCCGCTGCACAGGCCGCGAGAGCGTCGGGTGGCCGAAGAGCACCACCCGCTCGACCTGCTCGGCCAGCTCCGTCGCGAGGAGCAGCCGGTAGGTCCGCAGCGCCGGACCCGTGCGCGCCCCACTGGACGGCTCGGCCAGCAACGGCCAGCCGGCCGCGGCGGCGAGCGACCGCGCCCGCGGGCCCGCATCGTCGCCCGCGACGACGACGGTGCGCGGGCCGAGCGCGATCTCGGCGGCCGCGCGAACTCCGGTCTCCTCCCAGGTCTCCTGCTCGACCAGCCCCGGCACCCACCGGTCCTCGGGCACCAGCGGATCGTCGAGCTGCACGTTGAGGTGCACCAGGCCGGAGCCGATCTCGACCGGCTCGGTTCCGACATCGAGGGTCGGCACGAGCGGGCCGAAGACACCGACCTGGTCGGTGGTCTGGTTGGCGTCCGTGCCGCGCAGCCGCACCGGCCGGTCGGCGGTGACGACCACCATCGGCACCCGCGCGTGGTGGGCCTCCAACACGGCCGGGTGCAGGTTGGCCACCGCGGTGCCCGACGTACAGATCACGGCCGCCCGCGACCCACCCTTGGTCAGCCCCAGCGCAAGGAAGCCCGCGGTCCGCTCGTCGATGCGGGTGTGCAACCGGAGCACGCCGGCCTCGGCGGCGTCGTACGCCGCGAACGCGAGCGGAGCGTTGCGTGAGCCGGGTGCCACGACCACTTCACGGACGCCGCCGGCGACGAGTGCGGTGATGACAGACCGCGCGAGCGAGGTGGCGCTCACCCGCGCACCGCCCGTACGGCGCCGAGTCGGGTCTCCCAGTGCGCCACCCGGTCCGCGCCAGCCGCGAGCAGGTCGAGCGCGTGCGGGTCGGGCGTCGGGAGACGAACGGGCAGTGCGCCATCGACCGGACGCAACGGCTCGGCGACCACGTCGGCGGTGAGCAGTTGCACGGTCGCCAGGCCGCAGGCGTGAGGCAACGACGGCAGTGCGGCCGCGAGCGCCACACCCGCGGCGATCCCCACCGAGGTCTCCAGCGCGGACGAGACGACCACGGGCAGCCCGATCTCCTCGGCGATCCGCAGGCAGGCCCGGACACCGCCGAGCGGCTGCACCTTGAGCACCGCGATGTCGGCCGCCTCGAGGTCGCGGACCAGGTACGGGTCCGAGGCCCGACGGATCGATTCGTCGGCGGCGATGGGGACGTCGACCGCACGGCGGACAGCGGCCAACTCCTCGACCGTGGCGCACGGCTGCTCGACGTACTCCAGCCCGGACGCAGCGCGGTCGAGGAGCTTGATCGCATCGGTGGCGTCGTCAAGAGTCCAGGCGCCATTGGCATCCACCCGCACCTGCCCGGACGGACCGAGCGCATCGCGGACCGCCTCCACCCGGGCCAGGTCCTCGGCCAGGGCTTGGCCGGGCTCGGCGACCTTCACCTTGGCCGTCGCGCAGCCACCCTTGCGGACGATCTGATGGGCCAGCTCCGGCCCCACGGCTGGCACGGTGACATTGACCGGCACCGACTCACGCACGGGCGCGGGCCAGTCGCCGGCCGCCGCTTCCTCGGCGCAGCGCAGCCAGGGTTCGGCGACCGTCGGCTCGTACTCCAGGAACGGGCTCCACTCGCCCCACCCCGACTCACCACGGATCAGCATGCCCTCGCGGACCGTGATGCCCCGGAACCGATGGTGCAGCGCGATCGCGTACACCCGGGTCTCCGCCACGGGCTCCAACTTAAGGTGTGGCGAGCTCGGCCAGCCGCACCCGGTCGACCTTGCCATTGGCGAGCAGCGGCAGCGCGCCGACCGCGATCACCTGGCGCGGCGCCCACGAGCGTGGGTGCTGCTCCACCACCCAGGCCCGCGCCTCGGCCGGCGTCAGGTCGCCGACCACGAACGCCACCAGTCGGGTGCCCCACTCCTCGTCGGGTACGCCGAGCACCTCGACCTCTCGGATCGCGGGGTGCTCGCGCAGCCGCCGAGCGACCGCCGGCGCCGGCACGTTCACGCCACCGGTGACGACCATGTCGTCGAGGCGGCCGAGCACCTGCAGCCGTCCGTCCTCGTCGATCCGCGCGGCGTCCTCGGTCCGGAACCAGCCATCGACCAGCACCCGAGCGGTCAGCTCGACGTCGCCCTCGTAGCCGTCGAAGAGAGTCGGGCCGCTGACCCGCAGCCGCCCGTCGGCCTCGGTGGCCAGCGCCACGCCGTCCAGCGCCACACCGTCGTAGACGCAGCCCCCGGCGGTCTCGGCCGAGCCGTACGTCGCCACGACACGCAGCCCCGCGGCCGCCGCGCGAGTGCGCAGCGCAGGGTCGATCGGTCCACCTCCGAGGAGGACCGCTCGCAGGGAGGCGAGGGCGCGCACCTCGCCCTCGTCGTCCAGCAGGCGATGCAGTTGGGTGGGCACCAGGCTCACGTACGCCGGCGCACCCGCCTCCACGGCAGCGGCGACGGACGGGTGGCCCTCCAGCAACACGGGCGCTGCGCCGGCGACGACCGAGCGACAGATCACCTGGGCACCCGCGACGTACCCCGCGGGCAACGCCAACAGCCACCGGCCCTCACCGCCCAGTCGGCGCGCAGTCGCCGAGATCGAGGCGTGGACCGCCCGCCGCGACAGCACCACCCGCTTCGGCCGGCCGGTGGAGCCCGACGTCTCCACCACCAGCGGCTCGTCGTCGCGAGCACTGAGCCATGTGGTGAGTGCCTCGACGACCTCTGGGGTCGTCCCGCGCAGATCCACGTCGGCACACGGTAGGCCATCGTGCGAGGATCGCTCCTCGTGGCAACTCCAGGACAGTGGCTGGCAGGCGCGCGACCTCGGACCCTGCCGGCGGCGGTCTCGCCCGTCGTGGCCGGCACCGGCGTCGCGGCGTACGTCGACGAAGCGGTCTGGTGGAAGGCGCTGCTCGCGCTCGTGGTGAGCCTGGCCCTGCAGGTCGCGGTCAACTACGCCAACGACTACTCCGACGGCATCCGCGGCACCGATGCTGACCGGGTCGGCCCGATGCGCCTGGTCGGCTCGGGGGTCGCGTCGCCGGCGGCGGTCAAGCGTGCGGCGTTCCTGGCCTTCGGCGTCGCCGGTGTGGCCGGCCTGGTCCTCGCCGCCTCGACCGCGTGGTGGTTGGTGGCCGTCGGGCTGGTGTGCGTCCTCGCCGCCTGGTACTACACCGGCGGCTCGCGGCCCTACGGCTACCTCGGTCTCGGCGAGGTGATGGTCTTCGTCTTCTTCGGCCTGGTGGCCGTGCTGGGCACGACCTACGTGCAGACCGAGACCTTCGAGTTGGCGGCGCTGTACGCCGCGGTCGGTATCGGCGCGCTCGCCTGCGCGATCCTCGTGGTCAACAACCTGCGCGACATCCCCACCGACACGGTCGCGGGCAAGCGCACCCTCGCGGTCGTGCTCGGCGCCGACCGGACCCGAGCGCTCTATCTACTCCTCGTCCTCGCCGCCGCGGTCGCCTGCGTGGCCGTCGCGGGCGCGACGACGTGGTGGGCGCTGATCGGACTCGGCTTCCTGGCCCCGGGACTGCGGGGTGTCCGCACCGTGCTTTCGGGGGCCGTCGGGCCGGCCCTGGTGCCGGTCCTGCAGTCGACCGGACTGGCCGAGCTCGCCTGGGCCGTCCTGGTCGCCGTACCGCTGATCCTGGGCGCACCGACGTAGGCTCGAAGCATGTGGACGTTCCTGATCATCGTGGCGCTCGTCGTGGCCGCGGTCGCGGTGTGGCGCAAGCGGGTCCCGTTGATGGCCAAGCTGCTCGGGCAGTCCGAGTCGCGGATCGACCGTCAGCTCAACCGCAGGCGCTGACCGCCTTTATCAGTCGACATCTTCCTTGGCCCGGCGCTCCTCGAAGGCCTGGGTGGCCTTCTCGGCGCGGGTCTCGACCCGCTGGGCCAGCGCCTCGCGCTGCCGGTCGAGGAGGAAGTAGGAGCCGATCCCGCTCACCACGAAGGCGATGACCACTGCGATCAGGATGTTGGCGCTACCGGTGGCCAGCAGCCAGATGCCCACCACCATGCCGAAGGTGGCGGCGAAGAGCAGTAACCGCAGACCGGTGTAGACGACGAACTCCTTCACCTGGCCAAGCGTACGGACCAACACCGCAACGCTTTCACCATGGGACCCCTACGCTTGGTCTCGTGCTGAAGGTCCTGCTCGTGGTGGTGCTGTTCGCGGTGGCGACGTACTGCCTGATCCGGGTGATCGAGCGACGTGGTGTCGCCCGCCCGACGCGCCGCCCGATGCAGCGTCCCCAGCGGCCGCAGCAGCATCGTCCGGTGGCCCCGGACGACGACGACGAGTTCCTGCGCGACCTCGACCGCAAGCGTCGCCACCCCGAGGACCCGGACCAGACCTGACGGGCCTACTGGTCCAGACACTGACAGGGGACTGTTACCTCGTCGTGGCCCCGGCGAGGGTCCGCAGTGCCCCGCGTCCCGTTAGGTTTCTCGTCATGAGCCGGCCCCGGGGGGTGGCCGACTCGGAGGACCGGACTTGACGTCATCTGGGGGGTTGGCGTCCTGACCGGCACCCAACGCAGAAGCCCGCCGGGCGCCTACAGGGAGGCGACCGGCGGGCTCTCGCATGTCAGCCTCGGGCGAGGGGGCCGCGACCCGGTACCCGCACCCAGTCGCTGGCCTTGCCGGGCCGGATCACCGTGCCGCGGGAGTATTTGCATCGCACCTTCCAGTGTCCCGGGTCGACGCCGACGAACCGCGCGATCGCCTTGCCGTTCTTGACCTGGATGGTGCGCTGGCGGGTGCCGAGCATCACGAGCACCTGGCCGTCCGCTGCGGCGACGCCCGGTGCGGCGACCTCGACGTGCACGATCACCTTGCGCCCGGGCTTGCGCTGGGTCCGCAGGGTGACGACGGGGATCGACCGGCACGGCACCGGCAGGGCGACGCCCTGCGAGATGGGCGCCACGCCCGGCACCGACCCGGTCACCACGACGGAGAGGACCGTGCCCACGTCGGGCACGTCGACGACGTACGTCGGTCCGGTGGCGCCGGTGATCGCGACGTTGTCGCGCATCCACTGGTAGGTGACGGCCGCGCCGCGCGGCTTGAACTTGCCGTCGATGACAGTGAGCGTCTTGCCGAGGATGGTCTTGCCGTCCACGGCATATGGCTTCTTGAGCTTGAGCGTCGACGCCGCGATCGCGCCCGCCGCGGCGGCCCGGAGGTTGCCGAGCTGCGCGTAGAGGTTGCCACCGGGGCACGCCGTGTCGTTGGTGTCGCGATGCCCGTCGATGACCGGCAGCGTCACCACCCTGCCGTTGGGGAACTTGTCGCTGCCCTCGGACTTGACCTGCGTCACGCCCTGCGGATCGCGGCCGTACATCGCGAGCTTCCACGAAGCGAGCCGGGCCAGCGAGTCGAGCGTGGCCGACGTCGGCTGGACCGAGTCGAGATTGCCGATCACGCAGAAGCCGGTGGACGAGGCGTTGAACCCGAGCGTGTGGGCACCGCGCACGGGCCGGTCGACGCCGCCGTACCGGCCTTCCCAGATCGTCCCGAAGGAGTCGACCAGGAAGTTGTAGGCGATGTCGGACCAGCCCAGGCTCTTGGTGTGGTACTTGTAAAAACTCCTGATCAGCGCCGGCACGTCGGCCTGGGCGTAGCCGTTGCCCGAGGCGCTGTGATGCACGTGGGCCTGCAGGATCGTGCTGTTGTAGCGCGGCGATCCGTCGCGCCAACTCTCGTTGGCGCCCCACTGGGCGCGCGTGTAGATGGTCGGCATCGGAGGTCCGGCGGCGCGCAGCGTGCGCACCGAGGAACGTGAAGCGTCCGCCGCGATCCGCGCGTCGCCAGCCAGCCGTTCGGCGTGCAGGAGTGTGATGCTCAACTCCGGCGGGACCTGTCCGGTGACGTGGACCTGAACGCCGTCGGCGGGCTCGCTGTAGGGCTGGACGACCACGGGCGCGGTGCCGGCCTTGCCGATCCCCTCGCCGCTGGCGGGATCGGGGAGGTCGCGCAAGAGTGACGCCGGACGCCATAGCGACCAGCCGCCGCGGGTCCGGAACCGGACCAGGATCTTGGGCGCCCGGACTCCGTCGCGCCAGGTGAACCCGACCATCGTCACCTGGGACGTGTCGAGCGCCGGCGTCTGCCAGGTCCCCGATCCGGTCGAGGCGAGGCCGAGGGTGCGGAGGTCGCGCTCGAGGATGCCCACCTTCGACCCGTCGCCAGACTGGAGTTGGAGCCGGGAGCCTGGTTGGCCGTCGTGTGAGTTGAGGGCGCGCATGATCCCCGCACCGGTCCCCGTCACGACCCCGGCACCGATCACGGTCACCGTGGCAGCCCGGAGCACCTGGCGTCGGCGGGGGAGGGTCGCGCCTGCGTCGTCGTCAGAAGTCACTTCAGTATCACCCGCCACAATGAGAACACATCGAGCCCAGCCTTGGTAGGTTCACGCGCCGCCTGCGACCTTCGCCAAACCGGTCACGCGGAGGCCCGCGTCGCCGTACCTTGCTGAACATGGCTGCCGACACCCAGCCCCCGGACACCCAGTCGAACGACCTTTTCGGCCGCTGGCTCGCCCACCACGAGGCGCGCGGCACCGACGAGGAAGCGCCGACGGGCGAGCCGGAGCGCGCCGAGGAGCCGGTGTCGGTGGACACCACCGCGCAGCGCCTGCCGGCGGCCGCTGTCGCCTCTTCCGCGGTCCAGCGGGACCCGCTCATCGGAGGCCGGATCCAGGCGCCGTCGAACTTCGGCGCCCGGCGTACGCCGATACCGGGTCAAGAAGGCACCGGCGTGACCGAGTGGGAGCCGATCGTGATGCGATCGGCCCGGAAGAAGCTCGAGGAGGCCGAGAAGCCGCAGGATCGGCGCGGCCGCCTGCAACGGCTCAAGGCCCGGATCGTCGACGTACCCGAGCCGCCGCCCGAGCCCGAGGCGGAGGAGGCGCCGCCCGCGCCACCGGTCGCCCGCACGGTGTTGCCCCCGGCGCCCAAGCCGGTCGACCCGAAGGTGGGTGGCAAGCGGAAGGCCACCGGCCCGAACCCGGCCTTCGTGAAGCCGCCTCCGCCCGAGCCGGAGGTGCCGGACGGACCGCCGGCCCTGCCGACGCGCTCCCCCGCTCCCCCGCCCAGCGATGCGCTCTCGATCCCCGACATGATGCGTCAGGCCGAGGTCGCCGCCGCCGCGGAGCGGCTCAACACGCGCTACGACCCGGAACTCGAGGAAGTCCCCGCGCCGCGGGCGGTGCGCGCCTTCATCGACGCCACACCGCTGGTTGAGCCCGAGGCAGCCGTAGAGCCCGAGCCGGCACAGGTAGCGCCGGCCGAGGATGCGGTGCACCTCTCCGTCGTCGCCGAAGCCGAGCCCGAGATGACCGTGGCGCCGGTCGAGGGCGAGAGCTGGTCGTTCCTCAAGCGGACTGTTCCTGCAC
>DOWL01000134.1 GCA_003519585.1 Nocardioides sp. | reverse complement strand
CCTCATTTTCGAGCGTTGCCGACAATCGCCATGAAAGGCCCGCCAGCAACCAGGTGGCCGGTACTGCTTCGGATTCCGTCCACGGCCGGCCGATGGCCGAGACGCCACGACGCGTCAGACTCGGCCTCCTCCCAAGCTTCGGTGATCCTGAAGCGTTCCGGCCGTCTACGCGCAACCCGCAACCCACGGGCTGGCGCTCGTCATGCCGCTGAGTATCCTCCCCGCACGACTCTCTGGTCATCACGAGCGGGCCGCCATCTCCCGCCGGCCGCGCGGCTCACAGCAGGCCGTGGAGTTCCGACGCCCCGACGAGATAGGTTCGCAACCCGACGCGAAGGTTGTCGACGAACGGCTGGGCGGGCAGCCCGCCCATCTCTTTGTTGACGAGAGCGACGTTCGCAGACGGCCTCTGGTACGACCACAGAGCGCCCGCGACGAGGGTGACGGCGCCGGCAAGGTAGTGCGCCGTGGCCTTTTCGAGGTTCGGCAGGTTGGCACGTAGCCACTCCCGGAGACGCACGGCGTTCTCCGCCGCTCGCGCTTTGAAGTTGCGGGCGTATTCGAGTGAGATGTTGTGCTCGAGCACCGATGCCAGGCTGCTCAGCAACTCGCACAGCAGCGGGCGTTCGGCGAGTGATTCCGTGAGCCGGTCAGCCACGGCGATGGGTCGTGCGTGTCGTGCTCGGCTGAGCGTCATGACCTCCGACGACCCTTCGAGCTCGTCCAGCCACGTGCGCCACTCGACGTCCAGGAGCTCGAGGAAGATCCCTTCCCTGCTGTCGAAGTAGCGCAGCACGTTGGACTTGGCCAGGCCGACCTGCGAGCTCAGCTCGCGCAGGCTGATCTCAGCCAGCCGGTGCTCGGCGAGAAGCTCTCGCGCGACCTGGAGGATCTCCGCGCGCCGTTCGGCGACCTGCTCGGGTCGTCGCGCACGTTGGAACTCCGATGCCACCGCCGGACCATAACAACCCGCTGGGACCTTGGAGGCGCTCCTCGCGCTAGGAAAAAGACCAGTGGTCTCTTGTGTTAGGCTGGCGATAACAGACCGCCGGTCTCCTATTCGTCGTCAAGAGGAAACGCATGGCATCGCTGCTGTACCGACTCGGACGGTTCTCGTTCCGCCACCGCTTCCCGGTCCTCGCCGTCTGGGTCGTGATCATCGCTGCCGTCGTGGTGTCGGCCGTCTCGTTCGCGGGCCCTCGGTCGACGTCCTTCACGGTCCCGGGCACCGAGTCCCAGCGGGCGCTCGACGCTCTCGAGCGGGAGTTCCCCGCCGCGGCCGCTGCCAGTGGCGTCGTCGCGCTACGCACCCCGGACAGCAGGACGTTCGCCGATCCGGATGTCCAGGACGACGTTGCCACGCTGGCCGCCGAGGTCGCGAAGCTTCCAGGAGTCGTCTCGGTGCAGTCCCCGTACGACGCCGCGTTGGTCAGCGCCGACGGGCGGACGGCCATCCTCGGAGTGCAGTACGACGAGCCCAACCATGACGTGGACCAGGACCAGCGCGATGCCTTCTTGAAGCTGGCGGATGCCACGACGGCGATGCACCTGATTGTCGCGCCGGGGGGAGCGGTGGCCAGTGGCCCGGCGGCGGTGAGCGGCCGCGAAGGGATCGGAGTGCTGATCGCGCTCTTCGTCCTGATTCTCACCCTCGGCTCATTGGTCGCAGCGGGCATGACGCTCCTCAACGCGTTCATCGGCGTTGCACTGGGGCTGCTCGGGCTGACAGCGCTGTCGGGCGTGGTCGACCTCAACAGCACCGCGCCGATCCTCGCCCTGATGCTCGGGCTCGCGGTCGGCATCGACTACGCGCTGTTCATCACCGCCCGCTATCGAACCCTGCGCACCTCGGGCCTGGAGCCTGACGAAGCTGCTGGTCGCGCTGTCGCCACGGCCGGATCCGCCGTCGTCTTCGCCGGCCTGACGGTGGTCATCACCCTCGCGGCGCTGGCTGTGGTGGGCATCCCGTTCATCGGCATCATGGGTCTGGCCGCTTCGGGCACGGTGGCCATTGCGGTGCTGGTGTCGCTGAGCCTGCTTCCCGCGCTGCTCTCGTTCGGCGGGCGGCTGGTACTCCCACGTTCTGTGCGTCGCGCATCGCCGGGCGACGGGACCGCCCGGAACCGCCGGCCGGAACTCGGCCTGCGCTGGGTGGCGTGGGTGCTGCCGAACCGCGGGCGTGTCCTCGGGACCGGGCTGATCACGCTGCTCGTCCTCGCGTCGCCATTGCTCGGTCTGCGCCTAGCGCTCTCCGACGACGGATCCGCGCCCGAGGGGACGCCGCAGAGGCTGGCGTACGACCTCATCAGCGACGGGTTCGGCGCCGGGTACAACGCCCGGCTGATCCTGGTCGGCAGTACAGACTCGCCGACGCGGACCGCAGAGCTGGTGAGCGAGGCAGCCACTCGTATCGCCGCGCTCGATGGTGTCGTTCAGGTGGTTCCGGCCGGCGCCAACGCGGGCGACACGACCAGCACCCTGCTGGTCCTCCCGCAGGACGGACCGAGCAGCGCCTCGACACAGGAGCTCGTCCACGACATCAGGGACACGGTGGCCGATCTCCCGGCGGGTGACGAGTCACTCGACCTGACCGGCCTCACCGCAGTCGGCGTCGACGTCTCAGAGCGGCTGGCCGGGGCCTTCCCCGTCTACCTCCTGATCGTGGTCGGACTATCGCTCCTGCTGCTGACGGTCGCGTTCCGGTCGCTGCTCGTGCCGATCAAGGCCACGGTCGGGTTCCTGCTGTCCCTCGGTGCCACGTTCGGCGTCACCGTCGCGGTCTTCCAGTGGGGCTGGCTCGCGAATCTCGTCGGCGCCTCCGGGACGGGAGCGGTGGACAGCCTGCTGCCGATCCTCCTGGTCGGCATCCTGTTCGGCCTCGCCATGGACTACGAGATCTTCCTGGTCTCGCGAATGCGGGAGGAGCACGCTGCCGGTGCCGACTCCCAGGCCGCGACGATTCGTGGGGTACAGCACGGTGCGCGCGTCGTCACCGCCGCCGCACTGATCATGACCTCCGTCTTCGCAGGCTTCGTCCTGATCGAGGACCCGACCCTGAAGGTGATCGGGTTCGCGTTGGCGCTGGGCGTGTTCGTCGACGCCTTCCTCGTCCGGATGACTCTCGTACCCGCCGTCATGTCGATCCTCGGCGACCGTGCGTGGTGGCTGCCCCGATGGCTGGACCGCCTGGTCCCCGACGTCGACGTCGAGGGTCATGCGGTGGCCACCGGCGTTCACCACTGACCCTTGCCGGCAGCTCACGGAAGACCACGCACCAGGGCCGTGATCCGAGTCACCTGGCTCGGTGATCCAAGTCGTCGCTGCGAGGTGGGCGCAATGTTGGGGTTACGGCACCCGACGCGGGAGATCAGCCACTTCTCTTGAGCGCCTCACACCCATCCTCTGGACCGCCCGGGCGGGAGACACCATGACGACCGCAAGCTTGAGTGACGAGGTCAAGGTCGAGGACTGGCAGTTCTACGACGTGAGAAGTGCACCAGTTCTTCGGTGGTTGAGGCAGACCGAGCCGGTGTTCCACTACAAGCCGCTGGACTTCTGGATCCTCAACAAGTACGACGACGTTCGCTTCGCGTCTCGCACGCCAGAGCTCTTCTCGGTGGAGCAGGGTGTGCTCATCAACGACGCCAGATTCGGTCGCAACGTTGCGCTCGACTTCTTCGACCCCGACGGTGAACTCGTCTCGGTGCAGGACCCTCCCAGGCACGGCGAGATTCGACGGGCGATCGCGCCCGCTTTCACTCCCAATGCGATCGGTGCGCTCGAGGACAGTCTGCGGGCCAAGACGAGAGAGCTCTTCGATGCTGTTCCTCGCGGTCAGGCTTTCGACTTCGTGCATTCCTTTGCGCGCATCATTCCGACGATCGTCGTGTGTCAGCTGGTCGGCGTCCCCCCCGAGGAGATCGACGTCGAGCAGATCATCTTCTGGGGAGACGAGATGCCGAAGGTCGGCGCTGCCCTCAGTCAGGAGGAACTCGCCGAGGCGGCGTCGAACCTGGACGATCTGAAGGTCTTCCTGCTCGACCTCTTCGATCGACGGCGCGCGAATCCGGGGGTCGACTTGATGAGCATCCTGGGTCGCGCCCAACTCGACGGCAAGGCGGTCACTCGAGCCAACGTGCTGACGCTCGCGGAACTCACCTTGCTGGCCGGCATCGACACGACCCGGAACACCATGTCGGCGACGATGTGGTCACTCGCCCAACACCCATCCCAGTTGGCGAAGCTCGTGGCCGACCCGAGTCTCGTCAAGGGCACGATCGAGGAAGTGCTCCGATGGGTCACTCCCGTACCTGGGTTCATGAGGAACGCGAAGCAAGATATCGAGATGCGCGGCCGCACCATCAAGAAGGGACAGTACGTCTTCCTCCACTACTTCGCGGCCAACCGAGACGAGGACTACTGGTCAGACCCCGACACGTTCGACATCACCCGAGCCACCGAGACCGGTGTGCTGTCGTTCGGATACGGTCAGCACGCGTGCATCGGGGCAGCGCTGGCTCGTCTCGAGGTGAGAGTCATGCTGGAGACGTTCCTCGCTCGATTCTCCAGCGTCGAGCTCGCGGGCACTCCGAAGAGAGTCGAATCGCCTCTGCAGCATGGCTGGCACAGCCTGCCGCTCATCATGCGCTGAGGCAGCGAGCAGTCTGCGCGCGTGACGGCGGCCGAGACGCGCCGATTGGTGACCGTACTCACATGCACCGGTGATGGGCGTCGTAGTCGAACCGGGTGCTCGCTTCCACTCTTTACCCAACCTGACTGGGATGTCGCCCGGTTGTCGAGGAAGGAACTGATGTGGTGGGTAAGCGCTATCCAGGGGCGGTCCTGGGGGTGGTCCTCGCGCTGGTACTGGCAGTGACAGGGTGTGGTTCGTCGGATAGTTCAGGCGACACCACGCACGGCCTCACCGGTGAGCCGATCAAGGTGGGAACGATCGGAACGTTCAGCGGAGTCACCGCGCAGTCACACGCCGATGCGCCGTACGCGATCAAGGCATGGGCCAATGCGGTGAACGCCAACGGTGGCATCGACGGCCGGCCGGTCGAGGTGATCGTGGCCGACGACAAGGGCGACCCGGCGGCGGGTGCGACGGCCGTGAAGAAGATGGTCGAGACAGACGATGTCGTCGCGATCGTCGGAGAGCACTCGGTGAGCGCCGCAGGCTGGGCGCCGTACGCTCTCGAGAAGAACATCCCGGTGGTCGGCGGATACGCGAACGCCCCCGAGATGGTCGGCTACCCGAACTGGTTCAGCACTGGTGGCAACATCGTGGCGTCGTTCTGGGCGATCGCCAACGAGGCCGCAAAGTCCGGTGACAAGATCGCGATGCTCTATTGCGCCGAGGCCCCGGCCTGCAAGGCAGCTTCGACGATCCTCGGACAGTTCGGGGACGCCGTCGGGGTCGACCTCGCCTACGCGGGTGCCGTGGCGGGCGACTCGTCTGACTACTCGGCCGTGTGCATGGCAATGAAGGACGCCGGCGTGAGCTCCTACAACATGAGTGTGGCGAGCGCGGTCACCGACCGCATCGGCGAACAGTGTCAGAAGCTGGGGTTCAACGCCCAGTTGATCCAGGTGGCGGAGGCGGCGAACAACCTTCGCGAGACCTCACCGGTCTACAACGGCGCGAAGTTCGTCGGGACGAATCCAGGGTTCTTCGTCGACTCCTCGCCCGCGGCCAAGGAGTTCCAGGCGGCGATGAAGGAGTACGCCCCCGAGGTGGGGACCAGCGAAGTCCCGATGAACTCTAGTTCCATCGACACATGGATCGCGGGCAAGCTCTTCGAGGCCGCGGTCGCGGCCTCTGGGTCGAAGGACGTGACGACGGATACGGTGTTCAACGGGCTCTACGCACTGGATGGTGAGACCCTGGGTGGTCTGGCGCCGGCCCTGACCTACACGAAGGGTCAGCCCAGCCTGTTCAACGTGTACTTCCCGTTCCAGTTGCAGGACGGCCAGTGGCTGACTCCTGACGGCACTGACCCGGTCGCTGCGGATGCCGCCGTGAGCGCGCAGATCGCCGAGATCGCCAAGGGCTTCGCGCCCAAGTGATGCCGGTGTGCTCTGACAGGAAGGTGAGCGACACGGGGCTTCGTCGAGAGTCCTGACTCGTTGATCGGAGGCTGACCCGATGGGCATCGCACTGCTGCGGTGCCCATCGGGCTTTCTCGCCGGCAGTTCAACCGCCGTCCTCGGGAGTCAGAGCCGCGGGCGCTGCGCTGGCTGGGATGCGGCGATGCGCTGGGTGCTGAGGCGGCTGGCGTCCACAACTGCTCGCTGCAGTCGGGACAGCAGTTTACGGTCAGCGGAGTCGGTCGGTGCCCAGCAGAGCAATGCGTAAGCGACGGACCTGTCGGGCGCGAATACCGGCGCCTGGATCGCGCGCACGTCGGCGGCTGACAGCTCGCGGTGGTCGACGAGCGAAGGCGCGTCGACCAACTTGGTGATCTCCGACCGGATCGTTCCCTCGGTGCGCGAGCGGGCCTCGCGGCCCCGGCCGCGATAGTGCATCCCCGTCGTCTCGATGTCGTAGTGGTGGCGCAGCGTCATCGCGTAGCCCCGATCTCGGATCGCGTCGAGCCGCGCATCGAGATCGATGTCGCTCGGCGCGGTCGGGCCTAGACCTGAGAGCCATGCGCGACGTAGGGCTGTGCCGCCGTACGCCGCGAAGATGCTGCCGAACGGAGCGCCGAAGCGAGTGCGGGTGCCCACGCGCGTCGGCATTCCGCTCTCGGGTGTCCGGCCGACAGCCGCGACGACCACGAGCTCGTCACGAACCTGCGCGACCGCGGTCACCTCGACACCGAACTCGGAGGAGAGCTCCTCCATCGGACCGCGGGCATAATCGACCAGCTCGAGGACCTCGCCGAGACCGACGTCGCCGGACGCCATCGACATCGGTACAAACGAGCCGTAGCCACCACGGAAGAAGAGCAGGGGGTAGCCGTCGTGGGCTACCTGGAGGTCGTGCACCCGACCGAGCACTATCTCGTGGTCGCCGGCGTCGAGGCGCGATTCGGTGGTGCAGTCGAGCCAGGCGACGGCGCGGTCGAGGATGGGATTCCCCGCGGGGGAGGGGCGCCACGTCAGGTCGACGAACTTGCGTTGCTTGCGGATCGAGATCGCTCGGCAGACCTCCTCCTGATCTGCGCCGAGCACGTTCACCGTGAACTGATCGCTCGCCTCTCGGAGTGCAGCCCAAGAGCTCGATGTCTTGGACGGCATGAACGCCACCAGCGGCGGGTCCAAGGACACCGAGGTGAATGACCCGATCGTCATGCCCAGCGGCTCGCCGTCAGGAGCGAGTGCGGTGATGATGACAACCCCGGTCGGGTACTGGCCCAAGACCTGACGGTACATGTTCGGGTCGACGGACATCGCGACCTCCTCGTCGATGAGCGACCATGCAAGCGCGGGGCGGTCCGCGTGTCAGTGACAGTTGTGCGTGCGGCCGACGACCTAGGTCACAGCCGCCCCGGCGCCCTCAGGGTTTCGCTTGGCGTGGACCGGTCGTCGGATCGCCGGGTCGAGGAGAGAGACGACCAGCAGCAGCGCACTGGCACCGAGCATGAACAGGCTCAGCCGGTGCAGCCCGTGCAGCGTCGCCGCGTCTGCGAAGCAGGCGGCCACCGCCCCAGCAGAGACCATGGCACCGAGATAGCCCGACGTGCGCAGCAACCCTGCCGAGGTGCCGATCCGCTCGCGCCGCGACTGGGTGAAGACCGACAACTGCAACGCCGGACCGTTCAGCCCCTGGGCGATTCCGAGGAGCACGCTGACAGAGATGACGAGAGCAAGCGGACTCTCGTCGCGCATCGTCAGCACCACGATGCCGGCCGCGAGGCTGCAGACGGCGCCGGAGACGAGGCGCGCACGGATGGCCCGTGATCGCACCAAGATCGCGGACACGAGGACGGAGACCACGAAGAGTGGCGCGACCATCAGCCCGGTCGTCGTCGCGCCGAATCCGCGTACGTCGTCGAGCCACTGTGTGAAGCCGTAGACGTAGCAGAAGCTTGCGCTCAGGCTCAGCGCCTGCCTGAGGAAGGTCAAGGTCAGCGGACGATCGGTCGCCAGGAGTCGTACGTCGAGGAACGGTTCGGTCGCGCGTCGCTCGACCACGACGAGCGCGATACCAGCTGCCAGGGCCACCGGCGCGGCGTACGCGAGGAGCCTGTCGGGCTGCATCAAGCACAGCATCAAGGCGACGAGAGAGACAGTGAAGAGAATCGCGCCCGCGGGATCGAGTTGCCGCCAGGTCGTGGGCTCTCCGCCCTGCGACCGGGGAATCCGCCACGCCCCGAGACCGATGCACACGAGAGCCAGGGGCACGTTGATCGCGAATACCGGCTGCCAACTGCCCGTCGACAGCAGGACGCCACCCACCACGGGCCCGACCGCCGCCAGCGCCTGGTTCGACATCGCGAGCGCGGTGAGCAGGGCCCTCTGGCGAGAGTCGCCAACCGCGTCTGACTCGCTCCGGATCACCGACATCGCAGCCGGGTACGCGGCCGACGTGCCGAGGGCGAGTAGCACGCGGGTGCCGACCAGGAACCACAGTGACGGCGCAAAGGTCCCGAGCGCACCGGCGATAGCGATGACGGACGATGCCGCGAGGAATGTGCGCCGTGCGCCCACCGTGTCGACGAGGCGGCCGGCTACCGGCTGTCCCACCGCGGTCGAGAGGTAGAAGACCGACACGAGCCACGCGGTCTCAGCCGGCGAGGCCCCGAAGGCGATCCCGATCGGAGTCAGCGCGACCGCCATCGTGGTGGTGTTGATGGGGTTCATCACCGAGCCGAGGATCAACGTGGCGGCGAGCCAGTTGTCTCCGTCAACGCGCGATTGCGTCTCGGCGACGGCCTTGCCACTCGGCACCAGAGCAACCTAGGAGGGCCCCGGACAACGTGCAGTGATGACAGTCGCAAGCCGTGGAACGACGCGTGGGCCGTGGTCAGCGGTGTGACTGAAGCCCGTCGAGCAGCAAGCCGAGCATGGCCTGCGACCTGTCGCCCTTGCCGGGCGCGGCGCGCCACAGTGCGCCCGTGAACTGGAGGAAGTCGCGAGGGTCGGCGTCGGCCCTGATCGTGCCGTCGGCTTGCCCCGCGGAGGGAAGCTCGGTGATCGCCGCAACTACCGGGCCATAGCTCTGTTCGGTGATCGACTGATGGGCGCCAGGACTGAGCGCATCGCCGAGACCGTGCTTCTTGCGCATCGCCGAGACCAACGCCGTGGTCCAACGGCGCAGGGCCTCGACCGGCTCCAGCTCGGCCAAGAGGCCTGACACGGAGTCCACCAGGCGCTCGATCTCCTGCTGATAGACCGCCATCGCCAGCGCCTCGCGCGACGGGTAGTTGCGGTACAGCGTCCCCGGGCCGACCCCCGCGCGCTGGGCGATCTGGTTCATCGACGGCTCTCCACCCTCGGCGAACGCCTCGCGCGCCACCTCGAGGATGCGGTTGCGGTTCTCGCGCGCATCGGAGCGCATCGGTGCCTCACCTCGCTCTGTGGCGATATCTCCGCTACGGCATGTGGAGACTTCTCCGAAAGATACAGGAGCCCGTCGCGACTGCAGCGGAGATCGCCTCACGTCGGGTCGAGGCGAACCAGCCGACCCCCCACCACCCACTCGGCCACGAAAACCTCGCCGCTCGCGCCGACTGCGAGCCCATGGGGGGCGTTGAAGCGGTGGTCGTGCACTCTCGGTGCGACGACCGACCCGTCGTCCGCGAGTGCGTTCGGCCAGCCAGGTCGTCCGACCGCTCGGTCATCGCATCCGATGAACTCGATGAGGTCGCCGTTGGTCCCCATCAGGGTGAGCCGGGAGCCGCGATTTTCGGTCACGATCAGCACGTCGCCAGCGACCGCCAGCGAGCTCGGGGCGGTCAGGAAGTCCGCGCCGAGCACTCGAAGGAACTGGCCGTCCAAGGTGTAGGCCAGGACTCGCGCATTTCCGCGGTCGGCGATCAGCAGCTCGGGACGCTCGGAGCGACGGTCGACCACCAACCCATGGGGGCAGTTCAACCGGCCCGGGCCGCCTGGCTCGTCGCCGCGGACGGTGCCGGCGTACGACCCGTCGGCGCCGAATCGATGCACCAGGCTCGCGCCGTACGGATCGGCGACCCACACCTCGCCGGTACCTCCGTGGCGCTGTTCGTCGACGGCGATCGCGCCCGGACAGTAGCGCCCGTCGCGGTACTCGGGCACGGGGGGCATCGGCAGACTGCGCGCGACGAAGCCGTCGAGACCGACCAGCAGCACGTGGCCCCCCGCATCCGACGCGGTGACTGTGTAGCCCCCGTGCTGCTGCCGCACGCTGCGCAGGCCGATGTCGGCGATCCACACCCGGTCTGCGCCGCCCTCGTCCACGACCAGCAGGTCGTGTGCTTCGAACGCCGGGACAGGCACCTCGCGAGGTGGCCCTCCCGACCGCGAGGCGATCAGCAGGCTGCGTCGCTCAGCCGAGAAGGCGACGAGGTCACCGGAGGAGGTCACACTGAGGCCGTGATGGGACCACTCCTCGTGCCGGGCCCCGCGCTCGAGGCCGACCACGGGATCCTCGACCCACCTGTAGCGGTTGCGCGGTCCAGTCATCGACCCACCTCCTCGCGCGTCTCAGCCTGGATCCAGGCTCGGCCAGCGTGCCCACCACGGTCCAGGTCCGGGAGAACCACAGTCGCGTGGCCCAGCGACCGAAGTCACTGCACCCCCCTCGAGCGCTGCCTACCCTGCAAGATGCTCACGACGCCCTAGCGGCACTCACAGGAGGACTTCAGTGACAGTTACCACCCCGCCCCTCGTCGACATGGACTTCTTCGAGGAGAACGGGTACCTGGTCATCGAGAACGTCTACAGCGACACCGAGATCGCCAACGTTGTCGACGAGTACATGGAACTCCTCGACCGGCTCGCCGAGGGCTGGGTCGCCGAAGGCCAGCTCCAATCCACGTACGCCGAACTGCCCTTCCCACAGCGACTCGCCCGGATCCTGAGCGAGACCGGCGGAAACTTCCAGCCGTTCGACATCTCGCTGCCCTCGCGAGGCGTCACGGCCGAGACGCCGGTGCACAACGGCCCGGCGGTCTTCGAGCTGCTCACCAGCCCACGACTCCTCGACATCGTGGAGCACTTCGTGGGGCAGGAGGTCTTGAGCAATCCGATCCAGCACGTCCGCATCAAGCCGCCGGAGCACCTGCTGCCGGCCGACATCGACAACTCGATGATGAAGAGTTCGGCCTGGCACCAGGACCAGGGCGTCGCGCTGCCCGAGGTCGACAACACCGAGATGCTGACCGTGTGGATCGCGGTGACCGACGCGACCCTCGAGAACAGCTGCCTGTGGGTCGTCCCCAGCAGCCACCGCGGCGACCTGATCACGCACTGCCCCGGCAATGCCGCGCGCAGCACGTTGGCCATCCCCGAGTCGCTGGTGCCCGACACCGCGATCCCACTTCCGGTCGCTGCCGGCAGCATCATCGTCCTGCACCGGCGGACGATGCATTCAGCCCTCGCCAACACCAGCGATGGCGTGCGGTGGAGCTTCGACTGCCGGTTCCAGCCGGTCGGCCAGCCCACCGGGCGCGCGGAGTACCCCGCCTTCGTCGCACGCAGCGCGAGCGACCCCGACAGCGTGCTCACGGACTGGCAGGAGTGGAAGCGGCTCTGGGAGCAGGCCCGCGCCGACGTGGCGGCTTCGCCCAACGAGAACCGGGTGTTCAACCGCTGGGACGGCAGCCACGAGGTCTGCGCCTGAGCGCACCCGTCGACACTCGACGGCGGCTCCGACCCAGCGGGTCGGAGCCGCTCTCCTCGGCGCTCACGCTGCCAGGTAGCCGTTCGGATCGAGGACGTACTTCGTGGCGGCACCGGCGTCGAACTCGGCGTAGCCGCGCGGCGCCTCCTCGAGCGGGATCGCGGTGGCATTAACGGCCGCGGCGATCTGGACGCGGTCGTGGAGGATCGCCATCATGAGCTGCCGGTGGTAGCGCATCACCGGGCACTGGCCGGTGGTGAAGGAGAGCGACTTGGCCCAGCCCGTGCCGAGGCCGAGCGACAGCGAGCCGACCTTCGCCGCCTCGTCGACAGCTCCCGGATCGCCGGTGACATAGAGGCCCGGGATGCCGAGGGCACCTCCGGCAGCCGTCACCTGCATCAGGGAGTTGAGGACGGCCGCTGGTGCCTCGGCGGCGGCGGCGCCATGGCCTTGGCCCCGGGCTTCGAAGCCGACAGCGTCGACACCGCAGTCGACCTCGGGTACGCCGAGCAGCTGCTCGAGCTGGTCGGCGATCGGGCCGGCACCGACGTCGACGGTCTCGCAGCCGAAGCTGCGGGCTTGCGCAAGCCGCTCGGAGTTGAGGTCCCCCACCACGACCACGGCCGCGCCGAGCAGGTGCGCCGAGGCAGCCGCAGCCAAGCCCACGGGGCCAGCGCCCGCGACGTAGACGGTGGAGCCGACGCTGACGCCCGCGGTCACCGCTCCGTGGAAGCCGGTGGGGAAGATGTCGGAGAGTGTTGCCAGGTCCAGTATCTTCGCCATGGCCTGGTCGCGGTCCGGGAAGCGCAACAGGTTCCAGTCGGCGTAGGGGACCAGGACGTACTCCGCTTGGCCGCCGACCCAACCTCCCATGTCGACGTACCCGTACGCCGAGCCCGGCCGGTCCGGGTTGACGTTGAGGCAGATCCCGGTCTTGCCCTCCTTGCAGTTGCGGCACCGGCCGCAGGCGATGTTGAAGGGGACTGAGACGATGTCGCCGACCTTCACGAACTCCACGTCCGGCCCGACCTCGACCACCTCACCGGTGATCTCGTGCCCGAGGACCAGGTCGAGCGGGGCGGTCGTGCGGCCACGGACCATGTGCTGGTCCGAACCGCAGATGTTGGTCGCGACGGTCCGAAGGATCACACCGTGCGGCACCTTCCGGCCGACATTCTGCGGGTTCACCCCCGGGCCGTCCTTGAGCTCGAAGGTCGGGTAGTCGATGTCGATGACCTCGACCCGGCCCGGGCCTCGGTAGGCGACTGCTCTGTTGCCTGCCATCTCACGGTTCCTCTCTCGTCGGTGTAGTGCGGAACGTCTCCGCCACTGCCGCGCGTAGTCGGAGTGCCTCCTTCGGCATGTTCCAGGCGAGCCCGGCGACGACGCGCCCCCCGCGCACGAAGGACAGCGCGAACCGGTCGTCTGAGAGTGAGGCCGTCGAGCGGTGCACCTCGTCCCCGGGCTCGGGCAACCCGTAGACCTGGACCTTCACGTCGTACTGGTCGGTCCAGAAGAACGGGACCGGCGTGAACGGAGGGGCATCGGGCTCCATGAGGGCGAGGGCGGCCGCGGCGCCTTGCTCGACGGCGTTGGTGCGGTGCTCGAGCCGGACCTGTCGACCGAGGCCCTGGTGGAACCAGCTAGCGACGTCACCTGCTGCCACGACTCCGTCGGCGGCGCGGCAGTGGGCGTCGCAGACGACCCCGTTCGTGGTGTTCAGCCCGCTCCCGTCCAGCCACTTTGTGTTGGGCGTCGAGCCGACGCCGACCAGCACGACGTCTGCCTCGACCTGGGTGTCGTCGGCGAGCTCGAGACCTGTCACCGCGCCGGCCTTGCCCAGGAGCCGTCGTACGCCGACACCGAGGCGTAGGTCGACGCCGCGACCCTTGTGCAGCTCGGCGATCAGTCCCCCTACGTGCAGTCCGAGCTGGCGGACCATCGGCGCGGGCAGCGGGTCGACGAGGGTCACGTCGAGGCCGAGCTCCCGACCGACCGCGGCCACCTCGGAGCCGAGGAAGCCTGCGCCGACGACGGCGAGCCGCCGTGCGGAGAGCAACTCGTCGCGAAAGGTGAGCGCATCGTGCAGGGTGCGGAGCGTGTGGACCCCGCTCACGTCGGTTGCGGAGGGCAGGTGGCGCGCGGACACGCCGGTCGCGATCACCAGCCCGTCGTAGGCGAGGTCGGTGCCGTCGGCGAGCCGGATCTCGCGGCGCGCGACGTCGAGCCCGATCGCCGCGACGCCGAGTCGCCACGTCACATCGAGCTTCGCCAGCCCGTCGGGCCGTCGCAGTGCCACCCGCTCCGGTGACCACTCGCCCTTGAGGACCTGCTTGGACAAGGGCGGCCGGTCGTACGGCTGGTGCGCCTCGTCACCGACGAGCGTGAGCGCCCCATCGAATCCGGCTCGGCGCAGGCTCTCAGCGGCCGCGAGTCCGGCGGCGGATGCGCCGACGACGACGACCGAGCTCACGGACGATCCGGTGGTCACCGAGGCGCGCCGAACGTCACGTGGGCGCGGATCCGGCCGCGATCGTCAGTCCAGCCGTGAGCGGCCGCGAAGGCGGCCATCGCCTCCCACCCGTCGCGCCACTCCTGGGCGCGGGAGCGTTCGCCGCCCTGCCTGACCACCCACGCCGGCTCCACGAAGACGTGGCTCAGATCGTCGGTGGGTTGGCCAAGCTCGGCGAGGGCAAGCGCGACCTCGGCGCGCCCGGTGTCGCCTGCTACCTCGATGTCGAACCGGTCGAACTCGTCCAGCTTGGTGAGCGAGAGCTCCCCTCGACTCGATACGCGGACCCTCATCGTGCGCCTCCTGGTTCTCGGCACGTCGGATTGTGCGAGGTGACGGCGCTCGGCGCGGTGACTGTGCTCACAGTGCAATGAGACGCCTGTCGTGGCTGGTCGCCTGAGCGGAGAGGGACCATCCGGATGTTGTGAGATGGCCGAACCGTCTCGGGAGGAGCGAGCAGGCATGAGCCAGGCCGCGGAAGTGGCAACACCCGTCGCGTCCTTGTCGTTGGTGTCCCGCCACGACGAGGCCGCGCTTCGTGATGCCCTTGCGTCGTTCCCCTCGGGGGTGACGATCGTGACGACCACCGACAGCGACGGTCGGTGGTGGGGGTTCACGGCGTCGTCGTTCTGCTCCGTGTCGATGGACCCGCCGCTCGTCCTGGTCTGCCTCGCGACGAGCGCCGAGTGCCACGCCGCCTTCGCCGTCGCCGAAGAGTGGGTGATCCAGGTCATCCACCCCGACCACGTGGAGGTCGCGGGTCGGTTCGCGACGCGGGGAGCCGACAAGTTCGGCGGCGGCTTCCAGCCCGGTCCGCACGGCCTACCGGTGCTGGACGAGGCGATCGTCACCCTCCACTGCCGCAGCCACCAACGCCATCTCGCCGGAGACCACACCATCCTGGTCGGCGAGGTCCTCTCGGCCGAGGCCGACCTCGCCCGGGAACCTGCGGTCTACTTCCGCCGCGGATTCCACCGACTCCCGTGACCCGCACCGCGGCTGCGGCGTCCGCGAAGTCGCAGTCAGTTGTGACCGATGTCCTCACGCCTGCGCCCGATGCGGTGAACGATGCAACAGTGCCGCAGCCGACGCCCTCGGAGGTCCCGATGCCCTCGCCCGATCCTGCGCGGCAGGCTTTCACCGGGCTCGGCGGCGCCACGATCGCGATCACCGGTGGTGCGCGCGGCATCGGCTGGTCGGCCGCACTGCTGGCCGAGAAGGCGGGCGCGCACATCGTCGTCGGGGACCTCAGCGACGACTCGCTGGAGAACGTGGAGCAGCGAGCTCGTGCTGACGGATTGAACATCCGAGGCGTCAAGGTGGACGTCTCCGTGGACGAACAGGTCCGGTCCTTCCTCCGCGACGCCGCGGCCGACGGTCGGCCCCTTGGAGTCGTCTGCTCGGCGGGCATCGCGCCGGACGTCGACGTCCTCGAGATGACGCCCGAGCAGTGGCAGGTCGTGCAGGACGTCAACCTGCGGGGAACGTTCGTCGCGGCGCAGGAGGCCGCTCGGATCATGCGGGACCGTGGCACCGGTGGTGCGATCGTCACGATCAGCTCGGCGGTAGGTACGACCGGTTCGCCGAACCTCACGCATTACGCCGCCACGAAGGGCGGCGTCATCACCATGACGAGGTCGATGGCGCGCGAGGTCGGGAAGTATGGCGTCCGCGTCAACTGTGTGTCGCCGGGTGGTGGGCTCAACACCCCGCTCTACCTCAATCGCGCCACGCCGGAACAGGTGGCCGCACGGGTCGCGGGCCTGCCCATGCGCCGGCTCGGTGAGCCCGAGGACTGCGCCAACTTCATCGTCTTCCTGCTGTCGGACCTCAGCAGCTGGATCACCGGCCAGAACTTCAACATCAACGGCGGCTCGATCATGCCGTGAGCGCCCGATGCGCCCCGCGACATCGCCGCTCCACTACCCAGGAGACACTCATGTCCGATCCTGCAGTCACGCCTGAAGCCCGAGGTGCGGCCGGGCTCGCTCTGCTTCGCTCGATGCTCGGCGACGAGCTCGTCGACAAGATCACAGAGCGCAACACTGTCGCCCCGAACTGGCAGCGGTGGACCACCGAGACCCTCTTCGGAGACGTGTGGCTCGACGACACCCTCGACGTGCGAACCCGCAGCATGATCACAGTCGCCGCGCTGGTGCCGACCTCGCGCTCCCGCGAGCTCGAGAACCACCTGCGTGCGGCCCTCGTCAACGGGGTCACCTTCGATGAGCTGGTCGCCATCGTGACCCACGTGGCCTTCTACGCCGGCTGGCCGTCCGCTGGCGAGGCGCTGAACGTCCTCAAGCGCATCGACGACGAGCGGGCAGCGCCCTCGTCATGAACGCCGCTATCGCTCGCCTGGAGCCGGTCAGCGACGACGAGGCAGCCACCGAGGCCGTTGCGGTCTTCGAGCAGTTCCGCAGTGCCGGAGCCGCAGTGCCGCCGCTGTACCGAGTCCTCGCGCACGCACCTGACCAGCTGCGTGCGTGGGACGGTCTGGCGGGCGCCATGCGCGGCTCGGTTGCGCTCGAGCTCCCACTCGACGTCCCAGTCGTACTGCGGGTGGCCCACGTGGTGGGCTCGAACCGGCAATGGCGCCATCAGGTCGGGCGTGCCGGTGCGGCAGGCCTGTCGACCACCCAGCTGGAGGCGTTGCGGAGTGCCCAGCCTGGAGACCACCCGGGCTTCGACGACGGTCAGCGCGCGGCGATTGCCGTCGCGACCTCCGTCGGCCGCGGAGATCGGCCCTCGGACGGCGACTTCATTGCGCTCGTGGAGGCGCTGGGCGTCGAGCGGACGATCGCCGTGGTCATGAGGGCCACTTACTTCCGCGCACTGGCCGGCCTGCTCGCGGCCTTCGACCTCACCTGAGCCCGACCGCACCGAGGAGCACGCCTTGTCACCCGACCCCATCGTCCACCCGGATGTCGACCACGTTCTCACCACCACCCGGGCGGTCCGCAAGCGGATGGACTGCACGCGTCCCGTGGACCGCTCGACCGTCGAGCGGTGCCTCGAGCTCGCGCTGCAGGCGCCGAGCGGAGCGAACCGGCAGGACTGGCGGTTCCTGGCGATCGACGATGCGAGCCTGAAGAAGGCGGTCGGAGATGTCTACCTCCGCGCATTCACCCGCCACTACGGGGAGGCGGACGAGCCGACCGAGGCGGGCGCGCGGCTTCCTGCGGCGGTGGCCGAGTCCGCGCGCGAGGGTGCGCGGAGCATGGCCGAGGCTCCGGTTCTCGTCGTTCCGTACCGTGAGTCACCGGCGCCCGTGAGCCGCCAGGATCAGGCCTCGTGGTGGGCCTCGATCCTCCCGGCCGCGTGGAGCTTCATGCTGGCGGCCCGTTCCCGGGGTCTCGTCACCAGCTACACTGCTCGGGGTCTCGACCTCGAGGGGGAGCTTGCGGACCTGCTCGAGATCCCTTATCCCCGGATGACGCAGGCCGGCATCATCGCGGTCGGCCACCCAGATCGGCAGGAGTTCAAGCCCGCCCGCCGGCGACCGCTGGCCGAGGTGATGAGCTGGAATCGCCATGGCTGAGGGTCCTCTCGCGGGGGTCCGGGTGTTGGACCTCAGCTCGGTGATCATGGGTCCCTACGCCACCCAGATCCTCGGCGACCTCGGCGCCGATGTGATCACCGTCGAGAGCGCCGCCGGCGACACCAGTCGGATCATGAGCGGCGGGCCGGTCCCGCAGCTGTCTGGCATCGCGCTCAACCTCCTGCGCAACAAGCGGAATGTCGACCTGGACCTCAGGTCCGAGGCCGGGCGTACGGCGCTGCTACGCATCGTCGCCACCTGCGACGCGTTCGTCACCAACCTGCGACCGCGCTCGCTGAAGAGCCTCGGCCTGACCTACGACGAGCTCGCGGCGGTGCGGCCAGACCTCGTCTATTGCCAGGCGCAGGGGTTCGCGAGCGACACCGACCGCGCTGACGACCCGGCGTACGACGACGTGATCCAGGCGGCCACCGGCATCGCCGACGCCTTCCGCCGCGTCCACGGCGAACCGATGCTGACGCCGACGATCATGGCCGACAAGGTCTGCGGCCTCACCATCGCCTACGCGCTCCTCGCCTCGCTGGTGCGCCGGGCGACCACCGGCGAGGGCCAGCACATCGAGGTGCCGATGGTCGACGTCATGAAGTCGTTCATGCTCGTCGAACACGGTGCCAACGCCATCGCGGACGGCTCGACCGAACCGGCCGGCTACCCACGCATCCTCACGCCCAACCGTCGACCGCAGCGGACGCGCGACGGCTGGATCCACGTCCTGCCGTACTCGCGCGCCCACTACGAAGCGCTGTTCCTCGCCGGGGAGCGGGCGGAGCTGGTGGGCGACCCACGCTGCGCGACCTTGCGCGACTGCATTCTCAACTCCGACTTCCTCTATCAGACCGTCCACTCCATCACCGGACTGCGCACGACGGCCGAATGGCTGGAGTTCTGCTCGCTGCACGAGATCCCTGCCACGCCCGTGGCCGACCTGGACGAACTGGTCGCCGAGCTGCCGTTCGAGGAGCACCCGGTCGCCGGCCGCTACCGCGCTACCCCATCGCCGGTTCGCTTCGATCGGGCCATCCCGGGCCTGCGGCGGCATGCGCCACTCATCGGGCAGCACACGGCCGAGGTGCTCGCCGAGGTCGGGATGTCGCCCGACGAGATCGGTGCGAACGCCGGCCACGAATGTCTCGAACCCTCCGCCACCACGACCACCAAGGACCTCGCATGAAGCCGCACGACTTCGACTCCTACAAGGACCGCTACGACTCGATCACGCTCGAGCGTGACGATCGCGGAGTCCTCACCATGACCATCCACGAACCAGGACAACCCGACCGGGCGCTCGACTACGGCGGCCGCCCCATCGACTGGAACTCCCCTCACCAGGAGTGGTCCTACTGCTTCGGCGACATCGCGCGAGACTTGGACAACGAAGTCGTCATCGTCACCTCCGCGGGGGAGAGCTTCATCGGGCACCACCGGATGATCGGGGTCGTCGGCCACGAGGGGACCTTCGTTCCCGACGACGAGACCGGCGCCGACCTCGTGGGCAAGGTCCCGCCGGTCTCGATCCACGCCTGGGACCGAGTCATGCACAACGGCATCAACCTTCAGATGAACATCCTGGGGATCGACTGCCCCGTCATCGGCGCGGTCAACGGGCCGGCGCTCACCCACGCCGACCTGGTCGTGCAGAGCGACATCGTCATCTGCACCGAGGACACCGTCTTCGCGGACCAGGCGCACTTCGAAGCGGGCATGTTCGCGCCCGGCGACAGTGTTTCGACCATCTGGCCGCATCTCATCGGTCAGAACCGTGGGCGCTACTTCCTTCTCACCGGACAGCGGATCGGCGCGGCCGAGGCGCTCGAGCTGGGGGTCGTCAGCGAAGTCGTTGCGCGAGAGAATCTGCTCACCCGGGCGCACGAACTCGCCGACATGCTGCTCGAGCGACCGCGGCTCGTGCGCCGATACGCGCGGCAGATGATGGTGCAGGAGCTCAAGCACCGCATGCTCAACCACATCGGATACGGCATGGCGCTCGAAGGCTTGACCGTCATGGGACGCAAGCTCGACGGCGATGGGTGAGATGCCCGTGCTCGACGCGCCGGCCGCGCCGGTCAGTGCGGACCTCGACGTGCTTCGTGGGCAGATCCGTTCGTTCCTTCGCGAGGCCGTGGTCGACGGGGTCTTCGTTCCGCGGTGCGACGGGTGGCACGCTGGCTGGGACGAGTCGTTCAGCCGGTTGCTCGGCAAGCACGGCTGGGTCGGGATCACCCTCCCTGTCGCGTACGGCGGCGCGGGGCTCACTCCGCTTCACCGCCACGTCGTCTCCGAGGAGCTGGTCGCCGCTGGCGCTCCGGTCAACGCTCACTGGGCGGCCGACCGACAGATGGGGCCGGCGCTGCTCGAGCACGGGACAGCGGAGCAGCGAGACCGCTTCCTTCCCGGGATCGCCCGCGGCGAGGTGTACTTCGCCATCGGGATGAGTGAGCCGGACTCCGGGTCGGACCTGGCCTCGGTCCGATCTCGGGCAACCAAGATCGAAGGTGGGTGGCGACTCTCCGGGACCAAGCTCTGGGTCACCGGCGCGCATCGGGCGCAGGCGGTGCTCGTGCTCGTGCGCACCCGACCGCTGGACGAAACGGCGCGCCACGCTGGGCTGTCGCAGCTGATCGTGATGGCCGACTCGCCAGGGGTCGAGATCCGGCCGATCCACAACCTGGCTGGCGATCATCACTTCAACGAGGTCAGCTTCGACGACGTCTTCGTACCGGACTCGATGCTCTTCGGCGCTGAGGGCGAGGGATGGGCACAGGTGACCTCCGAGCTCGGCTTCGAGCGCAGCGGCCCGGAGCGCTACTTGTCGACGTTCCCGCTGCTCCAGCACCTGGCGCGCTATGCCCGAGCTACCGGAGACCCCCGCCACACCAGCGCGGTCGGGGGGTTGATCGCGCGGCTGTGGACCCTGCGCCAGATGTCGTACGCCGTCGCGGTCCAGTTGGCGCAGCGACGATCGGCCGAGCTCCCGGCCGCGCTGGTGAAGGAGCTGGGGACTCGATACGAGGGCGACGTCGTTGAGATCGCCCGTGAGGTGCTTGCGATCGAGCCCGACCCGGACTCCGACGACCAGGGGGCCGTGTTGCTCGCCCAGGCGATCCAGAGCGCGCCGGGTTTCACGATCCGCGGCGGCACCAACGAGATCCTTCAGGGGCTCGTCGCGAAGGGAGTCGGGGTCCGGTGAGTGTGGCGGACGAGGACGAGTTGCTCGAGCTGGCCGCGGTGGCGCAGGACGTCCTGCGCGACCACTGCACGGACGAGCGCCAGGCACAGCTGGTCGGCGGATTCGACGCGGAGCTGTGGGCGGCACTGGAGTCCATCGGCTTCACCCTGCTGGGAACACCGGAGGACATGGGTGGCAGCGGAGGTGGCTTCGCGCACCTGGCGGTGGTCACCAGGCTCGCGGCCCTGCACCGAGCTCAGCTCCCTCTCGCCGAGCATGGCCTCGCGGCGCGACTGCTGGCCGCGGCCGGTCTCGGGCTGCCCGCAGGCATGCTCACCATTGCCGGCGGGGCAGGCACCAACGTCGCCGCCGAGCACGAGTCGAGAGGTTGGCGGCTGGTCGGAGTCGTCCCGCGCGTCCCGTACGCCCGGCAGGCCGACGCTCTCGTCGGCGTTGCAGACAGCCCCGACGGGCCGGTGGTCTATGCGGTCTCGCTGGCTGACGCGGTCGTCGTGCCAGGTCGGAACCTGGCCGGGGAGCCGCGAGACACCGTCGCGCTCGACTCGCGCGCCCTGGCGTGCGCCACGGTGCCGACGGCAGTGGCCGAGTCCGTAGCACCGCTCCAGCGCGTCGTGCGCGCCGTCATGATCGCAGGGGCCTGTGAGGCCGCATTGACGATGTCGGTGCGCCACGCGACCGAGCGACGGCAGTTTGGGCGGCCGATCGCGGCGTTCCAGGCCGTCCAGCGCCATGCGGCCGGTATGGCGGTGGAGGTGGGTGCGGTCCGGGCCGCCGTCGACACCGCGATGGAGCTCATCGAGCGTCCAGACGTCGATCTCGATGCCGCCTCACACGCGTGCACCATCGCGGCGACTCGCGCCGCACGGCAGGTGGCTGCGTCGGCTCACCAGGTCCACGGGGCGATGGGGTTCACCCAGGAGCACCCCCTCCACCTGGTCACCACCCGGCTCTGGTCGTGGCGCGACGAATGGGCCCACGAACCGACGAGTGCGGAACGCCTGGGCGCCCTGGCAGCCGAACACGCGCACGAGTTGTGGGGTTGGGTGGTAGGCGCGTGACGATCCGCTACCGCGTGGTCGACCACGTCGCGACCATCACGCTGGACCGACCCGAGCGCAAGAACTCCTTCACGCCGGCCATGGTCCAGGACTGGGTGGCTTGCCTCCGAGACGCGTCCGAGGACGAGGACGTGCGCGTCGTCGTGCTCACCGGTGCCCCCGGCGCGTTCTGCTCGGGCATCGACCTGTCCGAGCTGGCTGGAACGGCGAGCACGCCTCTCGCGACGCGACGGCTGCTGACCGACCGCATCCACGCCGTAGCGCGAGCGCTCGAAGACCTGGCGTGCCCGACCATCGCCGCCATCAACGGGGTTGCGGTCGGCGCGGGGCTCGACATGGCGCTCCTGTGCGACATGCGACTCGCGGCGCGCAGCGCACGGATGTCGGAGGGGTACATCCGGGTCGGCTTGGTGCCGGGAGACGGCGGCGCCTGGCTGCTGCCGCGCCTCGTCGGCACTGCCAAGGCGATGGAGCTCCTGTTGACCGGTGACGCGGTCGACGGCGAGGAGGCGCACGCCCTCGGCCTGGTCAACGACGTGGTCGACGACGACGAGCTCCTGGATCGCACCTATGAGCTTGCCGCGAGGATCGCCGCGGCGCCGCCGGTCCAGGTGGGCATCATCCGTCGGCTCGTCCGGCAGGCGGAGCTGGTCGATCTCCGCACGCACCTGGACGCGGTGGCCTCCCACGCCGGCCTGGTCAGCTCGCTGGAGGACTACGCCGAGGCAGCCGAGGCCTTCCGCGAACGCCGGCCCGGCAGCTATGTCGGGCGCTGAGGCCTGGATCGGTATCCGGACCGATGGTCAGACCGGCACGGCCCGCAAGAACTCCACGACCTCGTCGTTGAACCGTTCGGCGTTCTCTATGTGGGGAAGGTGTCCGCAGCCCGCGTAGACCGACAGGTGCGCACCAGGGATGCGCGCGGCGATGGCGTCGGCGTACCCCGGCTCCCGCAGCTTGTCCTCGGCGCCAGCCACGACGAACGTCGGCACCGCGATGTCCTCGTACGGCGTGCCATCGACCTGGCCCTCAGCGGTTCGGGGTGGTGACACGGGAGACCGGAACCGCGCCGCCGCCGTGGCCTCCCACGCCCCGGGGAGCAGTGCCGAGTCGAGACGGCGCTGGACGTAGTCGTCGTCCTGCGCCCAGCCCGGGTCGTGGAACAGCACGGAGAGGATCTCCCTCATCCCGTCGAAGGTGCAGTCGAAGTCGACGATCGACCGCCGCCACTCGTTGTTGGGCACGAAGCCCCCGCCGGCCGACATCACCATGGCGCTCGCGGGGAACAGACCGGTTCCCGCCGCGACGTGGCGCGACAGGACGCTACCGCCCATCGAGCTGCCGACGAAGTGTGCCTGGTCGACCGCGAGTACATCGAGGAGCCTGCGCATGTGCTGGACCCGTCGCGCGCTGCCGCTCTCGAAGTCGTAGACCTTGGCGCTGTGGCCGAACCCCATCCAGTCGGGCGCGAGCACCCGGAAGTGTTGTGCCAGTGCCGCGATGTTGTGCTCCCACGAGAGCGTCGCGGACGCTCCGTACTCCCCGCTGTGCAGGAGGACGACAGGGTAGCCCTGGCCGGCCTCCAGGTAGTGGGTGCGCAATCCGTCCACGATCACTGTGGATGACCGGACCCCGGTCATGCTCACCACCATCGGCTCGGCTCCTCATCTCGACTCTCGCACAGCGTGCGGCCGTCGAGGCGGGCCCTCAATGACGTAGGTCGCTCCCGAGTGTGACCAGACTGGTCCCGCGACGCGGTGACCTGACTCACAGGAGTCGGTGACAACTCTCGTTGTCCGGTCCGGGATGACGGGCGCTACTTGTCTCCTAGTGAGCAGGTGACCACGCTCACAACGTCAAGCTCACCGGGACCTAGGAGAGACCGCCGTGCTGCCCTTCATCATCGTCGGCTTGACAGCGGGCTCCGTGTACGCGCTCGCCGGCGTAGGCCTGGTGCTCACGTACAAGACGTCCGGGGTGTTCAACTTCGCGCAAGGCGCGATGGCGACCGGATCCGCGTACGTCTTCTACGCGCTCACGGTCCAGCAGGGAATGCCTTGGCAGCCGGCGGCACTGCTCACCGTCTTCGGCCTCGGTCCGCTTCTGGGGCTGGTCCTCGAGAGGGTGTTCCGCGACCTGGCGCTGGCCAGCCTCTCCATCCGCGTCGCGGCGACGGTCGGCGTTCTTTTGATCATCCAGTCCGTGGCGATCATCGTGTTCGGCCAGATCCAAGTGCGATTCGTACCCAAGTTCCTCCCGACGCGGACCTTCGAGGTCGCGGGGACCGTGGTCGGCTTGGACCAGATCATCGTCTTCGTCGTCGGGCTGGTGGCGACGGCCGGTCTCTACGTCTTCTTCAAGACCGCGCGCACCGGTATTGCGATGCGCGCCGTGGTGAACGACCCTGACCTGCTCGACATCTCGGGCACGTCCCCGATCGCCATCCGTCGTTGGGCATGGGTCATCGGCTCTGTCTTCGCTTCGGCCTCCGGTGTGCTGCTGATCCCCTTCGTCAACCTCGAGGCGACCCAGCTGACGGTGCTGTTCTTCGCAGCCTTCGGCGCCGCCGCCGTGGGCCGGTTCCGCAGCCTTCCGGGCACCTACCTCGGCGGTCTGGCGATCGGCGTCGGCTCGGCGCTGGCGACCCGCTACGCGTCGACGGGCTACTTCACCGGCCTCGCGTCCGCACTTCCGTTCCTGGTGCTGTTCGTCGTCCTCCTCGTCGCCCCGAAGAGCCAGCTCGTCGACCGATCCATCGCGAAGCCGCGAGCGCGCGCCGCGTGGACCGGGCCGTGGCAGGTCCAATGCTTCTTCGGCGCGATCGTCCTGGGGATCCTGTTGCTGGTCCCAACGTTCTCGACCTACCACCTCGGTGACTGGACCCGGTTCCTCGGCCTGTTGGTGATGTTCCTGTCGCTGACGCTGCTGGTCCGGATCTCGGGCCAGGTCTCGCTCGCGCACGCGGGGTTCATGGCCATCGGCGTGTGTGGCTTCTCCCACCTCGCGACCGATGAGAGCTGGCCCTGGTGGGCCGCCGCCGTCGGCGCCTGCATGATCGCCGTACCGATCGGAGCACTGCTCGCCATCCCGGCGATCCGCCTCTCCGGCCTCTACCTAGCGCTGGCGACGTTCGGCTTCGGGATCCTGCTCCAGTACATGTTCTACTCGCGGGACTACATGTTCGGGGCATTGGGGCTCGGGATCGAGGTGCCGCGACCGGGCTTCGCCCTGAGCGACGAGGCGTACTACTACTTCGCACTCGCCTGCGCGATCGCCGTGACCGCGCTGGTCATGGCGATCAACCGAAGTCGCTTGGGACGCCTCCTCAGAGCGCTCGGCGACAGCCCGACCGGCCTCGCCACCAGCGGAACCTCGACCAACGTCACCCGACTGCTGGTGTTCTGCGTCTCCGCTGCGCTCGCGGCGTTCGGTGGCATCCTGCAGGGGGCCTCGATCGGGCAGGCAACCGCCGAGTCCTACTCCTACTTCTTCTCACTGACGTTCTTCGTGGTCGTGGTGATCGGGCTCGGTGGTGCGCCCTGGATCGCACTCAACGCGGCCTTCGCCACCGCGGTGATCCCGTCCTACATCGAGAGCTCGGACACGACTCACTACCTCAACGTGCTGTTCGGAGTCACCGCCATCCTCTTGGCGATCAAGTTCGCCACCGAGAACGGCAACCCGCGGGTCGAGGCGTTCATAGATCGGCTCGTGCGCCGCAGGCCTGCCCGCGCTGCCGACCACCATCTCGAGGCACCCTCGTCGGGCAGAGCACCGGTCACGGTGCCCACGGGATCGCTCGAAGTACGAGACCTGCGAGTCACCTTCGGCGGCCTGGTCGCAGTCGACGGAGCGAGCCTGTCGGCGCCGACCGGAAGGATCACCGGGCTCATCGGCCCGAACGGCGCGGGTAAGACGACGGTGTTCAACGCGTGCTCGGGGCTGAACTCTCCGGCTGCCGGAACGATCAGCCTCAACGGCAACAGCCTGGCCCGCCGCGGCCCCGCGAGCCGTGCCCGGCGCGGACTGGGCCGCACCTTCCAACAGATGGAGCTCTTCGACTCTCTCACCGTCTGGGAGAACGTGTCCCTCGGAAACGAGGGAGGCCGGGCGGGGATGAACCCGCTCAAGCACCTGGCCAGTACGCCCGGCACCGCTCGGCGACTCGAAGGAGTCACCGCCGACGCGCTGCGGCAGTGTGACCTGTTGGAACTCTCCGACCGGACGGTGGGCTCACTGTCGACCGGTCAGCGGCGGCTCGTCGAGCTGGCCCGCTGTCTGGCGGGGGACTTCCAGATCCTGCTGCTGGACGAGCCGTCGTCCGGACTCGACCGGTCCGAGACGGCGCGGTTCGGCGAGATCCTCCGTGACATCGTGGCCGACCGAGGTGTCGGCATCCTGCTGGTGGAGCACGACATGGCCCTGGTCACCGAGGTGTGCGACTACATCTACGTTCTGGACTTCGGTCGGCTCATCCACGAGGGCGACGCCGCCGAAGTGGTCTCCTCCAAGGTCGTACAGGCCGCCTATCTCGGAGGCGGCGATGACCTCGACGAGGAGCTCGACCAGCTCGACCGGGCCGCGACGGAGCCGGCGCGATGACCGGCCAGACTCCGGCACTCGAGCTGCGTGACATCCACGCGGGCTACGCCGAGCTGACGGTGCTGCGCGACGTCTCGCTCTCGGTGCCCCGAGGCTCGATCGTTGCCTTGCTCGGGCCCAACGGCGCCGGCAAGACCACACTCCTGCGCACTGCGAGCGGGCTGATCCGGCCCGATCGAGGGACAGTGGTGCTGAACGGCGTGGACGTGACCCGGCTCGCTCCGAACCAGCGTGCGAAGCAGGGGCTGTGCCTGATCCCGGAAGGTCGGGGGATCTTCCGCGGCCTCACGGTGCGAGAGAACCTCCGGATGCAGATCCCGCAGGGGCGCCGGGACGTCTCGACCGACGAGGTGCTCGAGCTGTTCCCGGTCCTGCGGGACCGGCTCGGTCAGCTTGCGGGCACGATGTCCGGCGGGCAGCAGCAGATGCTGGCGCTGGCCCGGGCCTACCTGGCGAAGCCGGATCTGGTGTTGCTGGACGAGGTGTCGATGGGGCTCGCGCCCAACCTCGTGGACGAGATCTTCCAGACTCTCCGCCACCTTGCAGCGACCGGGGTGTCGATGCTGTTGGTGGAGCAGTACGTGTCCCGGGCGATCGAGATGGCCGACGAGGTCGTGCTGCTCGACCGAGGATCGATCGGCTTCGCCGGACCCGCCTCCGGGCTCGACGAGAGCGCCGTCCTGCGCGGCTACCTGGGCATCGACGACGTCGACGTGAACGACCGGGGGGTGCCCGCCGGCTGAGCCGGTAACAAACCTCACTCCCACCCGTGACGGCGGTCGTAGCGACCTCGGCCACGCCCGATGACGATGGACAAGAAAGGTGTACCGCGGCCAGTGCGGTTCGCGGTCATGAAGACCACCACTACCGGAAGAGGTCACCGTGCCTATCGGTCAGCGCAAAGTGCACAGCTGGGACGCCGAGGTCACCTACGGCGAACAGGGGCCCGATTCAGCCCCGGCGGTGCTGCTGCTCCATGGGGAGGAGGGTCCGTTGGCGAGCAAGGAGTTCGCCGCTGCGATGGCGTTGGAACACCGTGTCGTGACGCCCTTCATCCCGGGTTTCGGAGGGACCGAACGGCTGGCGGGTGCTGACCGGCCACATCAACTCGCCTACGTTCTCCTCGACCTCCTCGACGCCTTGCACCTCGAGCGGGTGGCGATCGTCGGCACATCCCTCGGCGCCTGGTTGGGCCTGGAGGTCGGGGTGATGGAGCCGCGCCGGCTGACCTCGCTCACGGCCGTCAGCCCGGTCGGGGTCAAGCTCAACCGGCGGGACGAGCGCAGCTTCGCCGAGATCCTGGTCGAGAACCCGCACGCCGTACGAGAGACGCTGTACGCGGATCCCGAGCTGGACCCCTGGCTGGACGACTCCGACCCGGACACCAAGTTGGCCAAGGCGCAGACGAGAGAGTCGTTCATGCACTACGTGTGGGAGCCCTATCTACACAACCCCTTGCTCCCGAAGCTGCTGCCTCGTCTCCGCGACCTGCCGACCCTGGTGGTCGACGGCGAGCGTGACGGTCTGGCGCCGTCCGGATACTACGACCAGCTCGCTGAGCGGCTCCAGGCCGCGCGGCGGACCATCTCGAGAGCCGGCCACTACCCCGACATCGAGCAACCGGGGGCCACGGCGGCCGCGATCGGCACCTTCATCACCGAGGCCGACAGCGCCGACCTCTCGGCGCGCGGGAAGGAGCTGGTCTGAGATGAAGACCTGGTTCTTCAGTGAGTGCCCCTACCCGGACCTCCCGGACCCGGAGAGCTACGACTCGATCCGCGTGTCCCTGCCCAACTCGCTCTACGATCCGCGACGAGGCGCCGAGCTCTACGACGTCTACCTCGACCTGTGGCAGGCCGCCGATGAGCTCGGCCTGAACATCATGACCAACGAGCACCACCAGACGGCCACGTGCCTGGTGCCAGCGGTGCCGCTGCTGGCCTCGATCCTCGCGCGTACGACGCAGAACGCGCGGATCTTGATCCTGGGCAACCCGATCGCCAACCGGCGAGATCCGCTCCGGGTCGCGGAGGAGATGGCGCTGATCGACAACCTGTCGAAGGGTCGCCTCGAGGTCGGCTTCGTGCGGGGCGTGCCGTTCGAGGTGCTTCCGGCCAACAGTCGCCCGACCGGGATGCACGACCGGATGTGGGAGGCACACGACCTGATCCTCAAGGCGTGGGAGACCCACGACGGTCCGTTCAGCTGGGAGGGCAACTGGCACTACCGGCACGTCAACATCTGGCCGCGCCCCTACCAACAGCCACGCCCCCCGGTCTGGGTGACCGGCACCAGCCTCACCAGCGTCCCGGAGATCGCGAGACACGGCCACACCATGGCGGCGTTCGTCACCGGCCCGACGGTCGCGAGGGGCTTGTTCGACGAGTATCGACGCGTCTATGCCGAAAGCCATGGCGGGGCCACCGCGCCTGACGATCGGCTCGGCTACGGGGTCCAGGTGTTCGTCGCGGACACCGAGGCGGCCGCGCGCGAGGGTGCGCTCAAGCTGCGGTGGTACTTCGATGCCAACAAGGTCCCGCCTCACCTCGCCAACCCGCCGGGCTACAGCCCACCCAAACGGGCCGCGGCGGCGGGGTCGGCTGCGGCGCCCGTGCCGCAGGCCCGACAGGCGAAGGGGCAGTCGTTCGAATGGATGACCGAGAACGGCGTCCTGTTCGCCGGCACCCCTGACCAAGTGGTCGAGCAGATCGCCAGCTTCCACGCAGCAGTCGGCGGCTTCGGCCACGTCCTGATGATGGGCCACGCCGGCCCCATGGAGTACGCCGAGACAGTGCGCAGCCTCGAGCTGTACGCGACGGAGGTGCAGCCGCGGCTGCACGAGCTCGGTGTCGCAGTCGCGCAGTGAGTCGGTCCGTCGGGATCCCCGGGGTCTCGGCGCACCCTCCTGGCCAGGACCGGTAGAACGTGGCGGCTATGCTCCAAGCACCAACGTTCGGAGAGGTCCCATGACGTCCACGAGCGGGCTCCACGAGCTCGACCCGGCCGTGCTGAGGGCCTGGGAGCGAAGCTTCCTGGGCACTGTCCCCGGCACCGACTTCCGGGCTGACCTGCTCTCCGACGCCGTGTTCTCGACGTTCGCTCCCGGCCACTTGGTGCAGGAGCATGACTTCCGCTGGATGCAGGAGCCCTACCCGGTGAGCCTGGTCGTCGAGGGTTCGTTCCGCGGCTACCTGGGCAGCCCCAAGGGGCGACAAGCGACCGTGCAGTACCTCCACACCGGGGACACCTGGGGACTGGTCCGCACGCTCACCGAGCAGTCCACCTTCGAGCCCCGGATCAAGTACCAAGCGCTGGTTCCCTCGAGCGTGCTGACCTTCCGAGGCGCCAAGTTCATGGCGGCTGTCAAGAAGAACCCGGCCGTCGCGCTCGCGCTGTCGCGTGAGCTCGCTCGGGTGATCACGCTGCGCACGAGCAGCTTGGAGTCCAGCGTCTTCTCCGACACCTCGACCAGGATCGCCGAGCACATCGCCGAGCTTGCGGTGCCTGACCCCGAGACCGGACTCCCGACCGTCTGGCTCTCACAGCAGGAGATCGCCGATGCCGTCGGCACTGTTCGGGAGGTCGTCACCCGCGCGATCGGCCAGCTCCGTTCCCGCGACATCGTGCGCTACTCCGGCCGGCGGCTCGAGATCCTGGACATGAAAGCGCTGGTCAACGAGGGCCGTCCCCAGTAGCGCCATGACATCGACCGCCGGCCACCGTGCGATCGACGTCCACGGGCACTGTGTCCCCCGGTCGTTCCTCGAGGACGTGGCAGGCTCTGCCCCGCGTGGCGTCGCAGTCGCGTCCAGCGACGACGGCTATGTCGTCACCCTGCCGCGCGGGCTCGTACTCCGCCCGGTGCGCGGAGCCATGATCGACGGTCCGCTCCGTGGTGCGTGGATGGATGCACAGGGGGTCGGTCATCAGGTGGTCGCCCCGTGGCTCGACGTTCAGGGCCAGGAGCTCGCTGCCGCCGACGGAGCTCGATGGGTGACGCTGCTCAACGATCACCTCGCCGCTGCAGTCGCGGCCGACGCTCGACTGTCCGCACACGCGACCCTGCACCTGCGTGACCCCGAGGCGGCTGCGGTCGAGCTCCGTCGCGCGATCGGTGAGCTCGGCATGCGGGGGGTGATGCTCCCGTGCACGCTTCCGGACGGCCGGCTGGCCGACCGCGGGTTCGACGCGCTCTGGTCGGTCGCGGTGGAGCTTGACGTGCCGGTGATCCTGCACGCGACCACCCGGTCACCGGCCGCCGCCCTGCTCGCCGAGTACCCCAGCCTTCGTGGGCTGTTCGCCAGGCATGTCGAGACGAGTCTCGTCACCGCGGAGCTGATCGTCACCGGCGTCCTCGATCGCTTCCCCGGACTGAAGCTCGTGAACGTCCACGGGGGTGGGCTGCTGCCGTACCAGACCGGGCGCTTCGACAACGATCTGGGCGACGGAGCTCGGCGGCTGCCGTCCGAGGTCCTGCGCACGATGTACTTCGACTCGGTGCTCCTGACCGCGCCGGCCCTTCGCTACCTCGTCGACGTGATGGGCGCCGATCGAGTGCTGCTTGGTTCGGACTACGGCGCGACGCCGACGGAGCGCGCCGGGGTGTCCATCCTCTCGCCGGTCCGAGACCTGGACGACGCCGCAGCCGAGGCCGTGGCGCGAGGCAACGCGATGCGGCTCTTCATGGGTCTGACCCAGACTGGACTGGGCAACAACTACAACCACGCGATCCACCACCAGACCGAGCACCTCGCGTTCCTGGTCGACCGGATGCGTGCTGCCGGCGCCAGCCGCATCGACGTGAGTCTCGAGGCCGAGGCGTGGTACGAGCGGCTGGTCGCGGATCGGGCGATGGATGACCGCGCGTTCTGGGATCAGTGCATCCCGAGCCGGCTGAACAACCAAGGCAACGTGGACAACCCACACGGCCGGACGGCCGGCCGCTTCCCGGGTAGCGCGATCGACTTCTGGGAGCTGATGGCCGACTGGCGTTCCGGGCCGGCCGGGGAACTCGTACTGAGCTAGAGCCACGGCCGCCGGATCAGGTTGAGTTGCGATCGCATTCTCGCCCTCGAGTGGCCCTCGACACGACAGTCGCAACCGTTGGAAGGGAGTGTTCAAGAGATGAACCGTCTACAGGGAAAGGTGGCCCTGGTGACCGGCGCGGCGCGCGGTCAGGGCCGCTCGCACGCCGTCCGTCTCGCGGAGGAGGGCGCGGACATCATCGCTCTCGATCTCTGTGACCAGATCGAGTCGATCCCCTACCCGATGGGTACCTGGGAGGACCTCAAGGAGACCGCGAGCCTGGTCGAGGCGACCGGCCGCCGGATCGTCTTCGACAAGGTCGACGTCCGTTCCACCACCGAGCTCGCCGAGTTCGTGCCTGGCGCGGCCGCGGAGCTTGGTCGGCTCGACGTCATCGTGGCCAATGCGGGCGTCTGGTCGCATGCCCCGTTCTTGGAGATGTCGGATGAGACCTACTTGGACGTGATCGACGTCAACCAGCACGGTGTGTTCCGTACCTGTCGGGTCGCCGCCGCGATCATGGTGGCGCAGGGCACCGGCGGCTCGATCATCCTCACCAGCTCGACTGCCGGACGCAAAGGCTTCAGCTTCCACGCGCACTACGCGTCGAGCAAGCACGCCGTCGTCGGCCTCATGCGCGTCCTGGCCAACGAACTCGGGCAGCACTCGATTCGGGTCAACACGATCCACCCGACCTCGGTCTTCACCCCCATGGCCCAGAACGACGAGGTGTACCGCCTCTTCGTCCCCGACGCGGATTCGCAGCCCACCCAGGAGGAGTTCGCGGCGATGTCCGCCTCGACCTCCCTGCTTCCCGTGCCCTGGGTGCAGCCCGAGGACATCTCGAACGCAGTCGTCTTCCTCGCCAGTGACGAAGGCAGGTTCATCACTGGTTCGTGCCTGCCGGTCGACGCCGGCTTCCACGAACGCAACTGACGAGCCCGCCGGCAGGACCGGCGCTCACCCGACTTCCGCCCCACTCAGCAGACCTGGCCGGCCCAGGCATTCGCGAACCGTGCAGAGGACGCCCGTGGACCCCGAACTGATTCCTATCGTCGAGACCCTCCCAGAGTTCTCGTTCGTCGATCTGGCGTCGACCCGCGCCGTACTCGATGAACTGGCCGCGAGTCTCGAGCCCGACCTGAACGGCATCGTGATCGAGCGCCACTCCGTGCCCGGTCTGGCCGGCGAACCCGACGTAGAGATCCAGGTCGTGCGTCCGCGCGAAGCGCGTCCGCGACGAGCTGCACTCGTCACCTTCCACAGTGGAGGCTTCGCGGTCGGTTCGGCAGAGCTCGACCTCGCGTTCAACGTCGAGCTCGCGCGACGGCTCGACGCTGTGGTGGTGGCCGTGGACTACCGGCTAGCGCCGGAGCACCCGTTCCCGGCCGCGGTCAACGACGGCTATGGCGCGCTGGTGTGGCTCGCCGGCGGGGGCGGCGGCCTCGACGTCGACACCGCTCGGGTCGCGGTGGTCTGCGAGAGTGCGGGCGGCGGTCTCGCGGCTTCGGTGGCGCTGATGGCACGGGAGCAGGGTGGTCCACCGATCCGGATGCTCTGCCTCCTCGAGCCTGAGTTGGACGACCGTCTCGGCACACCGTCGATGAACCAGGCACACGCCAACGTGACCTGGAAGCGCGATCAGGCAGTCCTGAGCTGGGAGTACTACCTCCGCGGCGGATCCGGCGAACCGTCGCCGATCGCGGCACCTGCGCGGCAGACCGATCTGAGTGGCCTTCCGGAGGCCTACGTCACCGTCAACCAGCTCGACTGCCTGCGCGACGAGGGCCTCGACTTCGCACGCCTGCTGCTCGCCTCCGGAGGTCTCGTCGAGCTGCACTGCTGGCCCGGAACGGTGCACGGATTCCGGGTGCTCGCGCCTGGATCGGCCGTTGCGCGACGAGCCGTGGAGCTCTTGATCAGCGCGCTCGACCGGGCGCTCAACGAGCCGGCGTCCGCGCCGGCTGACCGAGAAAGCGAGGAGCAGGCCCATGCCTGACGGCGACCGCAACGAGCTACTCGATGCCACCGACGATCACATCGACCGGGCGGTGCGATGCGCCGATCCGATGGTGTTGCGTGGCCTCGTCTACCAGCTCACCGGCGACGCGGCGCTGGCCGCGACCAAGACGCAGGACGTCGTCGCCGGCTTCCTAGAGGTGAGCGCGCTGGTCGACGAGGCCGAGCTCGAGGTGGTGTACGCCAAGACCTCGGAGTTCCTCAGGTCGTACCGAGATCGAGGTGCACCGCAGCTGTCGATCGGCGATCCGGACCGGCTCCAGGAGAGTCTTCGGCTCACCGCTGGATTCGACATCGATCCTGACGAGATGGGCATCTGGCACGAGCAGTTGGCCACCGATCCCTACGCTCGCGGTGTGGCCTGGCGGGAGCAGCCGGGCGCGGCCGCGTTGGACGAGTTCCACGTCCTCGTCGTCGGGGCCGGGA
>DOWL01000109.1:70923-71179 GCA_003519585.1 Nocardioides sp. | reverse complement strand
CGCCCGCCCGTCGTACGCCGGTCACCTGACGCCCGTGGACGTCGAGGAGATCGGTCGTGAACTCGACGCGCTGCGCGAACGGGTGCTGGAGAGCCGGGGTGCCCGCGACGCGGCGTACATCCGCCGGGTGATCGCGGTCCAGCGCGGGCTCGAGCTCGGCGGCCGCGCCATCCTGCTGTTCGGGCGCTCCCGGAGCGCGTGGGTGGTGGGCACCACCAGCCTCTCGCTGGCCAAGATCCTCGAGAACATGGAGATC
>DOWL01000109.1:65057-70773 GCA_003519585.1 Nocardioides sp. | reverse complement strand
CATGGAGATCGGCCACAACGTCCTGCACGGCCAGTGGGACTGGATGCGCGATCCCAAGATCCACTCGTCCAACTGGGACTGGGACCACTCCTCGCCTCCCGAGCAGTGGAAGCGGGCCCACAACGAGGTCCACCACAAGTACACCAACATCGTCGGCAAGGACAACGACCTCGGCTACGGCATCATGCGGGTCGCCGAGGAGCAGCCGTGGCAGCCGCGGCACCTGGTCCAGCCGCTGTGGAACCTCATCACCGCGTGCATCTTCGAGTGGGGCATCACGATGTACGACGCCGACCTCGGCGACGCGATCCGCGGCAAGCGCGGGATGCCTCCCGAGACGAAGGTCCGGCTGCGCAAGGCCCTGCGCAAGGCGGGTCGTCAGGTCGCCAAGGACTACGTCGTCCACCCGGCCCTGTCGGGAAGCGGCTGGCGGCGCACCCTGGCCGCCAACGCGGTGGCCAACCTGGTCCGCAACGTGTGGTCGCACTCGGTGATCATGTGCGGCCACTTCCCCGAGGGCGTCGAGACCTTCGAGCTCGAGGAGCTCGACGACAACGAGACCCGCGGCGAGTGGTACGTCCGTCAGATGCTCGGCTCGGCCGACATCTCGGGCAGCAAGTTCATGCATCTGATGACCGGCAACCTCTCCCACCAGATCGAGCACCACTGCTTCCCCGACCTGCCGAGCAACCGCTACGGCGAGATCGCGCCCGAGGTCGAGGACCTCTTCGAGCGCTACGGGCTCAGCTACAACGCCCGGCCGCTGGTCCCGCAGGTCGCCTCGGCCTGGCACCGGGTCTTCCGGCTCTCCCTGCCCAACGGCTGGCTCGAGGAGACCGATCGCCACAACCTCGGCAGCCAGCTGAAGAAGCTGGCCCGGATGACCCGGAACGGCGGCGCCGCGGTCAACCCGTGAGCTTCGCCAGATCGCGCTCCGCGTAGTCGCGGTGCCGCCACTCCTCGTTGATCTGCGCCTCGAGACAGCGACGCACCGACCACAGCCCGGCCTTGGGGTGCCCCGGCCCCACGCAGCGGCGTTCCTCGTCGAGCTCGGCGTCGGTGAGCGTGGCCAGCACCCCGCCGACGACCGCCGTCCGCTCGGCACGCAGGCCGAGCACCTCCCCGAACGACGCCGCCACGTCTGCGTCCGCAAGGCCGCGCACCCGGGTCATCCCGGTCGGCGGCAGGTCGAGGTGGTGCCACGGTGCGCGCTCCCCCAGGACCCCGCGGCGTACCCACGAGTCCGTGACGAACAGCAGGTGTCGCAGAGTCTGGACCAACGACCACTCGCCGCCGACGCGTTGGTGGAGCAGCTCCTCGGGGAGCGCCTGCCCGCGCTCGATCGTCTCCGACCAGCGCTCCTGCGCCTGCGCCCAGACCGCCCGGAAGGCGACCGCGTCGGCGGGCTGCACCCGGGCCATCTCGCCATCCTCGCAGCCACCGGGTCGTGAACGCGCCAGCAGTCAGCCCAGCACGCGCTCGATCTCCCGGAACAGCTCGCCCCACTCGCTCAAGCTGTCCGTGGCGCCGAGCCGCAGCCACCGGCTGCGCTCCGGGTCCTGCTGCTCGCGGCGGGCGAAGACCACGACCGGGGCGCGCAGGTCGCCCGCGTGCAGGGTCCGGAGCAGCTCCTCGGCCAGGGCCGGGTCGACGATGACCAGGTCCGCGTGCGACGAGCGGAGCACGGCCGTGGCCTCCGGGACGCTGCGCACCTGGTCGATCCGGGCCGCGGCGCCGGTGCCCTGGGCCGCATCGGTGAGCAGCTTCGCGCCGTACGACGTGTCATCCGGCTCGCCGTCGACCCAGAGCAGCCGGCGACCGGCGATCGCCCGGCCCAGTAGGGCGCGCGGATTGGTGGCGTCGTGGAGTCGGCGCAGGATCGACTCGAAGCCGCTCCAGTCGGTCCCACCCGCAGTGTCGTAGCCGATCACGCCCAGCCCCTCGTGCTGGGCCAGGTAGCGCTGCTGGTGCGGCTTGATGTCGTTGAGGACGGCGTAGGCCACCGGCTCGTCGCCACTGCGGTGGTCGAGCAGCGCCAGCACCTCGCTGCGCAGCTCGTTGAGGTAGGCGTCGGTGAACGACACCCCGAGGAACAACACGGTGCTGGTCGCGAACAGCGAGCGCAGGAAGGTCATGTACGCCGGGCTGCCGTAGAGCCGTTCTCGGTAGTCACGCTGGGTGAACACCACGGCATCGCCGACCGGGCCGACCTCGCCGTGCAGCTTGAGGACCGGCGCGCCCTGCTCGCCCTGCCAGTACCTCGGCTCCCACCAGCGGTGGGCGGGGTCGCGCAAAATGCGCCGGTAGGCGTCCGGCCCGGGCACCTCGCCGACGAGGAAGTGGTCGAAGTTGGTGGTGAGGATCGCGTCGAACGGGATGCCGGCGAGCAGTTGCCGCCGCTCCGCGATCAGCTCGGGGTGACCGCGCTCGACGAGCACCTCGGCGAGCGCCGGGTCGAACTCCGGACCCATCGCGACCTGGAGGACCTGGGCGGCCGCCTCGAGGTCGCGGGCGCCGCCGTGGCCGATCAGCTCACCGAGCCAGCAGCGCGTCTCGTCATCGAGCAGCGCCTGCCGCGCGGCCTTCTCGGTCAGTCCGTCGAGCAGCCCCGTCCATGCCGGTACGGCGGGAGCCGAGAAGCCGGCGCCGACGAAGGCGACGCACCGGCCCGCCGCGATCTCGTCGACCAGGTGCTGCGGGACGGCTTCGACACCGCTCGAGTGCTGCATCGGGCCAGTAAAGGACCTGCCGGGGCCGTTCGGAGGGCGAACCGGACAAAGCCAACCGATCGGCCAGTACCGGCGTACGGCGGCGCTCTGCTTCAGCTAGCGGGTCGCCGCAAAGGCGGCGTTGACGCTGTCGGCGGGGACGATGTCCTTGCCGAGCGGGAACAGCGAGATCGGGATCAGCTTGAAGTTGGCCAGCCCGAGCGGGATGCCGATGATCGTGATGCACAGCAGGGCGCCGGTCACCGCATGCGCGATGGCGAGCCAGATCCCCGAGAGGATGAACCACAGCACGTTGCCGATCGCCGAGCCGGCTCCGGCGCCCGGCTTCTCCACGATGGTCCGGCCGAACGGCCAGAGCGCGAACATGCCGATCCGGAACGACGCGATTCCGAACGGGATGCCGATGATCGTGATGCACCACAGTGCGCCCACGAGCAGGTAGCTCAGACACATCCAGAAGCCGGCCAGCACCAACCACAGCACGTTCAGGATCAGTCGCACGGCAGCACCCTCCCACGTCGGGGGCTCCCGTGGCTGGTCAGACCGAGGGCTGCGGCGCCTTGCACTTCACCTTCGGGTTGACGCCGAAGTAGTTGAGCGGGCCGGCCACGATGGTGAGCGCCGTGTCACCGAACGACTTGCAGCTGACGGCCTGGTCGTCGCCGAAGTAGCCACGCTGGCCGGCGGCGATCGCGCCGATCACCAGCCAGGCGACGATGACGACACCGATGACGGTTCTCATGATTCTCCCCTTCGGAAGGCTGCGCAGCCGGTACCCCGACGAAGGCTGCGCATTCTGCTCAGAGCTCCTGGCGATCCAGGAAGCGCGAGAGCGGCCCCGGCAGCTCGGCCGGTCGGTCGCCAAAGTCGAGGACGACAGCGGAGTGTGCGGCCACGTCGTGCAGGGCCCGGTGCTCGCGCCCGATCACCACGCCCACCAGTCCCAGGCCGAACAGCAGGAAGCTGAACGGCATGCACACCGTGCGTACGAGCGCCGACCACGGCCGCAGCGTGGAGCCCTCCCGCGTCACGACCCGGAGGCCCACGAGGGCCATCCCCGGCGTCCGGCCGGCCACCACGAGGGAGACGAAGAAGTAGGTGAAGTACCACGACCCCAGCAGCACCGCGCTCAGCCAGGGTTCGAGCGACGCACCCTGGTCGATGAAGGTGCGGACCAGCCAGCCGACCGTCGCCCCGGCGGCGGTGTAGAGCAGGGTCGCGATGCCCGCGTCCGCCGCGAAGGCCAGCGACCGGCCGACCGGGCCGGCGTAGTGCCCGGTCACGACCCGGCGCCCACCCTCCTTGGTCTCCAGAGCTTCGGCAGCTAGCTCCGGCGGGGTCTCGGGCACCGAGTCCGGGTCGCGCCGCAGCACGGTCCCGACGAGCCGGTCCACCCAGAAGTCGAGGCCCGCGACCTGACGCCGGGCCACGTCGAGCGTCGACCCCGCGAGGTGGCTGGTGCTCTCAGCCACTACCTCCGGGATCCCCGAACGGCGTACCAGCGCCTCGATGTCCACATCACGCAGCAGCCGCTCGACATCGACCCGGCCGACCAGTCCGTCGACGTCGACCCGACCTAAGAGCTCGTCGACGTCGACCCGGCTCAGCAGCGCGTTGACGTCGACCCGGCTGAGCAGTGCATCGACATCGACGGTGCTGAGCACCTGGTTGAGGTCCACCCGCTCGAGGACCCGCTGCAGATCCACCTTCTCGATCAGGGAGTTGACGTCGACCGCGTCCAGCACGATGTCGGGATCGACGACGTCGACGACCCGCTCGGTGACCGCCCCCGCGACACGTCCGATCAACCCCTTCTGGGGCGCGCGAACTGTGCCGTCGACCATGCGGACGCTCCTCTCCGGCGCCACTCTCCCCTGCGGCTGGCACCCCGACGTCACCCGCATCGGGTGACCCCTACGAGGCCGAGTCCTCCAGCCGCTTCCGGGCCTCGCGGGCGTCGCGCTCCGCGGCGTTGCGCACGATGAGGCGCGCCTTCTCGACGGTCCCGGGCCTGAATGTGCGGCCCATGGTCTCGGCCCGTTCGATCACGGCCTCGGCCGCTATCAACTCGGCCAGCGTCGGCGACTGCACGCTCATACGTCCTCCTCTGTCTCGAATCCTAGGGCTCGTCGGCAATTCGGATCACGTGAATGTCGAGCGCGGCGTCCACGAAGACCAGCTGTTCGGGATCCAGCAAGGCCGACCGTCCAAGCGCCCTCAACTGCGCGGCACCCAGCGCCGCCCGGATGGGATCGCCATCGCCCACGTGATCGGCCGCCCACCGCAGATTGCGCATCGTCTCCTCCCTTCGTGAACGCCGCTCAAGCTCGCTCGCCACCCGCCGGTTGAGCAGCACACCCAGCAGCGCCCCGGCGAAGGCGAGCGCCGGGGTGAGGAGGGTGGCGAGGATGGACACCCGGCGACGGTACGTCGCGGTGCTGGACCGCGCGACCGCTCATCCACAGGGTCGTGCTCGAGCGCAGGTTGAGGGAGCTCATGGGTCGGTGCCTACCCTCGGTCAGGTGAGCGAACTGTGGGACGCGGAGGCCGTGCACTTCGACGACGAGCCCGACCACGGACTCCGTGACTCGGCCACCCGGGAGGCCTGGCGGCTGCTTCTCCGCGATCACCTCCCCGTGCCGCCCGCCCGAGTCGCGGACCTGGGCTGCGGGACGGGCACGCTGAGCGTGCTGCTCGCCGACGAGGGGTACGCCGTCGACGGCGTCGACTTCGCACCGGAGATTGGTGGCCCGCGCCCGCGCCAAGGCGGGCGACCGCAGTGCACTCGGTTTCGTGGTGGCTGACGCCGGCGACCCGCCGCTCACCGAAGGTGCCTACGACGTGGTGCTGTGCCGGCACGTCCTGTGGGCCCTGCCCGATCAACCCGGCGTCCTGCGGCGCTGGATCCGACTGCTCGGCGAGGGCGGCCGGCTGCTGCTCGTAGAAGGGTCCTGGCACACGGGCGCCGGCCTCACCGCGACCCGGAC
>DOWL01000109.1:59331-64991 GCA_003519585.1 Nocardioides sp. | reverse complement strand
GGCGGACGGGGGGGGGGGGGGGGGCGGGGCGGGAGGGGGGGGGGGCGGGGGGGGGGAGGGCGTCGCCCCCGGCCGCCGCCCGCGCCCGCGCGCCGCGACACGGGTCGCACGCCGACGACGTACCGGCTCGACGACCCGGTCTACTGGGGCGGCCCGATCCGGGACGAGCGGTATCTCGTCGTTGCTTGAGTCGGTCCTACTCCGAGACCTCGACGATCACGTTGGTCGCCTTCACGACCGCGATCGCAGGCTTGCCGACCTCGAGGCCGAGCTCGTCTGCGGCGTCGCGACTCATCAGGGACACGATCCGGTAGTCACCGCAGGCCAGCTCGACCTGGGCCATCACGTGGTCCCGCTTGACCGCGACCACGATGCCGGTCATCCGGTTGCGGGCGCTCGACGTGGACGACGAGCCGGCCAGCGAGGCGATCAGCGGCGCCAACTGCTCGGCGGGTAGCACCCGCTGGTTGCCCTGGCGCTCGAAGGACACCCGACCCTCGGTCTCCCAGCGGCGCAAGGTGTCGACGCTCACGCCGACCGCTTGGGCGACCTCACCGATGCGCAGGTAGTCCGCCACCAGGCGATTCTAGGACGTGCCGCGATGGAGCACTGCGACGATGCTGCCGTGGCCGCACCCCTGATCGCCCTCTGCTGCGGCTTCGTGGTCGCGCTGATCACCACCCCGGTCGGGGTATCGGGCGCGGTCCTGCTCCTCCCGGTCCAGCTCGACGTGCTGAAGGTGCCCAACCCGTCGATCACGCCGACCAATCTGCTCTACAACGTCGTCGCCGGACCAGGCGCCCTCGTCCGACTCCGAGCCCGGCTGCGCGGTTCGCTCGTCGGACGGCTGCTCGCCGGGACCCTGCCCGGCGTCGTGCTCGGTGCCTGCATCCGGGTCTGGCTGGTCCCCGATCCGCGGACCTTCCGGCTCGTCGCGGCCGCGGTGCTGCTCGGTCTGGGGACCTGGCTGGTGGAGCGGACGCTCCGGCCGGTCGCCGGCCACGGTGCCGCCGCGCCGATCCGGACGCCCGCGCTGGTCTGCCTGGCCTTCGCGGTCGGCACCCTCGGCGGCATCTACGGCATCGGCGGCGGCTCGATCCTGGCCCCGATCCTCGTCGGTCGCGGGATGGCGGTCGCCGAGGTGGCGCCCGCTGCCTTGGCCTCGACCTTCGTGACTTCCGTGGCCGGCGTTGCCAGCTTCGCCGTGATCGCGGTCGGAGCGGACGGCTCGGTGACACCGGACTGGACACTGGGGCTGGCCGCGGGGCTGGGCGGCCTGGTCGGTGGCTACTGGGGAGCCCGGCTCGCGCCCCGGGTGCCGGAGGTCCCGCTGCGGCTGCTGCTCGGCGGCGTCTGCATCGCCCTCGCGGCGGCGTACGTCATCGCGGCGCTCTGAACCCTCGACGAGGCAGGGCGGCACCCACGCGCGGCGCTCACGTTGCGCGGGAGCAGGATGGAGCGCAGGGCAGCACACGGCTACACCTCACGGAGGCTGGGATGCACGACGGCGTCGACCGGGTCCGGGACCACCTCGCCAACGAGCGGACGCAGTTGGCCTGGCTGCGCACCAGCGCCAACGTGGTGGTGGTCGGACTGGCCGTGGCGCGTTTCGCCGACGGCGGCAAGGTGACGGCGGCGAGCCTGGTCGCCGGCGGTCTACTCATCGTGGTCGGCGCGGTCGGTGTGGCGTACGGCACGGTGCGCTACCGAAGGGTCACCCGCGCCATCAACCGCGGTGACAGCGAGGGGATCAGCGCGGCCAACGGTCCGACCATCGCGGCCGGGGTGCTGCTCGGCGCCGTGCTCGTCTCGACCCTCGTCCTGTTGCTCAGCGCCTGACCCACTCATGGGATGATCGTTGCTCCATGCAACCATCAGCCCCGCGATCGTCCGCTCAGCGCGGCGTCACGTTTGCGGTGCTCGCCGTGGCGGCCTCGTCGTTCGCGCTGCTCCAGTCGCTGATCGTGCCGGTGCTGCCCACCATCCAGGCCGAGTTCGACACCAGCCAGACCACGGTCACCTGGGTGCTCACCGCCTACCTGCTGTCGGCCTCGATCAGCACGCCGCTTCTGGGCCGGGTCGGCGATGTGGTGGGCAAGACCAAGGTGCTCGTGGTCTGCCTGGTCGCCCTCTCGCTAGGCTCCCTGGTCGCCGCGCTGGCACCGAGCATCGGCTGGCTGATCGCCGCACGGGTCCTTCAAGGCGTCGGCGGCGGCGTTCTGCCGCTCTCCTTCGGCATCATCCGCGACGAGTTCCGCGAGCGGATGACCATGGCTCTCAGCGTGATCGCCTCGCTCACCGCGGTCGGCTTCGGCTTCGGAATCGTCCTGGCGGGTCCGATCGTCGACGCCGTCGGCTTCCGGGGCCTGTTCTGGCTCCCGATGATGGTGACGATGGTGGTGGCCGTGGTCGCGCTGCTCTTCGTCCCCGAGTCACCTCTCCGCACGCCGGCCCGGCTGCCGATCCTCCCGGCGATCCTGCTCGGGGGCTGGCTGATCGCCCTGCTGCTCGGGCTCAGCCAGGGCAACCACTGGGGCTGGGCCTCTCCGGAGGTGCTCGGCCTGTTCGCCCTCGCACTGCTGCTGGCCGCGGCCTGGGTGGCGGTCGAGCTCCGGGTCGAAGTCCCGATGATCGACATGCGGATGATGCGGCGCCGCGGTGTGTGGACGTCCAACGTGGTCTCCGGCTGTGTCGGCTTCGGCGTCCTGGCGTCGTTCGGATTCCTGCCGCAGCTGCTCCAGACCCCGCCGGAGGCCGGGTACGGCTTCGGCGCCACGATCACCGACTCCGGGCGGTTGCTGCTGCCCTCGGCGGTGGCCAGCTTCGTCGTGGGGTTCTTCACCGCGGCCCTGATCCGCCGGTTCGGCGCCCGCTCGGTCATCACGGCCGGTCTGCTCATCACCGGCTCGGCGTTCATCTCGGTGGCGCTGTTCCACAACGAGACCTGGCAGCTGTACGCCGCCACGACCGTGCAGGGCATCGGCTCAGGCCTGGTCTTCTCCAGCCTCGCCGGCGTCGTGGTCGCCTCCGTGCCCCGAGAGCAGACCGGCGTCGCCAGCGGGATGAACGCCAACATCCGCACCATCGGCGGTTCGATCGGGGCGGCCGTGATGGCCGGCGTCATCACCGCGCACGACGGGCTCGCGGGCTACCCCGACGAGCGCGGGTACGTCATCGGCTTCGTGGTCCTGGGCATCGTCGTCGGGCTGGCCTCCCTGGCCGCACTGCGCATCCCCAACAGCCACGACCTGGCCTCTGCCGGCGCCCTCGCCGACGCCGCGGACGGCGAGCTGGGGCTGGTCCCGGCCGCCGGGGCGGTGCCTGCCCGCGAGGCCCACCAAGACGTCATCCGATCCGGCAGCTCCGACGAGCGAGTCGTCTGACGTCCGAGTTTGCTAGAGCGCTACAAATACAACCCTGTTGAGTCGCCGTCGTCGAGCCGCTCCGCGGCGACCGCGTGCACGTCACGCTCGCGCATGACCACGAAGGTCTCGCCGTGCACCTCGACCTCTGACTTGTCCTCCGGATCGAACAGCACGCGGTCACCGACCTCGATGCTGCGCGCGTGCGGGCCGATCGCGACCACCCGGGACCACGCGAGCCGGCGGGCGCCCATCGCGGCCGTCGCCGGGATCACGATGCCACCGGTGGACCGTCGCTCGCCGGCGTCCCGGTCCACCTCCACGAGCACGCGGTCGTGGAGCATCCGGATCGGGGCCTTGTCGCCGCTCAGCGTGCGACCTTCCGCACGAGCATGAAGAGCGCGATGACGCCGACGACACCGCCGGCGATCTTGAGGATGTTCTCCGTGCGGGGCTCACCGGTGGCGGGGTTGACGAAGAAGCCCTTGATGTCGGCGACCTCGCGGCTGACGATCGTCTTGGGGTGAGCGCGGTAGAGCAGCTCGTCGATCGTGCCGGCCAATCGATCGCGCGTCTCCTCGATCTCGCGCGCGAGTTGGGTCGGCTCGTCGGCCTTCCCTTGATCCGCCCCCGGTCCCTTCGCCACGTCGGCGAGGCTATCAACTAGTGGTCATGTCAGTTGATTCGTCGGGGGTGTCCCGTGCTCCGGGTGCGTGCATCGCAAGGCGCCGGAGTGAAGCCGTACTTGCTCGTCCAGCGAACGACGGCAACGCCGCGAGGTGCGTGCCCGGGGTGCGGGACACCCGACGAATCAACGGACATGACGACTAGCGCCCGGCGGCGAGCCGACGGTGCGCGGATCGAACCCGAACGGCAGCTCCAGCCGGTGGGCGCGCATCAGTTCGTCGTCAGTGAGCACGTCGTACGTCGACCCGTCGGCGACGACGGTGCCGTCGCTCAGCACGACGGCCCGGGGGCAGAGCTCGAGTGCGTACGGCAGGTCGTGGGTGACCATGAGCACGGTCACGTCGAGGGAGCGCAGGATGTCGGCCAGTTCGCGGCGGCAGGCCGGGTCGAGGTTGGACGACGGCTCGTCGAGGACCAGGATCTCCGGCTCCATGGCGAGCACGGTGGCCACCGCGACCCGACGGCGTTGGCCGAAGGAGAGGTGATGTGGCGGGCGGTCGGCGTACTCCTCCATGCCGACCTGCTCCAGCGCGCGCTGGACCCGGGCCTCCAACTCGGCTCCCTGGAGCCCGAGGTTGGCCGGGCCGAAGCCGACGTCCTGGCGGACCGTGCCCATGAACAGTTGGTCGTCGGGATCCTGGAAGACGATGCCGACCCGGCGGCGGATCTCCGGGATGTTCTCCTTGGTCACCGGCAGCCCGCTCACGGCGACGCTGCCCGCACCGGCGACGAGGATGCCGTTGAGGTGCAGGACCAGGGTGGTCTTGCCCGCGCCGTTGGGGCCGAGCATCGCGACCCGCTCGCCCCGGTGGACGTGCAGGTCGACGCCGAAGAGGGCCTGGTGCCCGTCGGGGTAGGCGAAGGCCAGGCCGCGGACGTCGAGTACGGGGGTGGTCACCGACACCTCATTGGCGTGGCATCCGGCCGGTGTAGCCGCGGCTGAGCATCGCGAGGTGGACCCGTTCGCCGCGCTCGTAGGAGCGGATGAACAACGCCCCGGCGGACTTGGCCAGCACCGGCCAGTGCCGCGGGTTGCGGGCGGTGAAGCCTCGGGACTCCCGGGCCACCTTCATCCGGTGCATCTCGGAGGTGACCACGTCGAGGTAACGGATCATGAAGCCCATGATCTGCACGAGCAGGTTGGGCAGCCGTAGCCGTTCGAGACCGGCCAGCAGCTCCTGCGGCTCGGTGGTCGCGGCCAGGGTCAGGCTGGCCAGGACGCCGAGGGTGCCCTTGACCAGCAGCCCCCAGGCGGCCAGCAGCCCGGACTGGCTGACGCTGACCCCGAGGACCTCGGTCTGCGGGCCGTGGGCGACGAACGGCAACAGGAGGGCAAACACCACGAACGGGATCTCCACCACCATCCGCTTGAGGAGGTAGGTCGGAGGCACCCGGGAGATGGCCACCACGACCGCGAGCACGGCGAAGTAGGCGGCGAAGGCCCAATACCACTCGCGGGGGGTCGCCACGACCACGAGGACGAAGCCGAGCAGCGCCAGGATCTTCAGGTGCGCCGGGGCGCGGTGCACCGGAGAGTGACCGTGGAAGTGCAGCTTGTGCCCGTGCGGGCCACCCACGTCAGGCCTTCTCGTCTTGAGGCTCGTCTTGAGG
>DOWL01000109.1:44450-59146 GCA_003519585.1 Nocardioides sp. | reverse complement strand
GGCTCGTCTTGAGGCTCGTCTTGACGGTCGTCTTCGCGAGCACGGTCGCGGCGGCGTACGGCGAACGCGATGCCGGCCGCGACAGCCAGCACCACCAGGACCCCGACGATCCCGGTCAGGCTGCCGTAGTCGCCGAGCAGCGCCTGGTGTGAGCTGCCGGTGTCGGCGAAGCCGTGGTCCTCGGAGACCTTGGTGAGACCGTCGGGATCGCTGCTGGCGAACCGGCTGATCACACCGGCGAGGATGAGCGCGACGAGCAGGCCCGCGACCACCAGGGTCTTCGTGCCGGGGCGCCTCATGCCGGGGCCTGGTCGCGTGTCCGGACGACGAGTTCGCGCTTCTCGAGCACCGGCCGGGCGCCGTACACGAGGTCTGGGCGGACCGCGACGATGCTGCCCACGGCAAGGGCCGTGATCACACCCTCGCCGATGCCGATCAGCACGTGTACGCCGACCATGGCGGTCGCCAGGTGGTCGAGCGACAGGTCGGCGGTGCCGCCGAGCGCGTAGAGGAGGACGAAGCCGAGCGCGGCGACCGGCACCGAGACGAGGGCCGCGATACCCGCGGCGGGCGCGACCATCGAGAGCCGCTTGGGCAGGACCGCCTGCAGGCCCTTGAACACCGTCCAACCGACCACGACGGTGATCACCCCCATCAGCAGGATGTTGGTCCCGAGTGCGGTGACCCCGCCGTCGGCGAAGAGCAGGCACTGGACCAGGAAGACCGTGGACATGCACAGCAACGCCGTGAACGGGCCGACGAGGACAGCCGCCAGCGCGCCTCCGAGGAGATGGCCGCTGGTGCCGGATGCGACGGGGAAGTTGAGCATCTGCGTGGCGAAGATGAACGCGGCCACGAGGCCGGCCATCGGCGCGGTGCGGTCGTCCAGCTCGCGCCGCGCGCCCTTGAGGGCGATGCCGACGGCGACAGCGGCCACAACGCCGGTGCCGACGGAGGTCGGAGCGTCGAGGAACCCGTCGGGTACGTGCATCGGCCGTCTCCTCTAGGTTGGAATAATCGCGCTCACGCGCACTCTACGTTGTTGCGAGTTGTTCGCAACAACAGCCCATATCGGATTGGACAGGACCCGACTCGTGACCGATCGACTCGCCCCCGGCGACACCGCCCCCGACTTCACCCTCACCTCCGATACCGGCGAAGAGGTCTCGCTCGCGGGGCTGCGCGGCCGGAAGGTGATCGTCTACTTCTACCCGGCGGCGATGACTCCGGGCTGCACCACGCAGGCCTGCGACTTCACCGACTCCCTGGACTCCCTGCACGCCTCCGGCTTCGAAGTGCTCGGCATCTCGCCTGACAAGCCGGAGAAGCTCGCCAAGTTCCGCGACCGTGACTCGCTGACCATCACACTGCTCTCCGACGCGGACAAGTCGGTGATGAACGCCTACGGCGCGTACGGGCTGAAGAAGCTGTACGGCAAGGAGGTCGAGGGCGTGATCCGCTCGACGTTCGTCGTCGACGAGGAAGGCAAGATCGAAGTGGCTCAATACAACGTCAAGGCCACCGGCCACGTCGCCAAGTTGCGCAAGGACCTCGGCCTTGTCAGTAGTTGACCCGTCTCCAGTCGAGGGGGCCTACCTCGAGGTCGCAGGCTCCTTCGTCGACCTGGTCGCCTCGCTGCCGGCCTCGCTCACCGGCCCCGGGTTGGGTGAGTGGGACCTGCGCGCTCTGGTCGGACACACCGCACGCTCGCTGATCACGGTCATCGAATACCTCGATCGGCCCGCTGACGCCGCGACTCTCGACTCCCCGGCGGCGTACGTCGCGGCGGCCGGAGAACTGGTCGCCGCGGATCCCGGTGCCGTCACCCAACGCGGAGTGGCGGCGGGCGACGCGCTGGGCGCCGAGCCGGCGGCGTACGTGCGCGACCTGCTGGGTGCGGTCTCCGCCAAGCTCGCCGACGCCGACCCCGACCAGCTGGTCACCACCATCGCCGGCGGGATGCGGCTGCGCGACTACCTCCCCACCCGCAGCTTCGAGCTGGTCGTGCACGGCCTCGACATCGCGGCCGCCGTCCCCACCCACTGGACCCCACCGGCAGCGGCGCTGCGGACCGCGGTGGCGGTGGCCGGCGAGGTCGCCGTACTCCGCGGCGAGGGCTCGGCATTGCTCCGGCTGATCACCGGCCGCGAGCCGGGCGGCATCTCGATCGTCTAACCTGCGGGGGCGCGCCCGTAGCCCAATTGGCAGGAGGCACCAGGTTTAGGTCCTGGCCAGTGAGAGTTCGAGTCTCTCCGGGCGCACCCAGCAACCCCTACAGTCCCCGCCATGGACTCCGCGCTCACCACCGTCGCGCTCCCCATCGCGCTCGGGGTCATCATGTTCGGACTCGGGCTATCGCTGATCCCCGACGACTTCCGGCGGGTGGCCAGGCAACCCCGCGCCGTGGCCGTCGCCCTGGCCTGCCAACTGATCGTGCTCCCAGTGGTCTGCTTCGGACTGGTCGAGGCCTTCGACCTGCCACCGCTGCTGGCCGTGGGGATGATGCTCCTCGCGGCCTCGCCGGGCGGGACCAGCGCCAACCTCTACAGTCACCTGTTCCGGGGCGACGTCGCGCTCAACGTCACGCTGACAGCGGTCAACTCGGTGATCGCGATCGTCTCGCTGCCGCTGATCACGAACTTCGCGATCGCGCACTTCGAGCTCGACGACACCGTGAGCCTGCAGTTCGGCAAGGTGGTCGAGGTCTTCGCGATCGTCCTGGTGCCGGTCGCGATCGGGATGCTGGTCCGCTCGCGCGCCTCGACGTTCGCCGAGCGCATGGATCGGCCGGTGCGGATCGGCTCGGCGGTCATCCTGGCGGTGCTGGTGCTCGGCATCCTCTCCGACGAGCGCGAGAACGTCGCGGACTATCTCGCCGACGTCGGCGTGGTCGCCGCGCTGTTCTGCGCGATCAGCCTCGTGACCGGGTACGTCGTACCGCGGGCGACCGGCGTCCGGGATGCACAGGCGATCGCCTGCTCCATGGAGATCGGGGTCCACAACGCGACCCTGGCGATCTTCGTCGCGGTCGAGGTGCTCGACTCGACGCAGATGTCAGTGCCGGCGGCGGTCTACTCGCTGGTGATGTTCGTCTTCGCCGCGCTGTGGGGGACCGCGCTCAGCCGTCGGCTGCGAGCAGCCGGGCCACCTGCGGAGCAACCTGCCTGAGCGCGTGCCCGCGATGGCTGATGGCGTCCTTGTCGGCGACCGACAGCTCCGCGGTGGTGAGACCGGGGTGGTCGTCGGCGACGAACAGCACGTCGTACCCGAAGCCACCGCTCCCCCGCGTCTCGCGGATCACCCGGCCCGCCATTCGGCCCTCGACGACCAGTTCTCCGGCCGTCGGGTGGCAGAACGCCACCGAGCAGGTGAAGTGCGCACCGCGGCGCTCGTCGGGCACATCGGCCAACTGGTGCAGCAGCAGCTCGTTGTTGCGCTGATCAGACTTCGGTATGCCGGACCAGCGGGCCGACAGCACGCCGGGCATGCCGCCCAGGGCATCGACGCACAGCCCCGAGTCGTCGGCCAGCGAGGGCAGCCCGGTGGCCGCCAGCCCGGCTCGGGCCTTGAGCAGCGCGTTGCCCTCGAAGGTCGGCTGGTCCTCGACCGGCTCGTCGTAGGCCGCCACGTCGTCGAGCCCGAGCACCTCGACATCGGGGAGGTGGTCGCGCAGGATCCGCTCCATCTCGGCGAGCTTCTTGGCGTTGCGGGACGCGAGGAAGACCCGGCTCACGACGACATCACGAGGACCTCATGACGACAAAGCCTCCTGCTGGAGCCTGGTCAGGTCGGCGCAGCCCTTCTCACCGAGGGCCAGCAGCGCGTCGAGTTCGGCGCGGCTGAACGCGGCACCCTCGGCCGTCCCCTGGACCTCGACGAACGAGCCAGCGCCGGTCATCACGATGTTCATGTCGGTCTCGGCGCGCACGTCCTCCTCGTAGGGCAGGTCGAGCCGGGGGGCGCCGTCGATGATGCCGACCGAGATCGCCGCAACCGATCCGGTGAGTGGCTCGCCGGTGAGCAGCCCTTGGCCGCGCAGGTGCGCGACCGCGTCGGCCAGGGCGACGTACGCGCCGGTGATCGACGCGGTGCGGGTGCCCCCGTCGGCCTGGAGCACGTCGCAGTCGAGCTGGATGGTGTTCTCCCCGAGCGCCTTGTAGTCGATGACCGCCCGCAGCGAGCGGCCGATCAGCCGGCTGATCTCGTGGGTGCGACCACCGATCCGCCCCTTCACCGACTCCCGTTCGGAGCGGGTGTTGGTCGACGCGGGCAGCATGGCGTACTCCGCCGTGACCCACCCCAGCCCCGAACCCTTCCGCCAGCGCGGCACGCCCTCGGCCGCCGAAGCTGCGCACAGCACGCGGGTCCGGCCGAACTCCACGAGCACCGAGCCGGCGGCGTGGTCGAGCCAGTTGCGGGTGATCTTCACGGGGCGGAGCTCGTCGTCGGCCCGGCCATCAGCACGCGTCATGACGCGAACCCTAGGAGACCGCGCATGCCGGCCAACCTCCCGCCTACCCGCGACACGACCCGGCCGAGGGCTATTTCACTTCCGCGCGCACCAGCCGCCAGACGCCGAGTGCCAGCGGCAGGACCAGCCACAGGAGCCCGGAGACCACGAGGTGGGCCCACGCCTCGGCCCCGGAGAGCGTCCACTCGTAGATGTCTCCCTGCGCCCCCTGGAAGTCGATCCACGGGATCACCTTGGACAGCGTGTCGCTCAGGGCCGAGAGCGCGGCGAAGACGCCGGGGAGCACGAACCGGTAGACCACGAACAGCACGATCGAGGCTGGCGTGTTGAGCAGCAGGGTGGCGATCGCGAAGCCACCCAGCATCGCCAGCAGGGCCGTCACGAAGAACCCGGCGACGTTGCCGGCGTCGAGGTGCCAGCCGGTCTGATCGGGCTGCACGACCTCGCAGATCGCGGTGTAGAGGACGCCGATGCCCAGGCCGGCGATCAGGTTGAGCACCGTCAGCAGCACCGCGGCGGCCATCTTGGCGAACACGACGCGCGACCGGCGAGGCTCCAGGCTGAAGGTGACCATGGCGGTGCGCTGCGACCACTCCGAGGTGACCAGCATGATCGCGAGGAACGGCAGCAGGAACGAGGCCATGTAGGAGGCGATGCCGACGAAGTCGTCGAGCTGGATCGGGTCGTTGTTGACCAGCGTGACGATCACCGCGATACCGGGGATCACGACCAGGAGTCCGACGATGGCCACCAGCAGCCAGAACCCGGCGCGGGTGTCGTAGGCCTTGCGCAGCTCGACCCGGACCAGCCGGGCGAACGGCACCCGCGGGGTGTCCCCGAGGTGCAGCGCGCCAGGCTGGGTCAGGACGTCGGTCACTTGAACTCGATCCGCAGCAGCCGCCAGATGCCGAGGGCCAGGGGCAGGATCAGCCAGATCGTGCCCGAGACCAGGATTTGCGCCCACTCCTCGCCGGTCGGCGTGTAGTCACCGCTGAACAGCGGCATCTGCGCGGTGTTGAACTCGATCCAGGGCGCGACCTTCTCGAAGCCGCTGCTGAGCGCGCTCAGGATGCCGACCGCGATCGGCAGGATCAGGCTGTAGGCGAAGTAGCCGACGATCGCGCCGGCGGTGTTCATGATGAGCATCGCGATGGCGAAGCCGATGAAGACGCCGATCAGGTTGGCGAGCACGAAGCCGTTGAAGACCAGGTTGCCGTCGACCGACCACTCGCCCGTGCCGCCGAGGGCCGTGCCGAGGAGCGTGCCGAGGGCGGCGAGGACGAAGCCGGCGATCATGACGCAGACCGCGAGTCCCACTCCGGCGAGGAACTTGGCGATCACGACGCGCGACCGCTGTGGCTCGAGGGTGAAGGTCACCAGGCCGTTGCGCTGGCTGGCCTCGCTGGTCACCAGCATGATGATCAGGATCGGGACGAAGTAACCGAGGACGCCGCCGGCGATGGGCAGGTAGTCGGCGAAGTCCTTCATTGTGTCGTCGGCCGCGAAGCTGTAGATGACCATGACCACCGCGACCAGGGCGAGGATCGTGAGGGTGAACCAGAAGCCGGCGCGGGTGTCGAGGGACTTGCGGAACTCCACCTTGGCCAGTCGGCTCATCGGGACCCGCTGGGTCCCGCTGAGGTCGAGGGACATCGGTGCGGTGGTGGCGCTCACGCCTTGGCTCCTTCGGTGGTCGTCGTGGCCGCCGCCGGCGCGCCGGCCGCGGAGAGGTTGTCGCGCTGGGTGTCCTCGGTGAGCGAGAGGAAGAGGTCCTCCAGGCCACCGTCGGCCGACCGCAGGTCCGTGAGGACGATGCCGTGCTCGACGGAGACCCGGCCGACCTCGACCGGAGCCGTGTCGACCCGCAGGCCGCTGCCGGCCGGCGTGACGGTGACGCCCCTGTCGCGCAGCGTCTTGGCGAGCAGTTCGTTGTCGAGCGCGGTCACCAGCGAGGTCTTGTGCTCGGCGCCGGCGAGCAACTCGTCCTTGGTGCCGCTGGCGACGATCTTGCCGCGGCCGATGAGGATCATCTCGTCGGCGATCTGCTCGACCTCGTGCAGCAGGTGACTGGAGAGCAGCACGGTGCCGCCACGATCGGCGTACGACTTGAGCAGGCCACGCATCCAACGGATGCCGGCCGGGTCGAGGCCGTTGGCCGGCTCGTCGAGGATCAGCACGGAGGGGTCGCCGAGCAGCGCATGGGCGATGCCGAGGCGCTGCTTCATGCCCAGGGAGTAGTTGCGCAGCCTGCGGTTGGACTCGGTCTTGTCGAGGGAGACCAGGGCGAGCATCTCGTCGACCCGCGACTCCGGCAGGCCCATGGTCTTGGCGCCGAGGGTGAGGATCTCGCGGCCGGTGCGCCCGGCGTGCTGGGCCGATGCGTCGAGGAGGACGCCGACGTGCAGTCCGGGGTTGGGGATGTCGTGGTAGAGGTGGCCACCGATCGTGACCCGTCCGCTGGTCGCCGGGGTGAGCCCGACCATGACCCGCATGGTCGTCGTCTTGCCGGCACCGTTGGGCCCGAGGAACCCGGTCACGCGACCGGGCTGGCAGACGAAGCTGACGTCGTCGACGGCGGTGAAGGCGCCGTACTTTCGAGTGAGACCTTCGACTTTGATCATGCACACAGCCTGCCCGAGACCACCCCCGGTCGCATCGGCAAAATGTCACGTGTCCCGCCCGACCAAAGAAGGGGTACGTCGCGACCCGCGCACCCTGCGCTCCGGGAGCACCTCCGCCTAGCCTGGGGGCGTGGCCGAGGACTGTGACCGCCCCGAGCCGGAGGCCTACCAGCCCCGGATCAGCGTGTGGGGCCACATCTGGCGCCTGGTCCTGACTCTCACGCTGAGCGCGGTCGGCTGGTTCCCCCTCGTTGACGACCAGACCGAGGCGCAGTGGATGCTCGACGTCGCGCTCGGGGTGCTCGCCTACGTCCTGGTGATGGGCTTCCGCCGACGCTGGCCGGTGCCGGTCGCATTGGCCGCGGGCCTGATGGCCGGCGGCTCGGCCATCGCGAGCGGTCCCGCGGCGCTCGCATCCGTCTCCGTCGCGACCCGCCGCCGCTGGCGCGAGATCGCTCTGGTCGGCTCGGTCGGCTTCGCCGCGGCCCAGTTCTTCGTGACCTGGCAGCCGGGCAGCAACCCGGAGCCGTTCTGGCTGATGCTCAGCATCAACGCCGTGGCCACGGCCGCGATGCTCGGGTGGGGCATGTACATCGGCTCGCGCCGCGAACTGCTGTGGACCCTGCGACACCGCGCCGAGCAGGCGGAGGCCGAGCAGGAGCTCCGAGTGGCCCAGGCGCGGGCCAACGAGCGGGCCAGGATCGCCCGCGAGATGCACGACGTACTCGCGCACCGGATCTCGCAGGTGTCGATGCATGCCGGGGCGCTGGAGTTCCGAGAAGACCTCACCCCCGAGGAGGTCCACACCAGCGCAGCGGTGATCCGGGAGAAGGCGCACGAGGCGCTCACTGACCTCCGCGGCGTACTCGGGGTGCTCCGCGACGGCGACGGCGAGCTGACCCTCGCACCCCAACCGACGTACGCCGACCTCGGGGAGCTCGTGACCGAGGCGCGGGAGAGCGGCCTCAACGTCGACTTCCACGACCATGTGGTGACCCAGGACCCCGTGCCCGACGCGGTCGGGCGGACGCTCTACCGGATCGTGCAGGAGGGGTTCACCAACGCCCGCAAGCACGCCCCCGGCAGCCTGCTCACCGTGGAGCTCAGCGGGTCGCCCGAGGACGGTCTCGACGTGACGATGCGCAACCCGCTCGGCTTCGGCACCGCCACCCCCGGTTCGGGGCTGGGCCTGGTCGGCCTCGCCGAGCGCGCGCAGCTGCGCGGTGGCCGGCTCGAGACTCGCCGGGAAGGCAGCACCTTCGTGCTGCACGGCTGGATCCCGTGGGCGGCATGAGCGCGCCGATCCGGCTGCTGGTGGTGGACGACGACCCGCTGGTGCGCTCCGCGCTGGCGCTGATGCTGGGCGGACAGCCAGATCTCGAAGTGGTGGGCGAGGCCGGCGACGGCAAGGAGGCGCTCGAGATGGTCGACCGCGTCCGCCCCGGGGTCGTGCTCATGGACATCCGGATGCCGCGGATGAGCGGACTCGAGGCGACCCAGGCCCTGCACGGCCGACCGGACCCGCCGCGGGTCATCGTGCTCACGACCTTCGACGCCGACGACCATGTGATGGGTGCCCTCGCCGCCGGCGCGGACGGGTTCCTGCTCAAGGACACTCCCCCGCCCCAGATCCTCGAGGCGATCCGCGCCGTCGCCGACGGCGATCCGATGCTCTCCCCCTCGGTGACGCGCACCCTCATCGACCGGATCCGCGACGACTCCGGCGACGACCGCGCCCAGGTGGCGCTGACCCGGCTCGGCGTGCTGACCGATCGCGAGCACGACGTCGCGCTGGCCGTCGGCCGCGGCCTCACCAATGCCGAGATCGCCCGAGCCCTCCACCTGTCGATCCCGACCGTCAAGGCGCACGTGTCGCGGCTCTTCGACAAGCTGCACGTGACCAACCGGGTGCAGATCGCGATCTGCGTGCACGATGCGGGGTTGTTGTAGGTCAGCTCAGAGGTCGAAGACGGCTCCCGCGCGCGCCAGCTCCGAGGGCCCGCTCCACGCGTCGCGTGCGGCCGCCAGCATGTCCTCCGCGTCGTACCACGGCGGCACGTGCGTCACCACGAGTTGCTTGACACCGGCGGCCTCGGCGAGCAGGCCGCAGTCGGTGCCGGTGAGATGGATCCCGGGCGGGTTGGCGGCGTCGACGTGGAACGACGCCTCGGCCAGCAGCAGGTCCGCGCCTCGGGCCACCGTCTCGAGCTGGCTGCAGCGGCCGCTGTCACCGGTGTAGGCGACCAGCGCACCGCCCGCGGAGACCCGGAGCCCGTAGGCCTCGACGGGATGTTCGACGAGGATCGGCTGGATGGTGAACGGGCCGACCCGGACCGGCTCGCCCGGCGCCCAGCTCCGGAAGTCGAACTCGACGGTCATGCCGGGGTCCTCCGGCAGGTCGTACGCGCGGGCCATCCGGCCCGCCGTACCGATCGGGCCGTAGACCGGGAGCCGCGGCCGGGGGCCGTCCGGGTGGTACTTGCGGAGCACGTAGTAGCCGCAGAGGTCGAGGCAGTGGTCGGCGTGCAGGTGGCTGATCAGCACGGCGTCGATCGACACCGGGTCGACGTACCGGTGCAGCGCGCCGAGCGCGCCGCTGCCGAGGTCCATGAGCACCCGCCAGGTGCGCCCGTCGTGGTCGGCCTCGAGGAGGTAGCACGACGCAGGCGAGTCCGGCCCGGGATAGGAGCCCGAGCATCCGACCACGGTGAGTCTCATCGCCGCCTCATCGCAGGCCGCCGGCGAACTGGCTCGCCGCCATCATCTCGGCGCCGAGGAACCGCCGGCCGATGGTCTCGAACTCCTCGGGAGCACCGGTGGTGGCGAAGGTGTACGTCGGCTCGCCGGAGGGCCGCATCAGCCCGGTGCTGGTGAGCATCCGGTAGACGTCCTTGGCGCACTCCTCGGCGCTGCTGACCAGGGTGACGCCGTCACCCATGACGTAGGAGATCACGCCGGTGAGGAGTGGGTAGTGCGTGCAGCCGAGGATCAGCGTGTTCACGCCGGCGCTGGTCAGCGGGTCGAGGTAGCTGTGTGCGACGTCGAGCAGCTCGTCGCCGCCCGTGACCCCGGCCTCCACGAAGTCGACGAACCTCGGGCAGGGCTGAGTGGTCAGCTCGACGTGCGGGGCGGCCGCGAAGGCATCCTCGTAGGCGAGTGACTCCGCGGTCGCCCGGGTGCAGATCACCCCGATCCGGCCGGTCCGGCTGGCCGCGACCGCCCGGCGGGTGGCGGGGAGGATCACCTCGACCACCGGTACGTCGTACCGCTCCCGCGCATCGCGCAGCATCGCCGCGCTGGCGGAGTTGCAGGCGATGACGAGCGCCTTGACGCCCTGCCCGTAGAGGTGGTCGAGGCACTCCAGGGCGTACTCCCGGACCTCCGCGATCGGCTTGGCGCCGTACGGCTGGCGCGCGGTGTCGCCGAGGTAGTGCACCGACTCGTGCGGCAGCTGGTCGATCACCGACCGGGCCACCGTCAGCCCCCCGAACCCGGAGTCGAAGATCCCGATGGGAGCGTCAACAGCTGGCACGACCGACAAGGGTAGGCGCCGGACGACCTCCACGCACCGTGTCGTCGCCCACGTGCGCTCTCAGGCGACTCCACGACGCCGACCCGTCGTTACTCATCACGAGTAGCGACGGGTCACCGACAATTTCGCGCTGACCCGTCGTTACTCATCACGAGTAGCGACGGGTCACCGACAATTTCGCGCTGACCCGTCGTTACTCCGCACGAGTAACGACGGGTCGGCGTCGCGAAGCACTCAATTCGTCCGGATTTCGTCCACAGGGGTAGCGGGTCGTGCCGAGATGATCAGTCGAAGAGCCGGGGTTGTGGAGGGCCGTGGGCGGGGTCGACGCCCTCGAACAGGCTGCTCACCGATTCCCCGACGTGGATCCGCTCGATCGCGGCGCCGAAGAGGCCGGCCACGGAGCGGATCCGGAGTTCGGGCCAGCCCACGGGCGCCGGCACGGTGTCGGTCGTGACCACCTCGGTGATCAGCGGGTGGCCGCGGAGCCGCTCGATGGCCTTGCCGACGAACAGGCCGTGCGTGCAGGCGACCGCGGCCGACGTACAGCCCTGCTCTGCCAGCCGCTCGAGGAGTTCGATGATCGACCCTCCCGTGGCGATCTCGTCGTCGAGGATGATCGCGCGCTTGCCTTCGACGTCACCGACGATCGCGTCGATGACGACCTCGTCGTCGGCCAGCCGCTTCTTCGAACCAGCGGCGACCGGGAGCCCGAGCAGCCGCGAGAACTGGGTCGCCGTCTTGGCGTTGCCGAAGTCGGGCGAGACCACGACGGCCTCGTCGAGGTCCTGCCCGAGGAAGTGGTCGGCGAGGACGCCGAGCGCGGTCAGGTGGTCGACCGGGACGGAGAAGAAGCCGTGCACCTGCGGCGCGTGCAGCGTCATCGTGATCACCCGGTTGGCGCCGGCCGCGACGAGCATGTCCGCGACCAGCCGGCCGCCGATCGAGAGCCGCGAGGCGTCCTTCTTGTCCGAGCGCGCGTAGGCGTAGTAAGGGATCACCGCGGTGATCTGCGCCGCCGAGGCGCCCCGGGCGGCGTCGATCATCAGCAGGAGCTCCATCAGGTGCTCCTGGGTCGGGGGCACCAGCGGCTGGACGATGAACACGTCGCGCTGGCGGCAGTTCGCCTGGAGCTGGGCCTGGAGGCAGTCGTTGCTGAACCGGGTGAGCTGGACCGAGCTCAACTCGACCCCGAGGGAGTCGCAGACCGCAGTGGCGAACGGCCGGTGGGCGCTGCCGCTGAAGACGACGATCTCGCGCAACTGGGCTCCCGGACCGGTGGGCTACTCGACGTCGGGACTGTAACCGCGGGCCCCGAGATAGGCCATGGCCCGTCCACGCGGAGTCCGGCTCGCGATCTCATGGGCGGTCGGGAACGGGTTGAACCGGCACCCCTGCAACCCCTTGGACTGCTGCTGCATCACCGGGGCGAGCCGACCGGGGCCGGGACACTGCGCGTGTCCGAGGCCGAGCCAGTGGCCGGTCTCGTGGTTGACCACCATGTGCCGGTAGTCGCGCAGCGCCAGGTGCGCGGCGTTCCAGGCCGGCGAGGCGTTCTTCCAGCGGTCCTGGTTGATGATGACGAACCGGCCCACCCGGCAGCTCCACATGGCGCTGCAGCCCGAGGAGAACCTCGGCAGATACCCGGCCTCCGCGAGCACCAGCGTGAACGCCCCGCCGCTCTTGACCGGCACGAACCGGATCCCAGCCGATCGCCAGCCGCGCGGGTCGTCGTAGGTCTGCTGCGCCTGGGTGCGGAACTCCTCCAGGCTCGTGGTGATCCGGCCGCGGGTCTCCACGTGGTAGCGGACCGTACGCCGCGCGTCGATCCGGTAGCCGACCGTCGCGCTCTTGACCTTCACGGTCAGGGGTTCGTATCCCGGCGCTTCGGCACGGATCCGCAGCACCACCTTGGTGCCGACGTCGCCCGGCCGGATCTCGTACGTGCGCGCGGTGTCGCCACCCGGCCAGGTGTAGGTGACCGTCGGGTCAGGCGCCGAGAACCGCCCCGGCCGGGCCTTCAAAGTGTGGGTGTAGCGCGGCTCTCCCAGCACCCGCTGCCGCGAGGCCGTCATGGTGGCCCGAGCCACCGGCGCGGTCTGAGGCGAGGTGCTGACCCCCGACCCGTCGCCCGCAGTGACCTGCACCGCCAGCGTGCGGCCGAGGTCGTCGAGACCGGGCGTGTACGTCGCAGCGACGGCGCCGGCGATCGGGACGCCGGCACGCAGCCACTGGTAGCCGAACGACGCGACGGCCGGCGACCACTGACCCGGGTCGGCTGTCAGCGTGCCGCCGTACACGGGCGTGCCGGTCACGGTGGGTGACGTCACGGGTGCCGCTACTGCAGGCGGAGCGAGAAGTAGCAGGGCGAACGCAAGGCTCAAGCCCAAAGCTGACCCTCGAGCGCGTCCTCCGCTTCGTCGATGGTGCCTTCGTAGGCCCCGGTTGAGAGGTACTTCCAGCCGCCGTCGCACACGACAAAGGCTATGTCGGCCGGTTCAGCGGCGCGCACCGCCTTGGCCGCCTGGGCCAGCGCGGCGTGCAGGATCGCGCCCGTGGAGATGCCGGCGAAGATGCCCTCGAGCTCGAGCAGCTCCCGCACCCGGCGTACGGCGTCGCGGGGTCCGACCGAGAACCGAGCGTCGATCAGCTCGGCGTCGTAGAGCTCGGGCACGAAACCTTCGTCGAGGTTGCGCAGGCCGTAGACCAGCTCGCCGTACCGCGGCTCGGCGGCCACGATCTTCACCTCGGGCTTGGACTCGCGGAAGAACCTCGAGACGCCCATCAGCGTGCCGGTCGTGCCCAGACCGCCCACGAAGTGGGTCACGCTGGGGAGGTCGGCGAGGATCTCGGGGCCGGTGCCCTCCTGGTGCGCGAGGGAGTTGGCCTCGTTGCCGTACTGGTAGAGCATCACCCAGTCGGGATGCTCCACGGCCACCTGCTTGGCGACCCGGACCGCTTCGTTGGAGCCGCCGGCCGCCGGCGAGGTGATGATCTCCGCACCCCACATCCGCAGCAGCTGGCGCCGCTCGGCGGAGGTGTTCTCAGGCATCACGCACACCATGCGGTAGCCCTTGAGCTTGGCCGCCATGGCCAGCGAGATGCCGGTGTTGCCGGACGTCGGCTCGAGGATGGTGCAGCCGGGCCGCAGCAGCCCGTCCTTCTCGGCCTCCTCGACCATCCGCAGTGCGGGCCGGTCCTTGATCGAGCCGGTGGGGTTGCGGTCCTCGAGCTTGGCCCAGAGGCGTACGTCGGGCGCCGGCGACAGCCTCGGCAGCCCGACCAGCGGAGTGCCGCCGACCGAGGCGAGGAGGTTGTCGTAGCGCGTCACGTCCGCCCTGTCAGCCGCCGGCGACGGCGGGCAGCACGACCACCTGGTCGCCGTCGTTGAGCGGCGCCTCGAGCCCGCCGAGGAACCGCACGTCCTCGTCGTTGATGTAGACGTTGACGAACCGGCGCAGATCACCGTTCTCGAGCAGCCGGTCCTTGAGGCCCGCGTGGTTCGCCTCCAGGTCGTCGATGAGCGCGGCGAGGTTGGCGCCCTCGGCGGTGACCGACTTCTGGTCACTGGTGTAGTTGCGCAGGATGGTGGGGATCCGGACCTCGATGGCCATCAGGTGGTGCTCCTTGCGGGTAGTGACGGGACGACGGAGACCTCTTCCTCGGTCACCTCGTCGTCGATGATCCGATAACTCCTGAACTCCACGGGGCCGTCGTTGTTCCCGCCATCCGCGTCGAAACAGTCGCGTGTGCTCACCAACACATAGTGGGCCCGCGGCTCCATGGCCAGGCCGATGTCGGTGCGGCTCGGGTAGGCCTCCGTCGCGGTGTGGGAGTGGTAGATGACCACGGGCTCCTCGTCGCGGGCGTCCATCTCGCGGTAGAGCCGGAGCAGATCGGTCGAGTCGAACTCGTAGAACGTCGGGCTGCCCGCGGCATTGACCATCTCCACCAGCCGCTCGGCGCGGTCGCTGCCCTCAGGTCCCGCGACGATGCCGCAGGCCTCGTCGGGGTGGTCGCGCTTGGCGTGGGCGACGATCGCGTCGTACGTCGCCCGGTCGAGAGTCAGCAC
>DOWL01000109.1:0-44354 GCA_003519585.1 Nocardioides sp. | reverse complement strand
GTCGCCCGGTCGAGAGTCAGCACCGCTCCAGGGTAGGGGGCCTGCCGGCAGCGCCCCCGCGCCGGGCTCAGCGACTGGACAGCGCCCGGACCAGGGTCTCCTGGAGGTAGCCCACCCACTCGTAGATGTCGTGGGCCTGGGCCCGCGGGTCGTCGTCCGGCAGCGAGTGCCAGTAGTCCTCGTCGCCCTCCTCCACCTCCAACCGGGTCGCCAGGGCGAGCCGCAGGTCGGTGAGCGAGCGCATCCAGGTCTCGGCGGTGGGTTCGTCGAGCTCGACGTCGATCATCAGGCCGTCCTCGGTCAGCTCGGGCGGCAGCCCGGCCTCCTCGAGTCCGTCGATGATGGTGATCGCTGCGTTCGCCTTCCCGTCGCGCAGCCCACCCTCGGTGAACCGCCGGAACTCCGCCGCCGCTTCCTCATCGTGTTGGTAGGCGGTGGGGAACAGGCGTGCCAGCACCGGATCGTCGGGCTCGGTCGTCGGTCCGCTGAAGTCCATCATCGCCTCGAGCGGGTCGACGTCGTCGCGCGGCACTGCGGCCTCGTTGCGCAACAGCTCGACCAGCTGCGCGGCCAGCGAGCGCAGCAGATCGGCCTCCAGGCCGGTGAAGGTGGCGATGAGGTGCTTGCTGCGGCGGTGGCGGGCGAACCCGCTCATGCGTCGGCCCGGAGTAGAGCCACTCGAACGGTCACTGCTGCTTGTCCAGCGTCGCCCAGAGGCCGTACTCGTGCATCGCCTGCACGTCGCGCTCCATCTCCTCGCGGCTGCCCGAGCTGACCACCGACCTGCCGTCCTCGTGCACCTCCAGCATCAGCTTCTCGGCCTTCTTCTTGTCGTAGCCGAAGTACTTCTGGAAGACGTAGGTGACATAGGACATGAGGTTGACCGGGTCGTTCCAGACGATGGTCACCCACGGCACCGCGAGGACCGTCATCTCGTCGGCCAGCGAATCCGGAGCCAGGTCCGGCTCGACCTCGACAGGACTAGCAGCGGACACCCTCCCATCGTGTCACAGGACCCTCAGCCCGGATCATCCCGACTCAGCCTCCTACGCTGACCCCGTGGCCTCCACCGCGCTGCTGACCGACCACTACGAGCTGACCATGCTGCAGGCGGCGCTGGCGGGAGGTACGGCGCAGCGCCGCTCGGTCTTCGAACTGTTCGGCCGCCGGCTCCCCGAGGGGCGACGGTACGGCGTCGTGGCCGGCGTCGGCCGGGCCTTGGACGCGATCGAGGCGTTCCGATTCGACGACGAGGCTCTGGCGGCTCTGGACGGAGTGGTCGACGCACCGACGCTGGAGTGGCTGTCGGGCTACCGGTTCGGCGGGGACATCTGGGGCTACGCCGAGGGCGACGCCTACTTCGCCCACTCCCCGCTGCTGATCGTGGAGGCGAGCTTCGCGGAAGCCGTCGTGCTGGAGACGGTGCTGCTCTCGATCTACAACCACGACTCGGCGATCGCGTCCGCCGCATCCCGGATGACCCTGGTCGCCGGCGACCGGCCCTGCATCGAGATGGGCTCGCGGCGTACTCACGAGGAAGCAGCGGTGGCCGCCGCGCGGGCGGCGTACCTCGCCGGGTTCGCCTCCACCTCGAACCTCGCCGCCCGGCACCGCTACGGCGTACCGACGACCGGCACCAGCGCGCACTCCTTCACACTGCTGCACGACTCCGAGGCGGATGCGTTCCGCGCCCAGGTGGACTCGCTCGGGATCGGCACCACGCTGCTCGTGGACACCTATGACATCGGCGAGGCGGTCCGGCTCGGCGTCGAGGTCGCCGGGACGGACCTCGGCGCAGTGCGCATCGATTCCGGAGACCTCGGTGAGCTCGCCGTACAGGTGCGTGCGCAACTCGACTCGCTGGGCGCCACCGGCACCCGGATCGTGGTCACCAGCGACCTCGACGAGTTTGCGATCGCCACGCTGGCCGCGGCGCCCGTGGACGGGTACGGCGTCGGCACCCAACTGGTCACCGGCAGCGGTCACCCGACCTCCGGCTTCGTCTACAAACTGGTCGCCCGGGAGAACGACTCGGGCATGCTCCAATCCGTCGCGAAGAAGAGCGTCGACAAGACCTCGGTCGGCGGCCGCAAGTACGCCCTCCGCCGGCGCTCGGCAGACGGGAGCGCCGGGGCCGAGGTGGTCGGCATCGGCACTCCGTCGGAGAACGACGGCGATGACCGCGAGTTGCTCGTGCCGCTGGTCCGCGATGGCGAGATCGTCGGCCGCGAGCCCCTGGACGCCGCGCGCGAACGTCACCTGGCCGCCCGCGCCGAGCTGCCCCTCGCCGCCCAGCAGATGTCGCGCGGCGAACCCGTGATCCCGACGATTTTCGAGGGAGACTTCGAAGGAGACCAGCCCTGATGGCCCTGTTGACCTGCGACTTCTTCTCCGAGTCGCTCATGTGCGGCACCTCGATCACGGTCGTGCTGCCACAGCGCACCGAGGAGCAGATCGGCATCGCCGACGTCGTACGCGACGGCCCGCCACCGGTGCTCTACCTGCTGCACGGCCTGTCCGACGACCACACCGCCTGGCTGCGCTACACCTCCATCGAGCGGTATGCCGCCGCCCGTGGCCTGGCCGTCGTGATGCCCGCCGCCGGCCGCAGCTTCTACGCCGACGAGGCGCACGGCCATCGCTACTGGAGCTACATCTCCGAGGAGCTGCCGCGCGTGGTCTCGCAGTTCTTGCGCGTGTCGGACGGCCCTGCGGACACCTTCGTCGCCGGCCTCTCGATGGGCGGGTACGGCGCCCTCAAGCTCGCGCTGACCCATCCCGAGCGGTACGCCGCGGCCGCCTGCCTGTCCGGGGCGCTCGACCTGGTCGCCTTCTCCAAGAACCCCGACCGCGACGAGGTGATGGGCCGGGTCTTCGACCACCAGGTGCGCCCCTCGGACGACGTCTTCGCGCTCCTTCGGACCGCGCGGTCGATCCCCCCGCTGCACGTCTCGTGCGGCACCGACGACTGGCTGTACGCCTCCTGCCAGCGGTTCGCCGAGGAGGCCACCGCCGCCGGCGTCGAGGTCACCACCGACTTCCGGCCCGGCGACCATGTCTGGTCCCTCTGGGACGCCGTGATCCAGGACGTGATCGCGTGGCTGCCCGTGGGGTCTTAGCGCTCGGCGGGAGCTTGGACAAAGGTAGACAGTCGACCTATTTCCGGGGCCTGGGCCGACTGCCGAGCGTGGTCGGCACCTGGTGCCGAGGATCCTCAGCAGATGGGTGGACAGGGCGGCGGAGCTCGGAAATAGGTAGACAGTCGAGCAAATTCTGAAGCAACCCTGCCAGCTAGGTTGAACGGTATGAAGAGCGCGCTGATCGTCGTCGACGTCCAGAACGACTTCTGTGAGGGTGGGTCGCTGCCGGTGGTCGGAGGTGCCCAGGTGGCCGCGGACATCGCGGAGCTGTTGCGTGGTGGGTCGGCCTATGACCACGTGGTGGCCACCAAGGACCACCATGTCGCGCCCGGCGAGCACTGGGCCAAGGAGCCCGACTTCGTCGACACGTGGCCGGTGCACTGCAAGGTCGGGACCGAGGGCGAAGCGTTCCATCCCAACCTCGACCCGCAGCCGTTCGACGCGATCTTCCTCAAGGGCGCGCACGAGGCGGCGTACTCCGGCTTCGAGGGCAGCCACGACGGCCAACTGCTCGGCGACTGGCTCCGGGCCCATGAGGTGAGCCGCGTCGACGTGTGCGGCCTGACCACCGACCACTGCGTGCGGGCCACGGCGGTGGACGCCGCTCGCGCAGGGTTCGAGACGACGGTGCTGCTGGACCTGTGCGCCGGGGTGGCGGTCGAGACGACCGAGGCCGCACTGGACGCGATGCGCGAGGCGGGCGTGGGCCTTGCTGGAGACTGACGCTCTGCTGGTCGAACTCCGCGAGGGCGGTGCGCTCTGGCTGACCTTCAACAGGCCTCAGGTCTTCAACGCGTTCAGCGAAGAGTTGGCTGTCGCCCTGGCTGAGCGACTCGAGGCGGCGGCGTACGACGACCGCGTGGGGGTGGTGGTGCTCGCCGGGGCCGGAGCGGCGTTCAGTGCCGGTGCGGACATCTCCGGCACCGACGCCATCGAGCGGTTCGACGTCCGCGCCCTCGATGCCGCCAACCGGATCATCCGCGGCGTCACCGGCTGCCCGAAGCCGGTCGTGGCCGCCGTCCACGGCGTCGCGGCCGGCGTGGGCTGCTCGACGGCGCTGGCCGCCGATCTGGTCGTCGCCGCGGAGTCGGCCAGCTTCCTGCTCGCCTTCGCGCGGATCGGGTTGATGCCGGACGGCGGCTCCTCGGCCACCGTCGCGGCGGCGATCGGTCGCGCCCGCGCGATGCGGATGGCGCTGCTCGCCGAACCACTGTCGGGCCGCGAGGCGTACGACGCAGGGTTGGTCAGCCACCTCGCCCCCGACGCCGAGCTCTCCGCGCTCGTCGACACCGTCGTGCGCCGGCTGTGCCGGGGTGCGCCCTTGGCCCAGGCGGCCACCAAGAAGGCGATCAACGCCGCGACCCTCGATTCGCTGGAGCCGGCGCTCGAGCGCGAGCGGACGGGCCAGACGGTGCTCCTCCGCACCGCCGACGCAGCCGAGGGGATGCGCGCGTTCGGAGCGGAGCGGCGACCGGAGTTCCGGGGCGAGTAGGATCCGCAAACCCCCCAACAACTGTTTGACAGTAGCCGAGGCGCGGGCGCAGACTGACTCCCCAACAGTCCTTGGGAGGTAGGCCGATGTCCGATGTGAGCTCGTTGCGGGTGATCGCGCACCCGGTCCGGCTGCGGATGCTCTCGATCCTCACCGGCTCGGCGATGAGCGCCGCCGACCTGGCCCGCGAGCTCGGGATCAGCCATGCCAACGCGTCGTACCACCTCCGCCAGCTCGCCGAGGCCGGCGAGGTCGTCGAGGCGGGCGAACGCACGATCCGCGGTGGCGTGGCCAAGCTCTACCGCTACCCCGACGACCCCGACGACCAGCCACCCAGCGGGCCGGACGCCTCCACCGAGGACCGGCTGCTCTACGTACGCGCCGTCGGCACCGAGCTCGAACGCCGTACGCTCGCGCGGCAGCCCGGGCGCCCCGGCCTGGTCGCCGATCTCGAAGGCTGGGTGGACCCGGACACCTGGGAGCGGGCGCTCGGCCTGCTGAAGGAGGCCTCCCGCCTGCTGCACGGCGCGAACCAGCCGCCGCACTCCCCCGGCACCGACCACGTGAGCTTCACCGCCTGGGCGTTCCAGATGGATCAGGCGTGACCACGCGAGCCTCCGCCACCGCGACACTGCGCGAGCCGAACTTCCGCTACTACTTCATCTCCCGGCTGGTCAACGGCGCCGGATCGGCCATGGCCGGCATCGCCCTCGCCTTCGCCGTGCTGGAGGTGAGCGACTCGGCCTCCGCACTGGGCATCGTGCTGGCCGCCCACTCGATCCCCGAGGTGGCGTTCCTGCTGGCCGGCGGCGTGATCGCCGACCGGTTCGGCCGCAAGCTGGTGATCCAGGTCTGCAACGTGCTGGCCGGCCTCACCCAGCTGGGCATCGCCGCGCTGGTCATCGGAGGCACCACCGAGCTGTGGCACATCGCCGCGCTCAGCGCGATCAACGGGACCGTCGCCGCGGTCAGCTTCCCCGCACTGGCCAGCCTGATGCCGCAACTGGTGCCGCGCGAGCAGCTCCAACCCGCCAATGCCCTCATGTCGATCCAGCGCGGCCTCCTCTCGGTCGTCGGCCCGACCGTCGGCGGGATCCTGGTCGTCACGGTCGGTGCGGGCTGGGCGCTCGCCATCGACGGCGTCACCTATATCCTCGCCGCGGCCACGCTGCTGCTGGTGCGCATCCCGCCGACACCGCCCAAGGGCGAGCGGACCTCGATGGTGCACGACCTGCGCGAGGGGTGGCGCTACTTCACCGGCACGACCTGGCTATGGGTGGTCGTCTTGGCCTTCGGCTTCCTCAACATGCTGCACAGCGGGGCGATCTTCACCCTCGGACCGGTGCTGGCCAAGCAGACCTCGATCGGCGAGACCGGCTGGGGCCTCGGCCTCTCCGCCCAAGCTGCCGGACTGCTGCTGCTCTCGCTGGTGATGATCCGGGTGCGGCTGGAGCGGCCACTGCTGTGGGGGATGCTCGGCTGCGCCCTCTTCGGCCTGCCGATGCTGGTGCTGGGCCTCGACCCGCACGTCGGCGCCCTGGTCGCGGCGTTCTTCGTGGCCGGCATCGGCATGGAGCTGTTCGGGTTGGGCTGGAACCTGGCGATGCAGGAGCACGTGCCCGACGAGATGCTCTCCCGCGCGTACTCCTACGACGCGCTGGGCTCGTTCGTCGCGATCCCGATCGGCCAGCTGGTCGCCGGGCCGCTCGCGCTGGTCTTCGGGATCCGGGAGACGATCCTGGCGTCCGGCATCCTCTACATGGTGGTCTGCCTGGCCACGCTGGGGTCGCGCGCGGTGCGCGACCTCCAGCGGGCCGAGACAGTGCCCGGTGGCTCCGAGGTCAGAGCCCCGTGACGGTGATCGGGTTGCCCGGGCCGTTGACCAGTCGCCAGTCGACGGACGCGAACGCCGCGGGATCGATCGTGTGGTTGGCGGTGACCCAGTCGATGAGCAGCTGCCGAATCTCGACCTGCTGGTTGTAGAGCACGGGCGCCGTCTTGACCGCGGGGAAGCCGCCGCCGCCGGACTGACGGTAGTTGTTGACTGCGAGCGCGAACTCCAGCCCTGTCACGTCGGCCCCGCCGTACTCGAGATCGAGGATCCGGCTGCCGAAAGGCTGGGAGAGGTCGATGTCGTAGGTGAGTCGCTCGTCGAGCCCGGCGACGATGTCGTAGTTGTAGTCGGGCGTGCCGTTGGGGGCGGCGTCGGTCTTGTTGTTGGTCACCGCCGACGCGGGGAACGACGTGCCCGGCGTGGTCAGCTGCTGGAAGTAGTGGGCGGAGTATTCGAGGTACTCCTTCACCTGGGCGCCGGTGACCTTCACCGCGAGCAGCGTGTTGTCGTAGATGTAGAGCCCCGCGACGTCGCGAAGGGTGACGGCGCCGTCCGGGAAGCGGGCCGTCCGGCTGAACGGCGCCGCGATGGACAGCACCGGCAGCGCACTGCCGATCGCCTTCTGCACCGCGTCGGCCTGGACGAAGTTGACGAAGTCGATGATCGGCCGATCCACCACCATCGCGTCATTGGCGAGCAGCTCGTCGGTGGAGGTGCCGATCGGCGTGTTGACGTAGGCGACCACCTTGTCGTGCTGGGCGCGCACGACCCGTGAGACCCGGCCGTTCTCCTTGGCGGTGTTGGAGTTGAGCAACTGGCTGTGCGAACGGACCAGCTTCCAGCGCTTCTTACGCTGCTGCCACTCGACGGTCAGCCCCATCACGGCGAGCCGCATGCCCCAGTAGTAGGGCTCGCAGAGCAGCACCCGCTTGCCGGTCTTGGCGTTGGTCACGAACCGCTGCGGGATCTCCTTGTGCGCGTGGCCCACCAGGATCGCGTCGATGCCAGGCACCTGCTCGGCCACCAGCGAGGCCGCGTTTTCGGGGTAGGGCAGCGCGTCGCCGTACGACGAGGAGGTGTCGGCGCCGGAGTGGGCCGAGACGATGATGAGGTCGCAGCCCTTCTTCTTCAGCTCGGGGACGTACTTCGCGGCCTGCTCCACCAGGCCGGGGAACTCGACCTTGCCCTCGACGTTGGCCTTGTCCCAGATCGCGACCCCGGGCGTCACCAGGCCGAGGATGCCGATCTTGAGCGGCTTGCGGCCCTTGGACACCTTGTATTTCTTGATGACGTACGGCCGGAAGACCGGTCGCTTGGTCGCCGGGTCGACGGCGTTGGCGCCGAGCAGCGGGAACTCCAGCTGCGACTCGTAGGCGCGCAGCGTGTCGAGGCCGTAGTTGAACTCGTGGTTGCCGAGCGCCGCCGCGTCGTAGTGCATCTTGTTCATCGCCGCGGCCATCGGATGGGTGCCCCCGGCGGTGATCGGGGCGATCCGTGCGTAGTAGTAGGCCAGGGGCGTGCCCTGGATCGTGTCGCCGGCATCGAGGAGGAGCACCGGGCCGCGCTTGCGGAACTTCGCCCGCGCCGCCTTCACCAGGGTCGCGATCTTGGCGAGCCCGATGTCGTTGTGGGCCGCGTCGTCGTATTCCTTGTTCTTGAAGTAGTCCCAGTTGAAGACGTTGCCGTGGCTGTCGGTGGTGCCGAGGACGGTGACCCGGACCCGGCGGGGGCTCTTGCCGCGCCGCTCGGCGTCGAGGCCGTCGAGCTCATCCAGGTCGGAATCGGCGAACGCCGGCGCGGCGAGTCCGGCCGCTGCGAGGGCTGCGGCGCCGGTGAGGACGCCGCGACGGCCGGGCATCGAGCCGCGCGCCTCGACGGCGGGATCGGGCTCGTGCGCCTCGAGCGGGACGTCGTGGTGATCATGGGGTTGCGTGGGCATGACGAGGCCTCCGAGAGTGATGGATCCGAGGTGGCCGCCCGAACAGGGCGGCCCGACGTTCCTATCACCTGGCGGCGACAGCCACCTCACCCAGGCGTGTCAGGAGGCTCAGCACCACTTCTCGGCGAGCGCGCTGATCACCGTGAGGTTGCGGTTGGTGGCGACCCCCATGGTCTTCTCGACGGCGGCGTTGGTCAGCTTCGCCTCGTGGTAGTTCGCACCCAGCAGCAGGTGCACGGCCCGACCGCCGACCTTGGCGACCTCGTCGGCGGTGCTGGTCTCCTCGAGCTTCTTGATCGCCGCCGCGCTGGGCGCTTCCTTGCACAGCGAGACGTAGTGCCGGCCGTCGTGGCCGAAACTGGCGGCTTCCTCGGCGATCGCCCGCAACTCCTTCTGGGTGAACACGACGGTGGGTACGGCGAACCCGGCCTCCGCTTCGAACGCCTCCTCCAGGGCGGCCTCGATCTTCGCGCGCGACCTCAGGGGCGTGTCGAAGCGGACGTTGCCGGTGTTGATGTACGTGGCGACGTCGGTGAAGCCGGCCGCCTCGACCGCCTTGATGATCGAGGCCTTGGGGAACTTCCGCGTCGGGCCGAGGTTGATCGCGCGGAGGAAGCCGATGTAGGTCGCCACGGGCGGATCATCGCACCCAGTGGAGATACATAGGGAACCTATGTAAAGTGGTTGACGTGGTCAACGCTTCTGGCTCCGTCACCGAGGTCACCGAGGTCGACGAGGTCACCGAGCTCGCGAGCGACCTGGTCACCCGGGCCGCACGGTTGGTGCGCGAGCTGCGTCGTCGCCTCGACCTGCCGGCCGGCATCCGGGTGCTGTCGGTGCTCGACGAGTTCGGGCCGTCCACGGTGACCCAGCTGGCGACGGCGTACTCCTGCTCGCAGCCGACCATGACCGGCCTGGTCAACCAGCTGCTCGAGCAGGACTGGGCCACCAAGGAGCCCCATCCCACCGATACCCGCGCCAGCCTGGTCGTGGCGACCAGTGCCGGCGCCGCCGCGCTCGCCCGGGCCCGCCGCCTCAACGGCGAGGCGATCCGGGCGCGACTCGAGCAGCACCCCTCCCTCACCACCGAGGAGCTGCGCACCACCGTCACGGTGCTGCGCGAGCTGCTCGCCGTTCCCGTCCCCGAGGACTACGAGTGACAGACAGCTCGACAGACAGCTCGACAGACATCGCCGGCGACACCACCGGCAGCTTCTTCCGCCAGCCCCGGGCCGTGTGGGCCGTGGCGTTCGCGTGCGTGATCGCGTTCATGGGTATCGGCCTGGTCGACCCGATCCTCAAGCCGATCGCCGACCAGCTCGACGCGACCCCGAGCCAGGTCTCGCTGCTGTTCACCAGCTACATGGCCGTCATGGGTCTGGCCATGCTGGTGACCGGAGTGGTGTCCACACGGATCGGCGCCAAGCGGACGCTGATCCTCGGCCTGGCGCTGATCATCGTCTTCTCGGCGCTGGCCGGCATGTCCGACACGATCGGCGCCATCGTCGGCTTTCGGGCCGGCTGGGGACTCGGCAACGCGCTCTTCATCGCCACCGCGCTGGCCACGATCGTGATGTCGGCGCGCGGCTCGACCGCGCAGGCGATCATCCTCTTCGAGGCCGCACTCGGCCTCGGCATCGCGACCGGCCCGTTGCTAGGCGGCGTGCTCGGCTCGATCTCGTGGCGGGCGCCGTTCATCGGCGTCGCCGTACTGATGTCCATCGCGCTCGTGGCCACCGCGATCCTGCTACCGCGCACCCCACCCGTCGGGCGGCGTACGTCGCTGGCCGATCCGTTCCGGGCGCTGCGCTACCCGGGCCTGCTGACCATCGCGTTGACCGCGCTGTTCTACAACATGGGCTTCTTCACGCTGCTCGCCTTCACGCCGTTCCCGCTAGACATGACCGCGCACCAGGTCGGATTCATCTTCTTCGGCTGGGGCGTGCTGCTCGCCATCACCTCGGTCTGGGTCGCCCCGGTCCTGCAGCACCGGTTCGGCTCGATCCCGACCGTGCTGGTCAGCCTGACCCTCTTCGGTCTCGACCTGGTCGCGATGGCGGTCTGGACCGACCACAAGGAGGTGCTGGTGGTGGGCGTCGTGATCGCCGGCGCCTTCCTCGGCGTCAACAACACCGTCATCACCGAGGCGGTCATGGGTGCCGCGCCCGTCGAGCGCCCGGTGGCCTCGTCGGCGTACTCCTTCGTGCGCTTCTCCGGCGGCGCCGTCGCCCCCTGGGCCGCCGGCCGGCTGGGCGAGGAGGTCAGCGTGCACGCGCCGTTCTGGATGGGTGCGGCCGCCGTCGGGGTTGCGATCCTGATCCTGGCCTTCGGCAGGCGGTACGTCGACGGAAGCCGCAGCCCCGCCGCGCACAGTCGCGCGGAGGGCGAACTGGTTGCCGTCGCCGACGCGGGCTAGCGGGTCCGCACCACGTTGGTCTTCGCGGCCTTGTCGTGGATGGCCTGCTTCTTCTGGTCCCACAGCGGCCAGAGGTAGTCGAGCAGCGTGTAGACGACGGTCAGCGAGCCGAGGATCGGGATCAGACCCAGGATCCCGACGCCGAACTGGGCCAGCCAGCGGACCATCACCGTCCCCAGCGGCATCGGGCCGGGCCGGTCGCGCAGCCGCACCCGCAGGCCGAGCGCGAGCTTCCCCGGCGTCGCCTGCTTCCACATCAGGAACCCGACCTGGTAGCAGAAGCCGACGACCAACTGGATGCCGATGATGATGGCCAGCGGGCGGGCCAGATCACGCTGGAGTTGGGCGGTGTCGAGGTTGTTCCCGCCGCCGGCGTCACTGGCCCGCAGGGCGTCGTCCAGCCACGCCCGATAGGTGTCGAAGGCGTCCCTGGCCCACGGCAGCGCCACGATCGTCGCGATGATGCCGACGATGATCGCGTCGAGGATGTAGGCCGCCACCCGCTGCCACCACCCCGCCAGCGATACTCCGTCCGGGGTGGTCGCCGGCGGCCGCACTCCGGCGTACGGCGTCCCGGCGTACGGCGTCCCGGCGTACGGCGTCCCGGCGTGCGGCGTCCCGGCGGACGGAGCGCCGTAGGTCCCGGTGTAGGCCGGCGCAGCGGTGTACGGCGTGGATTCCGTCGTGGCGGGCGGCGCGCTCGGTGCTTGGGCCGGCGCGACGTGCTCGGTCCAGCGGCTGCCGTCCCAGTAGCGAAGCTGGGCCGGTTGCCCGGGCTGCAGAGGGACAGGGTCGGGATGCCACCCGGGCTGCGAGGTCACAGCGCCGAGGCTAGTGGTGCGGAGCTAGAGGTTTCCGCGCGCGTCCTGCTCCCGCTCGATCGCCTCGAAGAGCGCCTTGAAGTTGCCCTTGCCGAAGCCCAATGATCCGTGGCGTTCGATGAACTCGTAGAACACCGTCGGCCGGTCGCCCATCGGCTTGGTGAAGATCTGCAGCAGGTAGCCGTCCTCGTCGCGGTCGACCAGGATCTTGCGCTTCTTGAGCTCCTCGATCGGCACCCGCACCTCGCCGATCCGGGCGCGGAGCTCGGGATCGTCGTAGTAGGAGTCGGGGGTCTCGAGGAACTCGATGCCGTTGTCACGCAGGATGTCGACCGAGCGCAGGATGTCATTGGTCGCGAGGGCGATGTGCTGGCAGCCGGCGCCGTCGTAGAACTCGAGGTACTCGTCGATCTGCGACTTCTTCTTCGCGATCGCCGGCTCGTTGAGCGGGAACTTCACCCGGTGGTTGCCGCTGGCCACCACCTTCGACATCAGGGCGGAGTAGTCGGTCGCGATGTCGTCGCCGACGAACTCGGCCATGTTCGTGAAGCCGAGCACCTTGTTGTAGAACGCCACCCATTCGTCCATCCGGCCGAGCTCGACGTTGCCGACGCAGTGGTCGACCGCCTGGAAGAGTCGTCGCGGGTGGCCCTCGCGCCGCGTCACCTTGGTCTGGGCCGCGACGTATCCGGGCAGGTAGGGGCCGGTGTACGCCGAGCGGTCGACCAGGGTGTGCCGGGTCTCGCCGTACGTCGCGATGGCGGCCAGCCGCACGGTGCCGTGCTCGTCGGTCTCGTCGTGGGGCTCGACCAGGACGGTGGCACCCATGGCGCGCGCGTGCGCGATGCACTGGTCGACGTCGGTCACCTCGATCGCCAGGTCGACGACGCCGTCACCGTGCTTGCGGTGGTGGTCGAGGATCGGGCTGCCGACGGGGCCCGCGGCGACGCCACCGGTGAAGACGAAGCGGGCGCTGCCCGAGCGCAGGACGTAGGACTTGGACTCGCGGTGACCGTTCTCGGGTCCGCGGTAGGCCTCGAGCTCCATGCCCATCGCGAGCTGGTAGAACTGCGCGGTCTGGGTGGCGTTGCCGACCACGAAGCAGACGGCGTCCTGGGCGACCACCGGGAACGGGTCGTTGCTGGCGTCGTACTCGACGAGGCCGACGAGTTGCTTGAGCTGCTCGAGGGAGAGCCCGGCCTGGACTTCCTCGTTGGTCAGGGCGGTGATGGTCGACTCGCTCATCCGCATATCCTCCGCGAGTCAGCGCAATCTGTGCAACAGTACGTCGACACATTAGGCAACTTGTACACTCCGGAGCCGCGCCATGGACGATCTCGACCGCAGTTTGATCGACCTGTTCGCCGCCGACCCGCGGGTCGGCGTACTCGAGGCCTCCCGTCGGCTCGGCGTCGCGCGCGGCACGGTCCAGGCCCGGCTCGACAAGCTGACGTCTTCCGGCGTGATCACGTCGTGGGGGCCGGACCTCTCCCCCGCTGCGCTCGGCTACCCGGTCACCGCCTTCCTCACCCTGGAGATCCGCCAGGACGAGCGCGCCGGCGGCGGCCACGACGCGGTCGGCGCCCACCTCGCCGCCATCCCCGAGGTGCTCGAGGCGCACACCATCACCGGTGCCGGCGACCTGATGGCCCGGGTCGTCGCCCGCTCCAACACCGACCTGCAGCGGGTCATCGACTCCGTGCTCGCCCTCCCCGCCATCGTGCGCTCGTCCACGGTGATCGCCCTGGCCACCCAGGTGCCGTACCGGGTGCTCCCGCTCGCCGCCGCGTCGGGGTAGCTGAACTAACCCGCCTTCGAGGCCCACTCGCGCAGCCGGTCGATCCGTTTGCGCAGCGTCTCGGCGTTGGCGACCGCGGCCGCCGGGCCGCCGCACTCCTTGCGCAGCGCGGCGTGGGTGATGCCGTGGGCCTGACCGGTGCGGTGGTGCCAGGCGGCGACCAGGCCGTTGAGCTCGCGGCGGAGTACGGCGAGCTGCTCGTGGGTGGTCAGTTCGGGGACGCCCGGATCCTCGCGGGCCGGTTGCTTCTTGCGGCGGTCGTTCTGCCGCTGGGCCAGCAGTTGGCGCATCTGGTCGGGCTCGAGCAGGCCGGGGATGCCGAGGAAGTCCATCTCCTCCTCGGAGCCGACGTGCACCTGGCCCTCGTGTCCGAACTCCGCCCCGTCGAAGAGCACCCGGTCGAAGTGCGCCTGCGAGCCGAGCGCCTCGAAGGGCAGGGCTTCCAGCTCGGCCGAGGCGGCCTCGCCGGCCTGCGCCTGGGCGAGCAGCGCGTCCTCGGCGGCGAAGATGTCTCCCTCGTCGGCGACGCGGCGGCCCAGGATGTGGTCGCGAGCGACCTCGAGCTCGGCGGCGTAGGTGAGCAGGCTGGGCACCGAGGGCAGGAAGACCGACGCGGTCTCGCCACGGCCGCGGGCCCGGACGAACCGGCCCACCGCCTGGGCGAAGAACAGCGGCGTGGAGGTCCTGGTCGCGTAGACGCCGACCGCGAGGCGGGGTACGTCGACACCCTCGGAGACCATCCGGACCGCGACCATCCAGCGACCCTCACCGGAGGAGAACTCGGCGATCTTCTTCGAGGCGCCCTTCTCGTCGGAGAGCACCACGGTCGGCGCCTCTCCGGTGAGGGACTTCAAGATCTTGGCGTACGCGCGGGCGGCGTCCTGGTCGGACGCGATCACCATCGCACCAGCGTCGGGCACGTGGCGTCGCACCTCGGAGAGCCGCTTGTCGGCCGCGGAGAGCACGGAGGGGATCCAGGCGCCCTCGGGGTCGAGGGCGGTCCGCAGCGCCTGCGCGGTGAGGTCCTTGGTCAGCGGCTCACCGAGCCTGGCGGCGATCTCGTCACCGGCGCGGGTGCGCCACTGGAGTTCGCCGGAGTAGGCCATGAACAGCACGGGCCGGACCACCCGGTCGGCCAACGCCTCGGCGTACCCGTAGGTGTAGTCGGCCTCCGAGCGCGGCACCCCGTCGGAGCCGGGCGCATAGGACACGAACGGGATCGGGTTCACATCGGAGCGGAACGGCGTGCCCGTGAGCGCCAACCGGCGATGCGCGGGCTCGAACGCCTCGCGCACTCCCTCGCCCCACGCCAGCGCGTCGCCGGCGTGGTGGACCTCGTCGAGGATGACCAGGGTCTTGAACCGCTCGGTGCGGATCCGCAGCGCCAGCGGGTTGACCGCGACTCCGGCGTAGGTGACCGCGATGCCGAGGTAGTCGCTGGCCGTCTTGCCCTTGCCCGCGGAGTACGCCGGGTCGATGGGAATCCCCGCCCGGGCGGCGGCCTCGGCCCACTGAAGCTTGAGGTGCTCGGTCGGCGCGACGATGGTGATCCGATCGACCTGGCGGCGGCCGAGCAGTTCGGCTGCGACCGACAGTGCGAAGGTGGTCTTGCCGGCGCCCGGCGTGGCGACCGCGAGGAAGTCGCGCGGGAGGGCGTCGAAGTACTGCGTCATCGCCGCGGTCTGCCAGGCCCGCAACGGCGTCGCCGTGCCCCAGGCCGCGCGCTCCGGCCACGCCGGACCGAGTCCGGGGGCGAGGTGCGCGGCTTCGTCGCCGCCCGTCACTCGGCGGAGCCCGAGTCGCCGCCGTCGCCCTGGAGCGACTCCCAGACCTCTTTGCACTCCGGACAGACCGGGAACTTCTCGGGAGCCCGACTGGGGACCCAGACCTTGCCGCACAGGGCCACCACGGGGGTGCCCATGACCATCGCCTCGGTGAGCTTGTCCTTGTCGACGTAGTGGGAGAACCGCTCGTGATCGCCCTCATCGGTCGGGACGGTCCGCTCCTCGTGGCGGACGTCGGTGTCGACCGCCGTCTGCGTCCCGAACCCGATGCTCACCGGGCCACCCTACGTCGTCTCGCCGGTGGTTGAGCCCGGAGGCGCGCCAGCGCCGACGGTGTCGAAACCGCCGTGCGCCGGGCACCTACTAGGCCCGGTGCCTACGCTGCGGGGGTTTCGACACGCTCGCTACGCTCGCGGCTCAACCATCGTCAGTCAGTTGAGTTCGGGGTCTGCGGGTCTGGTCGAGTGCCAGGCCAGCTCACCGGGCTGTCGGCGGAGTACGTCGCGCCACAGCTCTCCCGGGTCGAGCCGGAACACGTCCACCGCCTCGCCGGGAACGACGTACCAACTGCCCTCGTCGATCTCGGCGGCCAGCTGGTCGGCGCCCCACCCGGCGTAGCCGGCGAAGACCCGCATTCCGGCGAGCGTGCCGGTGACCAGCTCGACGGGGGTGTCGAGGTCGAGCAGGCCGAGCGGGCCGTCGACCTCGCGGAACCCGACCGGCACGTCGTCCTGGTCGCGCAGCAGCCCCACTGCGAGCGCGCCTTCGGTGCTGACCGGTCCGCCGCGGAAGAGCACCTCGGGCTCGGAGGCGATCTCTCCCCAGGTCTCGAGCACCTCGGCCACCGGGATCCCCGAGGGTCGGTTCAGGACCACGCCGAGGGCGCCGCCCTCGTCGACGTCGAGCATGAGCACGACGGTGTCGACGAAGTTCGGGTCGAGCAGCTGCGGTGTCGCCACGAGCAGCATCCCGGCCCGCACCTCTGCCGTCCGGTCAGCCATGACGCCATCATGCCGGACGGTCAGGACCAACGATCAGGGCGCAGTCGGCAGCACGATCGACCAGGTGGTCGCCTTGTTGGAGGCGGCATTGGTGATCGCGGTGACGCCCGGGTACGAACCGGCGGTCACGACCTGTCCCGAGTCGGCGAACAGGCTGCAGATGTGGCCGGCGTCGGCACCACAGGCCTGCTCCCGGCCGGTCACCGAGGCCGCAGGCGTCCACGCGGTGCTCGCGGTCGACTTGTCGGCCCAGTACGACACCACCCAGGCACCCTCGGGCGCAGTGACGGCCGGCGTGACCCGGTTGGCGTGGTTCGCGGTGTCCGCGGCCCGGGCGACGGTGAGGGCAGCGGCCGGGTCGACTCCGGCGTACGCCGCGACGGTCGCGGTGTACTTCGCCGAGCCACTGAGCGGCATCGTCACCTGCTTGCCCCCGTCGCCGGCCTGCGCGACCTTGGCCCAGAAGACCGTCCGCATGTCACCGGCGACGACGCTGTCCAGCTCGGTCCAGCCGGTGACGCCGGTCGGCGCGCTCGTGGTCCGGTCGGAGTTGTTGTAGCTGAGGGCGAGCAGGAGCCGGTCGCCGGCCGCGACCGCGGCGGGCACCGTGACCTTCGGGGCGTTGCTGTTGGCCTGCGTCGACGCGGAGGCGACGTACGCGACCTGGCTCGCCGGCGGTGCGCCCTGTACGACGACAGGCACCGTCGCGACGTCGGAGTCGCCGTTGTCGTCGGTGACCGTCAGCTCCACCTGGTAGGTGCCCGCGCTCGCGAACGAGTGCGTCGGGTCGGCCTCGGTCGAGGTGTGCCCGTCACCGAAGTCCCAGGCGTACGACGCGATGGTGCCGTCGGTGTCGGTGGAGTCGGAGGAGTCGAAGTCACAGTCGAGCAACGTGCAGTCGGCGGAGAACGCCGCGGTGGGTGGCTCGTTGGGTTGCGGACCGTCCGTCAGCGGCCTCAGCACGAACGTCCACATCGTCGCCATGTCGGAGGGGGCGTTGGTCGTGGCCTCGATGTCGCCGTACGGACCGGGCGGGAGCGCCGCGCCGGAGTCGGCCAGCAGGCTGCAGATCCGACCGCCGTCCGCGCCGCAGGCCGCGGCCCGGGGCGTGACCGTGCCGGCCGGCGTCCACGCGGTCGTGGTGCTGGACTTGTCGGTCCAGAAGGACACCGCCCAGTCGCCGGCGGCGGCCGTGACGACGGGAGTACGACGCGAGCTGGTCGTCGCGATGAAGTTCGCACTGCCGAACGGGACGGAGGTCGACGTGGCGGTGCCGGTGTAGTCGGCCAGGGTCAGCGTGTACTTCGCGTTGCCACTGAGCGGCACCGTCACGGCCTTGCCGGGGTCGCCCGGCTCGACGACCTTGGTCCACGCGACCGTCCCCATGGTGGCGGCGGTGACGCTGTCGAGTTGGGTCCAGCCGGTGACCCCGGTCGGAGCGGAGACCGTGCGCGCGAGGTTGTTGTGGCTCAGCACCATCAGCAACCGGTCGCCGGGCGCCGCGGTCGCGGGCACCGTCACGGTCGGCCTGCTGGTGTTGGCGGCCGAGGTCACCGCGTCGACGAACTCGATCGGGCTCTCAATCGGGCCGGTGTCCTCGACGGTGACCGTGCCGTTCTCGCGATCGGTGACGGCCTGGTTGTCGGTGACCGTCAGACGGACGTTGTAGGTGCCCGGCGCCGCATAGGTGTGCGAGGGGTTCGCCGCCGTCGAGGTCTGCCCGTCGCCGAAGTCCCAGACGTAGCGGGTGATGCTGCCGTCGGGGTCCACGGAGGCGGAGGAGTCGAAGGTGCAGCTGAGCCCGAAGCACGAGTTGGTCCAGCCGGCGGTCGGCGTGAGGTTCGCGGCCTTGGTGATCTTGAGGTAATCGATCTGCCCCGTGAAGTAGTCGCAGGTCACCTTGATCTGGTCGCAGTCGATCTTGCCGCCGACGGTCATCGGGAAGCTGTTGTCGATGGTGCCGGTCGGGCCGTTCTTGCGGTTGCGGAACTCACCGTCGACGTACATCGTCACGCCGGTCGGAGTGAGCGTGCAGGTCAGGTTGTGCCACTGCTCGTCGTTCAGCGGCGTCAGCGCACCGGTCGCCACCTGTCCCTCGGACCCCTTGAACAGGCACGACGGGACTCCTCCGGGCGACTGGATCTTCCACTGGCCACCGGGGGTCTGGGCCTGGCCCTTCTGCGTGATGTTCCCGTAGCTCTCCGCGGTGCGGTAGCGCAGCTCGATCGTGAACGTTCCGCTCCCGGGCTCGAGGTCGGCGCTGTCGGGGATTTGGATGACCCGTTGCGGCTCTGCCGGCGGATCGGCGGGTGGGCGCCGGGACCAGCTGTAGCCGGTGGCCCCGTCGAAGGCGAAGCCGGAGCTCACGCCGGTGGGGTCGACCGCGGCGTCGTTGCCGTCCGGACCGCTGTCGCGCATCACCGTCGTACCCGCCGGCTCGTTCATCTCGTAGAACGCCGTCACTCCCGGTGCGAGCGCGAGCGCTGCGGCGGGCGCGGCCACCGGGGCCGATGCGGCCGCGGTCGCGGTGGACGGGATGCCGGCGAGCAGGGCCGTGACGGCTCCCGCCGCGATGACGGCGCAGGCGGTACGCACCAGGTTCCTCCGTGGCGTGGGGTCGGGCTCGTCCAGGGCCATCCTGCGGATGTACGGCGGCGCGCGCGGCTCCCGACCAATTGCTACCGAATTCTGGTGAACCGGACCCCGATCCCTGTGACCCTCGCCATACCGGCGGTCGGTCAGTAGCCTCGCGGAATGCCTTCCTCGGTGACCCGCCTGGTGCCCCAGGCCACGGCGGAGCCGGGTGCCAGCCGACACCAGCAGTACTCCGCCTCGACCAAGCGAGCCTTGGTGGACGTCGCCGAGGCACTCTTCACCGAGCACGGCTACGCCACCACCTCGCTCGACCAGATCGTCGGGGGCGCGGAGGTCACCAAGGGTGCGCTCTACCACCACTTCAGCGGCAAGCAGGCGCTGTTCGAGGCCGTCTTCGAACGGGTCGAGACCGATGCCTCGACGCAGATCGAGAAGGCGCTCCAGGATCGCCAGGACCCATGGGAGAAGGCGCAGAGCGGCCTCCGCGCGTTCCTGGCCGTCGTACAGGAGCCGCGTTACCGCAGGATCGTGATCCAGGAGGGACCCGCGGTCCTCGGCTACGAGCGCTATCGCGAGCAGGAGGAACGCTCGACCTTCGCCACCGTCATCGACATCGTCCGCGCGGTGCTGGACGCCGGCTCGTGGGAGCTCGACGAGGGAATGGTGCAGACCTTCGCCCGGATCTTCTTCGGAGCGATGTCCTCGGCCGGGGAGTCGGTCGCGACCTCCGAGGACCCCGAGGTCGCCGCGGCCCGGGTCGAGGCGGCGATCGGCTTCATCATCGCCGGGTTCGAAGCGCAGGCCGACTCCGGCGTCTCGCCGGAGTGGGCGTCCGCGACGTCCTGAGCCTGTCCTACTTGCCGAAGGTGACCTTGCCGCCGGTTGCCGGCACCAGCTCGATCCAGACGTGCCCGGCCGGGACGGTGAGCCCGCCGGCCTCGGTGCGCAGGTCGATCGTGTCGTCGAGGCCGTCCTTGGTCCACTGACCGCGCACCAGCCGGCCGTCGTGGAAGATCAGGGCCTGGCCCTGGCCGGTGAAGTGCGTCTCCGGGACCGGGTTGCCCGCGGGGTCGCGGTAGCCGGCGTCGCCGACCTTGACCCGCAGCACCAGCACCGTGTCGGCGGGGAACTCATCGCCCGCACCGGCGTAGGTGTTCTCGTTGACGTACGCGCCGTTCTTGAAGGTCCAGTTGGTGGTGTGGCCACCGGAGAACGACGCCGCCAGGGTGCGGGCCGGCTGGCCCTGCGGGAAGTCCTCCTCCGCACCCCACGGCAGGTAGTCGGCGGGCCGCTTCGGGCCGTCCTGGTCAGCCAGCGTGACGGTCTCGGACATGTTCGTGAACAGGTTGTACGGCGCGGAGCGGCTCGACTCGCGATAGAACCCCTTGTCGCCCTCGGTGAAGTAGTCGATGCCCGCGCTGGTGATCCGGTTGAGCGTCACCTGCGCCGCTCCGGAGGTGACCACGTCAGCGTCGACCGGCGAGACGATGCCGATGTCGCTGGCCCGCATCGAGCGCACGGGGCCCACGTCGCCGGGGATCTTGGAGTAGTAGAACGCCGCGAGCCGGGTCATCCCGCCCTCGACCAGCTCCTCGACCACCAGGTCCGCCGAGCTCAGCCCCTGCTGGGGCGCGCTGGCGTAGGTGTTGTCCATCTTGAGCACCATCACCGGGTGGTCCTGTGCGGCCTCGTCGTCTCCGGTGACCGGGAGGCCGGTGAGCGGCCAGGTCGAGTCGAGCGTGGAGCCGGCGGCGACGTTCTGGGCCTCGGGGCCGTCGGCCGACTTCTCGTCCGACCCGTCGCCGTCGCCGCACGCGGCGAGGAGGAGGGAGGTGGCGAGGGCGGCCGCTGCGGCCTTGGCGGTCACGGCGCGGGTTCGCACAGTGGACTCCGATCGGGGCTCTGACATGGCCCTGGGTAGTTCTCTACTGAACTGGTGGACTTCGATGGTGCGCCCACCCGCCTCCACTCATCGGGAGGCGCGCCGACGTCCTGAGGGAGGACACGGGTCGATCTGGGGTGATTTCGCGGATGATTCGGGTCAACCGAGCTTGGCGCCGCCGTCGACGTACAACGTCTGGCCGGTGATGTACGACGCCTCGTCGCTGCACAGGAACGCCGCCGCAGCGGCGATGTCGGCCGGCTCGCCGACCCGGCGGACCGGGTTGGCCTCGGCGTTGAGGCGGCGCAGCTCCTCGGGCTCCATCTTGAGCCGCCGGGCGGTCGCATCGGTCATCTCGGTGGCGATGAAGCCGGGCCCGATCGCGTTGGCGTTGATCCCGAACGGGCCCAACTCGATGCCGAGGGTGCGGGTGAAGCCCTGGATGCCCATCTTGGCCGCGGAGTAGTTGGCCTGCCCGCGGTTGCCGAGCGCGCTGACGCTCGAGAGGTTGAGGATCTTGCCGTACTTCTGCTCGACGAAGTGCTTCTGGGCGGCCTTGGTCATCAAGAACGCACCCTTGAGGTGCACCCCCATCACCAGGTCCCAGTCGGCCTCGGTCATCTTGAAGAGCAGGTTGTCCCGCGTGATGCCGGCGTTGTTGACCAGGACGTGGATCCCGCCGAGCTCCTCGACGACGCGAGCGACCGCGGCATCCACTGCCTCGGCATCGCTCACGTCGGCGCCGATGCCGATCGCCTTCGCCTCACCCTGGAGGGGCAGCTTCGCGGCCGCCGCGGCGGCTGCGGCCTCGTCGAGGTCCACCACCGCCACCGACGCGCCCTCCTCGGCGAACCGGCTGGCACACCCGAACCCGATGCCTTGAGCGGCACCCGTGACCACGACAACGCGACCGTCGTATCGACCCATGGGCCGCCACGATAGGGGGAAGACCCTCGCGGGACCGATTCGGGGGGACCTTTATTGCCCCAGAGCGGCGCGCAGCCGCGCGCCGTACGACGCGCGGTCGGCGTCGTCGTCGTACTTCGTGCGTGGCCAGAAGAAGCCGCGCAGGCCGTCGCCCTTGGTGCGTGGCACCACGTGCAGGTGCAGGTGCGGCACCGATTGGCTGACCACGTTGTTCATCGCCACGAAGCTGCCCTGTGCGCCGAGACCGGACACGACGGCGGTCGCGATCCGCTGTGCTGCGTCGAGGAACCCGTCGCGCAGGTCGGCGGGCAGGTCCGGCAACGTGTCCACGTGGTCTCGGGGGACCAGCAGGACGTGGCCCTTGAAGACCGGTCGCTGGTCGAGGAAGGCCACGAAGGCATCGTTTTCGAGGACCCGCTCGGCGTCGTTCTCGCCCGCGACGATGGAGCAGAACACGCAGCCCGGAACGCGCATGGGTCCACGTTCTCAGATGAGCCGTTCGGGCGGGCTCGCATGGGGTACAACAGACGAGTGGACGGGGACACACGCGAGTCTCGCCGTGTCCTGCCTGCCCAGCCCTCCAGCGTTCCCGACGCCCGCCGCACGATCCGTGCCTGGCTCACCGAAGCGGGGTTCCACGACCTGGTCGACGAGGCGGAGCAGGCCGTCAGCGAGGTCGTCACCAACGCACTGGTGCATGCCGGTACGACGGTCGAACTGTCGGCCCGGATGGACGCCGGGTACGTGCGGGTCGAGGTCGTCGACGGCAGCTCGCACCTCCCACGGACCCGTGACTTCGACACCGTCTCGGGCACCGGACGTGGCCTCAAGCTGCTCGCCCAGTCGGTGACCCGGTGGGGCTCCGAGCTCCGCGAGGACGGCAAGGTCGTCTGGTTCGAGCTCGGTGGCCGGCCCGAGGGCGAGGTGGCGGCGCCGGACACGTCCGACCTCGCAGCACCGCGCCTCGACGACGAGATCCGCGTCGAGCTGCTCGCCGTACCCCTGCTGTTGATGTCGGCGTGGCTCGAGCACGCCGGCGCCCTGCTCCGCGACTGCCTGCTGCTCGACCTGGAGGTTCCCGGCGGCGACGTGAGCGATGTCCTCCAGCGGCATGCTGTGGCGAGTGAGTTGCTCGCGCTGCTGGAGGACCAGTTGCCCCGGCTCGAGCTCGGCACCGCGCCCGACGAGCTGATGGCCGGAGCGACCGAGCCGTTGGTCACCGCCGACCGCGTCGAACTCCTCATCCCGCCCCACCTGGTGGAGCGGTTCCCGGTGCTCGATGCCGCCCTCGACCGCGCTCGCCAGCTCGCCACGACCGGCGCGCTGCTCACACCCCCGACCCAACCTGAGATGCAGGAGCTGCGGCACTGGGTCACGGGCGAGGTCGCCCGCCAGACCGCGGGCGGCACCGCCCGACCGTGGCTCACCGCCATGTCGAGCCGCTCATTCCTGGACACCGAGCAGCTGCCTTGGGACGAGAGTGCCGTAGCCGAGGCAACTACTCCGCTGGTGGCCATCGACGACTACGACGTGATCGTCGCGGTCAGCCGTCCCGCCCTCGACCTGCTCGGCTACGAGCGCGGCGGCTTGGTGGGCCGTCGGGTGCTCGGGATCATCCCGTCGCGCTACCGCCAAGCTCATCTGGCCGGCTTCACGCTCCACCAGATCAACGGCCGCAGCCCCCTGCTGGGCTCACCCGTCACCGTGCCGGTCCTCTGCGCCGACGGCACCGAGCGAACCGTGCAGCTCACCATCACCGCCCAGCCACTATCCGGCGGCCGGACCGTCTTCCTCGGCGCCCTCGAGCCGGTGAGATAAACGTGGGTGCGAGCCGCTGGGCCGACGCGATCGAGCGAGCATGGGACTCCATGCGCCTGCGGCGCAATCGAGCGCCACAGGACTTCCGCATCGAGACCTACGTGGGCCATGGCGGGCCGCAGGGCGTGGTGGTGCGCGGACGGGTGCTCGACGATCCGCCGCCGAGCGACGCGGTCGCCGGCGAGGGTGCCGGGGCGGCGCTTCGCCGTACCCTGCGCGGCTTCGTGACCGACGAACTGCCTGGCGTTCCGCTTCGGATCAGCCTGTCCGGTACGACGGCTGAGGTCACCAGCGACGAAGAGGGGTACTTCCTGGTCCGGCTCCAACCCACCGGGCTCGAGAGTCCGTGGACGGAGGGCACGGTCGAGCTCGCGGCGCCGTACCGCGGCGTCACCTCGGCGCACACCACCCCAGTGCGGGTCCGAGTCGCGGGCGGCGACGCGAAGTTCGGCGTGATCTCGGACGTCGACGACACCATCCTCGAGACCGGAGTCCAGCGCCTGGGCCACATGGTGCGTCAGACGCTGACCGGCTCGGCGCTCACCCGGACGCCGTTCGAGGGGGCGCCGGCGCTCTACCGCGACCTCGCCGCCGAGGTGAACCCGGTCTTCTACGTCTCCTCCAGCCCGTGGAACCTCCACGCGTTCCTGGTCGCCTTCCTCCGGCACCGCGACTTCCCGCTCGGCCCGGTGCTGCTCCGCGACCTGCTCGGGAGCGCCGGGCGGCGGGAGCCCAAGCACGGTCGGATCCGCGAGGTCCTCGACCTGCACCCGGACCTGCCGTTCGTGCTGATCGGCGACTCCGGGGAGGAGGATCCACGGATCTACGCCGACATCGTGCGGGAGTACCCCGACCGGATCCTGGCCGTCTACATCCGCGAGGTGCGCCTCGACCCCGGCGACGGCCGGGTCGAGCAGGTCTCCGACGAATGGGACGACACCGTTCCCTTCGTCCTCGCCGCCGACTCCGACGCCGTACGCCGGCACGCAGCCTCGCTCGGCCTGCTCAGCTAGTGGTCAGGTCCGCCTTGAAGTACACCAGCCAGTCGCGCAGCTCGGCCGGTACGTCGTAGTAGGGCTCGGTCTCGGTGAAGCCCAGGCTGCGGTAGAGCCCGATCGCCTCGTGCTGCTTGGGGCTGGTGTCGAGGTACATCTCGCGGTAGCCCGCCTCCCGGCCGGCAACCACGATCGCCTCACCCAGCGCACGCCCGATGCCGTGTCCCCGGCCGGCGTCGTCGACGTACATCCGCTTCATCTCGCACCGCCGATCGTCGACCCGTCGCAAGGCCACGCAGCCGGCGACTCCCCCGTCGAGTTCTGCCCCGTCGAGCTCTGCCACGAGGAGCGCGCCGTCGGGGGGCGCGTAGGCGCCGGGGAGCCCGGTCAGCTCCGCGGCCCACGCCGTCTCGTCGAAGTACCTCAGCACCCGGTCGAGATCCGTCCCCTGCCGACCGTGATGCCACTGGACGAACGCGCGGAACAGCCGGCGTACGTCGTCGAGATCGGCCGTCTCGGCCGGGCGCACCTGCACCGGCCCATCATCCCTCCCCCGCGCCACAGCAGAGCGGGATCACAGCGGTGAAAGAAACCTGAAAGGCCCTCGGGGCAGGCTCCGGGCATGGCCACCTCCCGCTCCCTCCCGAACGTCGTCACCCTCGCCGACCCGCGCCCCGGCACGGTCGTGGGGGTCGCCCCGGGGAGCCGGTTGCGGCTGCGGCTCCGATCCGGGATCGGGGCCAGCCGGTGGCACCTGGCCGACCGCCCGGGGAACCTGCTGCCGCTGTTCAGCGGTGATTCCGAGCTGTCGTTCCTGGTCTTCGACGGCGCGCCGGCGACCCTGCGACTCGAGCGGCGCAACGCGCGCAGCCAGGCCGTCCGTGAGGTCCGGGAGCTGCGGATCGAGGTCTGCGACGCCGACGAGCTCGCGGCGGCCGGGCGCCGGAGCGCCTGAGGACCCGCACCAGATCACCCGCCGGCGAGCGCCTCCCAGGCGGTCGCGGGCACACCGAGTTCGTCCATGCGCAGCACGTAGGTGCGATGGTGACGCCGCGCCTCGCCGTACCGGCCGAGCCGGACCAGGAGCGAGATCAGCGCAGCGTACGTCGCCTCGTCGTACGGGTCGTGCGCGAGCAGTCGGGCGTACCAATGCAGACCTTCGGCAGGCTCGTCACTCTCGGCGAGCACCTCGGCGAGCGTGTGCAGAACCTCGCGTCCGACGAGGCGGACCTCCTCACGCTCGGCCACCATCCAGTCGACCCGGTCGACGCCCTCGGCGTCCTCGAGCAGCTCGCCGGCGTGCATCGCCGCGGCGCCTTCGAGCATGGGTACGGCGCGCGCGGAGCCGGACTTGGCCGCCGCGAGTGCAGCTCGGGCTGCGTCGGTGAAGTCGACCAGGTCGACCGAGACGTGCCGCAGGTCGAGCCGGACCACGCCACCGTCGCTCACCACCACGGAGTCCGTGAGCCGGCGTCCCGGATCGAGCACCGAGCGGATGTGCGAGAGCGCCACGGAGAGCCGGTTGCCGACCGCGGCAGCATCGGGCCAGACGAGGGCGCCGAGCCGCTCGCGGGCGATGCCGCGCTCACCCCGACAGGCCAGCACCCGGAGCACATCACGGGCCTTGCGCGAGGGCCACGCCGAGGCGGGTAGCACCTGGCCACCGACCTCCACGCCGAACTGGCCCAGCACGTGCACGCGGATCTCGTCGGCGGCCTGCGGTCGGGCCACGGCCCGGAGGGGGCCGGCGACCCGCCAGATGTCGTCGTGCACACCGAGCGAGCGCAACTCGTCGCGGGCCACGGTGGCCGTCAGCCGGTCGCGGCGCCGCTGGGCCACGACGATCTCGTTCGTGAGCACGCGCAGCGGGTTGCCGAGCTCCCGCCAGATGTCACCGGCCTCCCGTAGCTGCGCGTCGACCCGCTCGTCGTCCCCGCGCGCATCGGACGCGGCGCGGGCCAGCGCGCCGAGCTGGAGAGCGTCGGCGAGCCGCGGCAGGTCGCGATGGAGGGTGGCCAGCTCGACCGCGCGAGCCGCGAGTGACTCGGCCTCCGCCACGTCTCCCGCGGCGAGCCGCACCCAGCCGGCGGCGACGACGGGCGTCGCGTGCCCGACCGGCGGTACGACCCGCAACGCCTCCTCGACCAGGGCGGCGGCCCGGGTCGGATCGGTGCCGACCAGCGACACGGCCTGCCCGGCCAAGGCGCCGGCGTGGTACTGCGCGTTGTTCTCGCTCGCGGCCAGCCGCGCGGCCTGCGCGTAGGCCATCGCCGCCTGCGTGGCGTTGCCGCGCGCGAGCTGTACGTCGCCCTGGAGCTGCCAGGACACCGAGGCACTGGGCGCCTCCAGCGAGGTCCACAGGTCGCGGGCGGTGTCGGACTCGACCAGCGCCTCGTCGAGGCGACCGAGCCCGAGCAGCGCCTCGGAGATGTTGTGACGCAGGATGGCCAGCCCGGAGAGGTGGCCGGTGCGCTCGTTGACCTCCAGTCCGCGCTGGAGGTGCTGGAGGGCCTCGGTGTAGCGGCCCTCGTCGAGCGAGCGTGAGCCGAGGTTGTTCCAGGTCCGCTCCAACGTCTGGAGGTCGCCGGCCTCCTCGGCGAGGGCCAGGGCGCGCTCGTAGCAGTGCAGGTTGAGGTCCCGGTCGCCGTCGAAGGCGGCCAGCATCGCGTTCGCCACCCACGCGCTGGCCTCCGCTCCGGGATCGCCGGCGACCCGCGCGTACTTGAGCGCCTCCTCCGCACTGGTGCGGCAGGTCTCGAGCTCACCGCGTCCCCAGGCGAGCGCGGACCGCATGCCGGCGAGCCGCGCCGAGTCGGCTTCGTCGGCCCCGCCGGGGTCGGCGTACGCCACGACGCGGAGGGCGTCGCCGAGATGTCCGAGGTGGTGCAGGGCGTAGCCGGCCCGCCAAGCGACACCGCCCGGAGCGATGCCCTCGTCGTCGAGCACGTGCTGGACGAGGGTCATCCAGTCGCGGCCGAGCAGGGTCGCGGTGACCTCGAGATGTCGCTCGACGATCGCGTGGGTGGCGGCGTCTGCGGGCATCGCGACGAGCGAGCCCAGCAGTGCCGAGGAGCGCCCCGCCAGGCTCCCGGGCGCCGCACCCCCGGAGGTCGCCACTCCACGATCCTAGGCGCCGCCCGTGAGCCTGTCCTTGACATCTCAAAGCAGGCCCGAGGGCGCCTCAGCCCAGGATGGTCGAGATGTCGCCGGCCAGCGAGATCGTGCCGAGCCCCGCGATCGCCACCAGCAGCGCCTGGCCCGCACGACGCAATCCCATGGGGAGGGCGCGCTTCCCATGGAACTCGTCGCGGGACCGGTCGTTGAACGCGACCATCGCGAGGGTGATGAGGAAGAGCGGGGCCAGCAGAATCAGCCCGATGCCAGCGCAGACCCACGTGACGAGCAGGGGCGCCACATGCGAACGCCGGGCGGTCATGAACCACGAGTCCTCGCGCAGCCAGTGCTCGGCCAGCGCGGCGAAGAGCGCCACCACCAGGACGGGAAGGGCCACGAACAGGGCGATCCCGAGCCAGAGCGGCTCGAGACGGGTGAAGTCCACGCCGTCCGGGTGGACGAGGAGCGCCGCGATGGTCACGCCGAACCCGAGCGCCGAGGTCACGACCCGCACCGCACCGGTGCCCAGGAGGAAGGGCCGCAGGAGGAGATACAGCCCGGCCCCCACCATGCCCAACTGGAGGACCGTCGCAGTCAGCTGCGCCGTACCGCCGAGCGTCAGCTGACCCATCACGAACCCGTCGTCGGACAAGGTCCCGGCGTCCTCCGGGTTGCGTGCAGCCAGCAGGCTCATCGCCAGGCGGCCGAGCACGGCAGTAGCCAGGCCCGCGACGACCGCCGCGCAGCCGCCCGCCGCCGCGGTCCGGACCACGCCGTCTCCCATCGGCGGCGGCGCGGTCATCGACCCGACCCGGCGGTGGCCGTGCGTCGGTCCCGACGAAGGAGTCCGTAGACGAACGAGTCGGAGACCTCGCCGTTCACGACGCAGTCCTCGCGGAGCGTCCCCTCGTGGACGAAGCCGAGCTTCTCCAGCACTCGCACCGATGCCGTGTTGCGGGTGTCGGCTTCGGCCTGGACCCGGTTGAGGTCGAGGGTGTCGAAACCCCACTGCACCAGCGCGTCTGCCGCCTCGGTCGCATAGCCCCGACCCCACGCGCGGTCACTCAGGCAGTACGTCAACGAGGCGCTCCGGAAGTCGGGGTTCCACCGCGAGAGCCCGCACCAGCCGATGAAGTCGCCGTCCGAGACCAGGTCGATGGCGAGCCGTACGCCGGAGCCGTCCTCGGCCAGTCGCCGACAGACCGCCAGGAACCGTTCGGCACGCGAGCGGTCCGTCCATGGCGGCGCGTCCCAGTAGCGAAGGATCTCGGCGCTGCTGTGCAGCTCGAACAACGGCCCCAGGTCGTCCTTCTCGAACGGCCGCAGCTGCAGCCGGGCCGTGGTGAGCGTGGGCGGATCAAGCGACATACCCCTCATGATCCGACTCGGACGAGCGCTTCGACAGTCCGGTTGACGTGCGCGGAGTATGCGCGTCCCTTGGGCAACAGCTCGGGAGTCGCGTGCGCGAGTTGCACGTGGCCGAGGAACGCCGTGTAGGCGAGCAGGCCGCGGTCGCGGGCCGCGCTCGGCGACAATCCCAGGGCCACGAAGAGTGCGGTGAGCTGTCCGAGCCGTCGCGCGGTCACGCGATCCAGAGTGGCGGCTACGAGCGGATGCGCAGCGCTGGCCTGGAGGGCGAGCTCGACACTCCCCCGACCATCAGCGGAGTTGGCGAGCACCGACGTGAACGCGACGCGGAGCAGAGCGCGCAACCGCGTGGTGGCATCGCCGGTCTCGTCGATCGCGGCGATGACCAGCTCGGTGTCGCGCTGTTCCCAGCGCTCGAGGATGGCCTCGAGCAGTGCGTTCCGATCTGCGAAGTGCCAGTAGAAGCTGCCCTTCGTCGCGCCGAGCTCCTTGGCCAGCGGCTCGACGGCGACCGCGGGCACACCTCCTCGGGCCAGCGCCTTGAGCCCAGCCTCGACCCAGTCCGACCGTCCCAAGGATTCACGCTTCACTTTCGCCATGTCCATACGCTACCGTATGGCATGCCTCCATACGGAGGCGTATGGAAGGAGCACCATGAACGCACACTTCCCTACGCGCCGCGCGTACCCGATCCCGGTGCCGTCGACGACGCTGTCGGCAGGTTGCCTCGCACGAGTCGATTGGTCGGATGCGTACGCCATCGACCTGGCGAGCGACGTCCCGCGACGCGACCCACGCGCGTGGGCAGCGGCGATCTTCGGCGCACCGCCGCGCTGGGTCCGCACCCTCTTCGCCGTGCGCGAGGCGCTGGTCCCGCTGGTCGGTATCGCGCCCGGGGGCAACCACGCGTTCGACGTCATCTCCCGCACAGACGACGAGGTCCTGGTGGGGTCCGACCACGGCCACCTCGACTTCCGCGCCTCCGTCCTCGTCGAGCCGGGACGTGTCGTCGTGAGCACCGTGGTCACGCTGCACGACCGACGTGGCCGCGCGTACTCCACCTTCGTCCGCGCGATTCACCCCTGGGTGGTGCGGGCGTCGCTCGAGCGTGCCGCACACCTGGCAAACCCGAACACCTGACAAAGGAGTCACACATGTCGATCGACACGCGTCAGCGCACGTATGGGTGGGACGACCCCGCTCCCACCGCCCTCGCCGGCCTGGACCGAGACGGGCTCAGCATCCTGCGGGCCATCGGCGCCGGCGAACTTCCCGTTCCTCCCGCCGTCCGGACGCTGGGCCTCGAGCCGATCGCGGCCGACCCCGGCCGGGCCAGTTTCCGGCTCGACGTCGGCGAGTACCACCTCAATCCGTTCGGCATCGTCCACGGCGGAGTCCTGGCGGCGATGGTGGACACCGCGATGGGCTGCGCGGTCCACTCGATGCTCCCCGTGGGTGTCGGCTACGTCACCGGCGAGCTCAACGTCCGATTCCTGCGGCCGGCCCTCGTCTCCGGCGGACCTCTGATCTGCACGGCCGAGGTCGACCACGAAGGCCGCACCACGATGGTCGCGTCCGCACGGATCGTGGACGCGGACGGCAGGGTCATCGCGCTCGCCGGCTCGACCTGCCTGATGCGGAGACCGTGATGCCCGCCTTGGCGTGGCGAGCCCCGAGCCAGCTTCCGGCTGGGCGTGCGGCATCCTGGCCCCAGCGCGATCGTCGTTGGTCCTGGGAGGATGTGTCGTGGCCCCACCCCGAGGCATGGTCGCCGTGCCGAGCGGCCGGTTCAGCATGGGGTCGACCGACTTCTACCCCGAGGAGCAACCGGTCACCCAGGTGGAGGTCGACGCGCTGTGGGTGGACGAGCACCCGGTGACCAACGCCGAGTTCCGGCGCTTCGTCAAGGCCACCGGCTACGTCACGGTTGCCGAGCAGGAGCCACCAGCGGAGGACTTCCCCGACGCCAGCCCGGAGGAGTTGGTCCCCGGTTCGCAGGTGTTCACCCCGACCCAGGGACGCGTGCCGCTGGACGACTGGCGACGCTGGTGGCGCTGGCAACCCGGCGCCGACTGGCGGCACCCCGACGGTCCACAGTCCACGCTGCACGGTCTCGACCGGCATCCCGTCGTCCACGTCGGCTGGGAGGACGCGCGCGCGTACGCCGCGTGGGCCGACAAGCGGCTCCCCACCGAGGCCGAGTGGGAGCACGCGGCCCGCGGCGGGCTCGAGCAGGCGACCTACCCGTGGGGCGACGAGTTCCTCCGCCGCGGCAAGGTCATGGCCAACACCTGGCAGGGCGAGTTCCCCTACCAGCGGCTGCATCAGTTCAACGGCGCCGGCACCTCACCGGTCGGCACCTTCGCGCCCAACGGGTACGGACTCCACGACGTGGCCGGGAACGTCTGGGAGTGGACGGTCTCCGACTGGACCCCCGACCACGCCGGCGGACCGGACCAGTCGAGCACCCACGCGTGCTGCGGTCCGCGGCCGGACCCCACCCACATGGTCGTGGAGACCGACCGCAAGGTCATGAAGGGCGGCTCGCACATCTGCGCGCCGTCGTACTGCCACCGCTACCGACCGGCGGCCCGGCAGGGCCACGCCGTGCGATCCACCACCAACCACCTGGGCTTTCGCTGCGTGAAGGATCGCTAGTGTCCTCTCCGTCAAGCTCCGAGCAGCGCGGCCGGCACGACCGCGATGCCGTCGGGCCGCCGGTAGGCGGTCGGACCGGTGGAGACCACTACGGCGTCCAGGAGCCGGTCCCCCAGCTTGTCCCGCAGCCAGTGCAGGTGCTTCACATCGTCATCGTCGATGGCCCCGTCGAGCTTGACCTCGACCGCGACCACCGACCCGTCGGGCCGCTCCACGATGAGGTCGACCTCGTGTCGGCCGTCCCATAGCCGCAGGTGCGACACCTGCGCCTCGTGTGGCTGGGCGTATACGCGGACGGAGAGCGTGACCAGCGACTCGAACAACGCCCCGAGCAGCGTGCCGTCACGTGGGACAGGCGGCCCGGCGTCGGCTCCGGAAAGGAGCTTGCCGGCGTCCACGCCGAGCAGACTGGCGGCCAGGGCGGGGTCAGCCAGGTGGTGCTTGGGCGCCTGACCGAGCCGGCCGAGGTGCCCGTGCCCGGGTGTCCAGCCGGGGACCGGGTCGAGCAGCCACAGGTGCTCGAGGGTGTCGCGGTAGGCGATGGTCGTCGTCTTGGCCGGCTTCTCACTGTGCCCGGCGGTGGCGGCCTGGAGCAGCGCGTTGTAGCTGGTAGTGGTCGCGGTAGCGGCTGCGTACGCCGCGAGCCATGCCCGCAGGGTCGCTGGTCGCCGGACCTGGTGGCCGAGCTCGGGGAAGTCCCGGTCCACGATCCGCTCCAGGTAGCCGGTGAGCTGTAGGCGTCGGGCGCGGCCGGTGAAGGACCGGATGCCGGGGAACCCGGAGGCGAGGACCTCCTCGACGTAGTCCTTCAGACCCAGAGGCGACTCACCGTTCACCTCGGGCCTGTTCCCCGACAGCAGGTCGCCCAGGGACACGGTCGGCGCCACGATGCCGCGCTCGGCCAGGGACATCGGCCGCATGCGCAGGCGCACGATGCGGCCCGCGCCTGAGTGCACGTCGGCGCCGATGGGGGTCGCTGACCCGGTGAGCAGGTACCGGCCCGGTCCGACACCGGAGTCCGCGCGCCGGCGAACGTAGTCCCAGACCGGTGGGTGCCGCTGCCACTCGTCGATCAGGATGGTCCCGTCCAGCGACTCCAGCCAGGACATGTCAGCGGCAACCGTGGCCAACTGCGCCGGGTCGTCGAGTTCCAACACGCGGTGCGCCCGACGCAACGCGGTCTCGGTCTTTCCCACGCCCTTGGCGCCGTCCACCGCGATCGCGGGGAGTGCGGACAGCAGGTCGTCGAGCTCGAGATCCACAACTCGAGGCAGGTAGGGCATACCACCACCCTACCGTTCACACGGTTGCCATACTACCGTTCACACACAACGCAGACTACCGTCCACACACTCAACCGGCGCAGCAGACGGCCGTCGCGGATCACCGCAACGGCCGTCAATCCTGCGAAGATCTCCGCGTTTTCTGCGAGGACGCCTGAATAAGTACGTGTGGAGCTGGCGGGAATCGAACCCGCGTCCTCGAGCGTCGAACCAGGTCTTCTCCGGGTGCAGTCTGCGATGTCGTGTTCTCAGCCCCGGCGCTCGCGCAGACACGTCGCCGACAGACTCAGTCAGGTTTGAGTCCCGGTCACCCCTCCTGACTGGAGGTGACCAGCAAGTCTCCTAGATGACGCCAGGGTCCGGGACGGAGACGGATGCCCGGTCTGACGCTTCGATCACCGCTCAGGCGGCGAGAGCGAAGGAACTGCGCTTAGCGTTGGCAGTTGTGGTTTCCAGCGGTCGTTTACGAGATGTCGCTGGCTCCTCGACCCGCTTCCCCTGGAACTAACGTCCCAAGTCGAAACCGATCAGCCCCTTTTGAGTTGTACGGGGTGAACGATAGACGAGGGTCCCGACATTCCCGAACCCGTTTGTCCGGTCACCCGAGCCAGCGGCGTACGGCGTCGCAACCCGGCCCGTCGAGCGCATCGATCCGAGGCCCGCGCCCGGCCAGCGTCAGCCCCACGTCCTCCGCGGAGCCGGCGACCTCGGGACCACTCCCCCGGGTCCAATCGAGATCGGTGGCTCGCCAGGTGACCTTGGGGCGCCCGCCGCGCATCGAGCCGAGCATCGGGATCCCCGAGGTGAGGAACTCCAGCACCGGCCGCCACGACTCGGGCGGACGCGCCGGGTCGATGCCGAGGGGAACCGCCACGTCCATCCGGTGCACCATCACATCGGTCAGCGGGGCCTTCCAGCCCAGCCCCGGCGGGGCGAACCTGCTCTGGGTGTGGCGGGCGTAGATCGCGAGGAGCTCGGCGGACGACCGGACGGCGTACGCGCGGGTGAGGTTGTCGATCAGCACCTTCGGACGGCCCAGGGCCGCGACGAACGCCTTCACCGACGCGGCCGTGCTGACGTCGAGGGCGCTGGCGAGATGGGCCAGGACGTCGTGGACCGTCCAGCTCTCGCACAGGCTCGCGACCTCCCACTGCGGACCCTCGATCTCACCGAACAGCTCCACGAGCGCAGCTCGCTCGGCATGCACCAGCTCCCAGTCGGCCGCCATGCGACGAAGTCTCGCATCGGTGTCATCCTGAGCGCAGTCTCGTGCGAGGTAGAGGTCATGAGCGAGATGTCGCGGACCGAGGTGGCGGCGCCCCAACGCGCCCGCGCCGTCGGCCGGACGGCCAGCTTCGAGGAGTTCTACGTCGCCGAGCTGCCACGGCTGGTCGCCCTGGCCCGCGGCCTGTGCCCCGCCCACGTGGCCGAGGACGTCGCGCAGGAGGCGATGTTGGTGGCCTATCGGCGGTGGCGTGAAGTGTCCTCGCTCGAACGACCCGACCTCTGGATCCGCCGGACCTGCGCCAACCTTGCCGTCTCGCAGTTCCGGCGCCGCTTGGTCGAGCTGCGGGCGACCGCACGGCTGGCCGGCCGGCGTACGCCGCCGGTCGAGCTGAGCGAGACCAGCGAGGAGTTCTGGACCGCCGTCCGGGGCCTTCCCCAGCGTCAGGCACAGGCCGCCGCGCTGCGGTTCGTCTACGACATGCCGATCGCCGACATCGCCGCGACGCTCGGCACCAGCGAGGGCACGGTCAAGCAGCACCTGAGCCGGGCCCGACACGCGCTTGCCGTGGCACTCGACGCGACACCGCAGGCGACTCAGGAGGAGCAGCCGTGACCGACCTCGACACCTTGGCCCGGGCCGCCACCCGGGAGCTGCTCGAGCGGTCGGCCCCCGACGCGCACACGCGGTACGCCGACCTGCGCCACGTACGCGCCAGGCGGAGGACGACGGCGCTGGTGGCCATCGCTGCATCGGTCGCGCTCGTGATCGGAGGGTGGCAGCTCAACGGATCGCGGACGGACCCGATCGAGCCCGCTCCCCGGCCGGGGAGCGTCCGCAACGGCGTCCTGCTCGGGCTGGACGTCCACGTCGACAACCCCGCGGAAGCCTGGCGCGCGATCCGCGGCGCGCAGCCGGCGTACCTGCCCGAGGACCCGGCTGCCCACGCGCAGTACCAGTTCACCGCCTCTGGGACCGAGGTCGTCTACGCCGACGGCCAGGCACGCATCATGGAGCTGGCCATCGCTACCGGGACCCAGCGCCAGCTCACCCGATGCCCCGACGATGTCTGTGCTGCGGCAGTCTCGCCGGACGCCCGCGCCATCGCCTGGACCGATGGGGACCACGTGCGGCTGCGCTCCTTGGCGAACGGGGCAGACACCTCGATCCCCGCAGCCGGCGACGGGCTCGTCGGGGCGCCGGCCTGGTCGCCCGACGGCACGGCACTCGCCCTCGTGGGCGCCGACGGCCTGTACGTCGTCACGATCGACTCGGGCAACGTCCGTCTGGTGGTGCCCAACCGGAATCCCGGCACCGTGCTCGGCCCGGTGAGCTGGTCTCCGACCAACGGTGCGGTCGCCTTCTTCATCGGGGAGCCGCGCCCGTTCAAGGGGTATGAGGAGACCGCGTTCACCGCGAGTGCTGTCGACCTCACCACAGGGAGCGTCACCTCCTTGCTCGATGCCGGACAGTGCTTCTGCGTCGGCCTGCCCGCACCCACGCTGACCTGGAGCCCCGACGGCACCCTCCTCGCCGTGGCCACGACGACCAGCAACACCCTGGAGCCGGGTGTCTACCTGGTCGATCCAGACGGGTCGGACCCCGAGCGCGCGAAGATCGGCTTGTACGCCGCGCTGGCCTGGCAGCCCCTCACCGACTGAGCCCGAACAACTCCACGCCGTTCTCCCAGCAGACCGCGCGTAGCCAGTCCTCGCCCAGGCCGAGGCGGGCCAAACCTTCGAGCTGGTGCACGTAGGGGTAGGGGATGGTCGGGAAGTCGGTCCCGAGCAGGATCTTGTGTTGCACGCCGAGCAGCCTCGGCAGCAGCCGGTCGGGGAAGGGGACGCCGAAGAAGTCGGTGAACATCATCGTGGTGTCGAGCCGCACCCGCTCGTACTCCTCGGCCATCGCGAGGAACCGCACGACCTCCGGCGCACCCAGGTGCGCCACGATGATCGGCAGCCGCGGATGCCGCTCCAGCAGCCGCTGCATCGACGCGGGACCGGTGAAGTCGTTGCTCACCGGGCCCGATCCGGCGTGCACCACGATCGGGACGTCGGTGTCCGCCAAGAGCTCCCAGACGCCGTCGAGCAACGGATCGTCGAGGTGGAACTCCCCCACCTGCAGGTGCAGCTTGAACACCTCGATGCCGGCGCCGACCAGCTCCTCGACGTACGCCGTCACGCCGTCCTCGGGGAAGAAGGTCCCCGACCAGAGCACCTCGGGTACGTCGGCGGCGAAGGTGCGGGACCAGTCGTTGAGGTAGCTCGCCACGCCCGGCTTGTGGGCATAGGGCAGCGTCGAGAACCGGCGTACGCCCATCGCGCGTAGCAGCTCGACCCGATCCTCGAGAGAAGAGCGGTACCGGATCGGCCACTCGCGCCCGATCTTGGGACCGGCGGTGTCGAAGACATGCCAGACGGCCTTCTGGATGCCGGGCGGCAGGAAGTGCGTGTGTACGTCGAAGAGCCCCGGCAGCCCGAGCCCTTCCCAGAACGCGCGGACCGGTGCGATGTCGTCGGACCGGTCCGCCGGGCGCTCAGTCACCCATGCCCTTCAGCCGCCGCCCGACGGCCTGCTCGGTCTCCCGGTTGGCCTGTCGCTCGGCCAGCGCGTGTCGCTTGTCCCACGACTTCTTGCCCTTGGCCAGCGCGATCTCGACCTTGGCCCGGCCGTTGAGGAAGTAGAGCGACAGGGGCACGATCGTGAACCCCTTCTCGCTGACCTTCCGCTCGATCTTGTCGATCTCGTCGCGGTTGAGCAGCAGCTTGCGCTTGCGTCGTGCGGAGTGGTTGGTCCAGGTGCCCTGGGAGTACTCCGGCATGTGGACGCCGTGCAGCCAGGCTTCGCCGCGATCGATGTCGACGAACCCGTCGACGAGCGATGCCCGCCCCTCGCGCAACGACTTCACCTCGGTGCCTTGCAGCACCAGCCCCGCCTCGTAGGTGTCCTCGACGGCGTAGTCGTGCCGCGCCTTGCGGTTCTGCGCGACGACCTTGCGCCCCTGCTCCCTGGCCATCCCACCATTCTCGCAATGGCAGGCAAGTGGGTTGCCGAGTGCCTACAAGTAGGACATCGGGTCGACCGCGGTGCCGTCCTGGAGCACCGTGAAGTGCAGGTGGCAGCCGGTCGACCAGCCGGTCGAGCCGACGTAGCCGACGATCTCGCCGCGCTTGACCTGGTCGCCGACGTTCACGCGGTACGACGTCGCGTGGTTGTAGACGACGGTCAGGTTGTGGCCGTTGACCTTGCCGACGTCGAGGTAGAGCCGGTTGCCGTAGACCGAGGAGTAGTAGCGCGAGATCACCTTGCCGTCGGCGGCGGCCCGCATCCCCTCGCCGCAGGAGACGCCGAAGTCGGTGCCGTCGTGCAGACCCCAGTAGCCGTAGATCGGGTGGATCCGGTAGCCGAACGGCGACGTGACCGACCCGTTCACCGGCGGCAGCAGGAAGCCGTCGTCGCTGCCGACGTAGCCGACGCTCTGATCGGCGGCGGCAGCAGCGATGATCTGCTGCTTGATCTTGCGCTCCTGCTTCTTGAGCTTCGCCAGCTCTTCGAGGTCGTGCCGACGCGCCCGCTCGGCCTTGCGTTGGGCCTGCTCCCGTGCGGCGACGGTCAGCGTCACCTCGTTCTGGGCGAGCAGCGCGGCGTTGGCCGCCGTCTCGGCCTCGGCCTCGAGCCGCTGGACGTTGGCGAGTTGCTGCGCGGCCAGGTCGGCCTGCTCGTCCGCGGCGTCCTCGGCGTCGCGCACGCGCGCCCGCTCCTCACGCAGGGCGACCTCGGCGGCATGCAGTTGGTCGAAGACCGTGTTCTGGTCCTCGATGAGCGTGTCGGCGTACTCCAGTTTGCGGATCAGGTCGGCCGGCGTCTGGGACTGCAGATAGCCGGTCCACGCCATCAGCGCGGGCGAGCCCTGCTGGTAGACCTCGACGACCGTGTCCTTGACCTGGGCCTGCTGCGCGTCGAGGGCGGCCTGGCCGGCGACCACGTCGGCGCGCGCCTTCTCGAGGTTGGCCTGTGCGACGGCCAGGGCTGCCTGCATCTCGGCGTCCTTGGCCTGGGCCGCCTGGAGCTTGGCCTGTACGTCGGCCACGTGCGCCTGCGCGCCGGCGTACGCCGACTGGGCATTGACCAACTGGGCCTCGGCGGACGCCAGATCCGCCTTGGCCTGGTTGACCGCCTTGCTGGCCTCCTCGGCATCCTCCTGGGTCTGCTCGATCTGGGCCTGGACCTGGTCCTGCCGGTCCTTGAGGTCGTCGCGTTCGCCGGCCCGGGCCGCCGGGGCCGCCGTACCAAGGGTCGCCACGAGCAGCAGGCACACCAGGGCAGGGCCTCTGGCTGCGCTGGGGAAGGCGCGCAACGGGGTTCCTCACAGTCGGGGAAGTAACTGGTTGGGACGGCCCCGACGTTAGATGCCCGAGGTCAGACTTTGAGGTATTTGCGGGTCAGCAGGAGTGTCGGAACCAGCGTGAGCAGCGGTCCGAGGATGGCGATGACGACCAGCGCCCGGGTGTAGTCGTCCACCCCGATCCAGGGCATGAACGAGATCGAGGTGGCGATCCGCTGGTGCACGCCGAAGTACATGAACGCCCCGAGCGCACCCGCGGCCATGGCCACGCCGATCACGGCGGTGACCAGTGCCTCCAACAGGAACGGCAGGGCGATGTAGAGCGTCGAGGCACCCACGAGCCGCATGATCGCGATCTCCCGGCGTCTCGCGAACGCCGCGAGCCGGATGGTGTTGGCGACCAGCAGCAGTGCGGCCAGCAACAGGAACGCCGCGATCGCCCACGAGCCGTACTTGAGGGCACCGAGCCATTCGTAGAGCGGCTTGAGCGTCTCGCGGAGGTCGCGGATCTGCGAGACCCCGTCGAGGGTCTGCACCGCACTGGTGACGCCTTCGTACTTCTCGGGATCCTCGAGCGTGATCCAGAACGACTGCGGCATGTCGTCGGCGGTGAGTGCCGGGTTGGGGCCGTCGAACTGGTCGTCGCCGTACAGCTCCTTGACCTTCGCGAACGCCTCCTCCTTCGACTCGAAGCGGACGTCGGCGGTCTCGGGGTTGTCGGTGATCGCCTGCTCGATCCGTTGCTTCTGCTCGTCGGTCACCTCCCCGGCGCAGGCCGGGTTGGAGTCGCCGTCACGGCAGAGGTAGACCGTGACCTGGAGCTGGTCGCCGAGGTAGCGGGTCGCGATGTCGGTCTGCTGCTTCATCAGCACGCCGAGACCCAGCAGCGTCATCGACACGAAGAGCGTGAGCACCACCGCGACGTGCATCGAGACGTTGCGCCGCAGCCCCTGACCGAGCTCGGAGAAGACGTTCCTCAGCCGCATCAGCCGGGTACTCCGTAGACGCCCTGGGCGTCGTCGCGTACGACGTGACCGTGGTCGAGCTCGATGACCCGCTTGCGCATCTGGTCGACGACCCCTGCGTCGTGGGTCGCCATCAGCACCGTGGTGCCGGTGCGGTTGATCCGGTCGAGCAGCTTCATGATCCCGACCGAGGTGGTGGGGTCGAGGTTGCCGGTGGGCTCGTCGGCGATGAGGATCATCGGCCGGTTGACGAACGCGCGGGCGATCGCCACCCGCTGCTGCTCGCCACCCGAGAGCTCGTCGGGCATCCGGTCGCCCTTGCCCTGCAGCCCCACGAGCTCGAGGGTCTGCGGGACCACCTTCTTGATCTCGGCCCTCGGCTTGCCGATCACCTGGAGCGCGAAGGCGACGTTCTCGGAGACGGTCTTGTTGGGCAGCAGCCGGAAGTCCTGGAAGACGGTGCCGATCTGGCGGCGCAGCCGCGGGACCTTCCAGCCGGCGAGCCGGTTGAGGTCCTTGCCCGCCACGTGCACCCGGCCACCGGTCGAACGGGTCTCTCGGAGCACGAGCCGCAGCGCGGTCGACTTGCCCGAACCCGACTGACCGACCAGGAAGACGAACTCACCCTTCTCGATGTCCATGCTGACCTGGTCGAGTGCGGGGTTGCCCGTTCCGGGATAGGCCTTGGTGACCTTCTCGAAGCGAATCACGTGGATCGAATGTACGGGACAGGTGGCTGACCCGGAGAAACGTCAGCGCGGCGCGTCCACCACCCACCACGCGGCGTACGGCGGGAGCCAGAGCACGCCGTCCCCGCCGACCTCGAGCACGTGACCGCCGAGGGCGTCGTACGGCGTGGTGAGGCCGGCCGCGCGAAGTCGGTGGAGGTCGAACGGACGCCGCCGGTCGGAGACGTTGTAGAGCCCGACGAAGCCGCCCGAGGCGTGCCGGCGGACCACCGCGAGCACGCCGTCGTCGGTGTCCGGGAGCACCGAGATGCTCGCGGAGGCGTGCAGCTGGGGCAGGGCGGCCCGGACCCGGGCCAGGTGGGCCAACCCGGAGAAGACCCGCCCGGGGACGGTCCGGGTGTCGTCGCGGGCCGCGGCGCGCGACCAGTCCAGCCGCGGGCGGTGCGCCCAGCGGTTGTCGTCCTCGTGCCCCGATTCGGCGGCCCAGGCGGGGTCGTTGGGCTGGGCCAGCTCGTCCCCGCTCCAGATCACGGGTACGCCGCCCCAGCCCGCGGCGATCGCATGGGCGAGGAACAGCCGGGCGAGCGCGGCCTCCTCGTCGGGGATCGGCTGGCCCTCGTGCAGCCCGGCCAGGGACGCCGTGGTGCCGCTGATCCGCCGGTCCCCCGTCTCGGGGTTGGCCTGGAAGACCAGCCCCTCCGCCCATGAGCCCGCGAATTCACCGGCGTACCAATCGGAGAGGAATTGCCTGTGGCCGGGGCCCGTCACGCCGGCGGCGTACGCGTCCGAGTCGTCGACGGCCCATCCGATGTCGTCGTGGCAGCGCACGTAGGTGATCCAGGTGCCGGTGCTGGGGGTGGCCGGCAGGGCCGCGAGCGCGTGCCGCGCGAGCACGCTGTTGCCGGTGGCGAGCATGGACCAGGTCTGCACCATGAGGCTGTTGTGGTAGGCGAGATCGCTGACCCGGCCGGCGTGTGGGCCGGTGCCGAGGTACTGGACCAGGTCGCGGGGGCCGACGATCGCCTCGGCCTTGAACGCCACGGCCGGAGCCGCGATCCGGGTCACCGCATGCAACGCCTGGGTGATCGCGTGCACCTCAGGCTGGTTCTGGCAGTTGGTGCCCATCCGCTTCCAGAGGAAGGCGATCGCGTCGAGACGGAACACCTCGACGCCCAGGTTGGCCAGCCAGAGGATGATCTCGGCGAACTCCTGCAGCACCGCCGGGTTTCCCCAGTTGAGATCCCATTGCCACTCGTTGAACGTCGTCCAGACCCAGCCGTCGAGGTCGTCGTCCCAGCTGAAGCTGCCGGGGGCGAAGTCGGGGAAGACCTCCGGGAGAGTCCGCTCGTACTCGTCGGGCAGCTCGCGGTCAGGGAAGACGTGGAAGTAGTCGCGGTATCCGTGGGACTCCCCGAGCGCCGGAGGCTGCTCGGCGCGCGCCCGCTCGGCCCACTCGTGCTCGCGGGCCACGTGGTTGAGCACGAGGTCGACGACCAGGCTGATCCCCCGCCGGCGCAGGGTCGTGGCGAGGTCGCGCAGGTCCTCGGTGGTGCCGAGGTCGGCCCGCACCGCGCGATAGTCCTGTACGGCGTACCCGCCGTCGTTGTCCCCCTCCCGCGGCTGGAGGAGCGGCATCAGGTGCAGGTAGGTGACCCCGAGTGCCTCGAGGTGGTCCAGGTGGCGAGCCACCCCCGGGAGGTCGCCGGCGAACCGCTCGGCGTAGCAGGCGTAGCCGAACATCCGGGGCTGCTGCAGCCAATCCGGCGTGAGCAGCCGGCGCTGGTCGAGTTCGTGCAGGTCGTCGGATCGTTCGGCGTACGCCGCTGCCGCGGCGCGCACCAGCCGGGTCAGCAGTGGGTCGGCGACCTCGGGGTCGGGGTGGATCTCCGCGACGGCGGCGGCGAGGTCTGGCCAGTAGCGGTCGAGCCGGAGCGCGAACGTCTGTCGACGGTCGAGGCTCAGCTCGCCGGTCTCCGCGAGCTGCGCGGCCGCGGCGGCGTGGATCTCGCGAGGGGCGCACATCGCGTTCATTCAATCGCACCCCATCTCCCTAGGCTGAACCCGTGCGCCGTCCCGTCGTCCTGGTCGTGACCGCGGCGGTGGCGACCCTCGCCGCGGTCGTGGTCGGCGTCCTGCTGCTCGGGGATACGAAGGACGAGCCCGGCGGTACGGCGCAGGAGCCGTTCACCACGACCTCGCTCACCGGCTACGACACCTCCGCGGCGGTGGTCGCCCGCGCGCCGTTCTGTGACGCGATCGACGAGCGCCAGGTGGACGCCGTCCTCGGCTCGGTCCCGGACGTCCGGGCCTGGGAGAACGGCGACCAGCTCGACGTCGGCTCCGGCACCGATGTCGTGCACGAGTTCGGCTGCGCCTACGCCGTCCAGGACGTCGGCGAGGCGCGAGCTTGGGTCTTCGCGCCGCCGGTGAGCGCCGACGAGGCGCAGCAGCTGGTCACCAAGGCCAGCAAGGGCGCCGGCTGCGTTGCTGCGGACGCGCCGCCGTTCGGCAATCCGACGGTGGCCCTGACCTGCACGGCCAAGGACGGCACCCAGCGCGCGTCGTACCGAGGCCTGTTCGGCGATGCCTGGCTGGTCTGCGAAGTGGCCCGGCCCGCCACCGCGCCGGCGTCCACGGACCTCACCGACGAGGCCGGTCGCTGGTGCGTCGGGGTGCTGGAGGCCGCGAGCGGCTAGCGCCGGTCGTATCCGACCAGCGTCGGTGTGGCCGTGAGGACTTCCAGCCCGACCGGCGCTCCGGTCACCGTCACCGAGCCGGGTACGGCACGCCACGGGCCACCGCTCACCCGGAACTGCGCCGTGTAGGTCGTGTCGACGCTCGGCGTCACGTGACCCTTGGCGAGGTAGCGATGGGTCACCTCGAGGTTCGGGTACGGCGAGCCGGGCTGGTCGGTCGTCAGCGAGTCACCGTCACCGAACCGCCAGGTGAACGTCGCCGCGACGATGTGCAACTCCACCCGCTGGCCCAACAAGGTCAGGACCCGATCCAGCTCGCCGGTCTCGGCGTAGAAGTTGGTGTCGAGGTTGACCAGCGTCCGCCCGTTGGGAGGTTGGATCTGCAGTGTGGGTGGCGGCGGCGCTATTCGGGCGAAGGCCACAGCGACCATGTCTGGCGTCAGTGCGACAACCTCGTCGGGCGGGATGTCGCAGAACGAGTAGATGTCCTCACCCAGGGTCATGGCCGTCGCTACGCAGATCGCATCCAGCCCAGAGTCGCGGATCGGGCCGGCATCGCCGCTCTCATCAGTCGATCCGGACACTTGCCCCAGATCTGTGTGCTGGATCTCGACGTTGAACGCTCCGTCGTCAGCTGTAACTGGGCCGGGCTCGTCCGCCGCGCTGAAGCTAAGAAGGAGTGCGACGGTAACGAGTGCGAGAGTCATTCGAGAATCTCCAGCGTCCCCAAGATCCAGCCCTCGCCGGCCGCGACCAGAGTCATGCGCATCGGAACGGTTGCAGCAGGAGTGACCTCGACGATATTTCCGTCGGCGCCGTACAGCGTTTGTCGCGCTTGACGTACCTGCATGACAAACGTCGGTGTCTCGTCCCGTGACCCAGGCGCACGCGCGACGCGAGTCGGCGCCCAGCCCTCGGTGTCGAGACGCCCGCCCTTGGCGTAGAGCGCCTCGACCTTGGTGGTGAGGCGGCTGCAGCTGACGCAGTCGGGAGACGAGAGCACTCGCACGTCATCGACGTCGCCGGATCGCAAGGCATGCGTCCAGGCCGTCAACCAGGCATCGACCAACGAACGTGGGCTGAGGTTCTGTGCAGGCGTGGGCGTTGAACTGGCCGGCATCGATGGCTCCGGCGCCGGCTCCGACGAGGCAGTCGCGGACGGCTCCCAGTCCTCGAACTTCGGCTCGGGGTCGTCGGCGCACCCACTGAGCAATACGAGACCGACGAGCAAGCCAGCGAGCAAAGGCGTGCGTGCCATCCGGCTCCTTCCCGAGATGAGGCCGTACGGCGAACGTAGCGACGCCACGACCACACCGGGTAGGACGTCAGCGCACTACTGCAGGTCGAGGCGGTGAGTGCCGGTCGGGTCGACGAGGCGGTAGAGGCCGTGGGGTGTGCGCCAGAGGTAGATCCCGGGGCCGAGTTGTCGGACCCGGTAGTTGAGGTGGGTTTTGGCTCGGTGATGTCGACGCCCGAGGGGTGCGGCGTTGTGGTCTCCGGTCTGACCGGGTGGTCCGTTGGGTTTGTAGGGGTCGGGGTGGTCGAAGTCCACACTCCGGCTGATCG